>NZ_VPDJ01000007.1:0-198024 GCF_013417755.1 Acinetobacter sp. YH12231
CTTGGACTTTATGTCCACTAAAGAGCCGTTGAAGACTACGACGTTGATAGGTTGGATGTGGAAGTGCGGTGACGCATGAAGCTGACCAATACTAATTGCTCGTGAGGCTTGACTATACAACACCCAAACAGTTGTATGTAAAGCATCAATTGATTCACATATAATCAATCAAACTTGATTTAGTTGAAAAGCTAGATAAAATGAACACCTTAAATTAACTCAAGTACTTCTGTTAATAACTCATTTGACCAAGCAACGGCACTGAAAAGATAAGACCAAATGCAAAGTCATAACAGTTGTGCTGGCGACAATAGCAAGAGTGAACCACCTGATCCCTTCCCGAACTCAGAAGTGAAACCTCTTAGCGCTGATGGTAGTGTGGGGTTACCCATGTGAGAGTAAGTCATCGCCAGCTCTTTATTCGAAACACCCCCTGATACGTCAGGGGGTGTTTTTTTATGTGTGGAGAAAAGGGGAAAAGAAGATAAGCAGAAGCATAAAACAGGGAGATGATAAAAATATTGATAGATTGTGGCTTGAATTATTTAAACATGGATGATTATTAGACAATAAACGCATTTAAAAATCATCAATTGAAGGAATTCTCAGCTTAAAAATGTCGGAAAACCTGAATGTAAGTCAGCTAAAACAACAGTTTAAATGCCTAATTATCGACTTAAGTGATGGCTGATGCCTTATGATTTAGAAATCTACGACCTAGATCGTAGAGTCTGGTTTTTTTCTATAAAATTTGAGTTTTATTCTGACAATTTTCATATCAAATAATCTATCGTCTGATTGTGATTTAGCTTCTAGTAACACATTGAAAATTAATCATTATAAAAACTAGACCCACAGTCCATCGACTTTTTTATGTATAAATATTTCAAAAATATCCGAGTTTTTATGACATTTTATTCCCAAACAACATGGATATATCTGAAAGGTATGGGTCTATACCTTTGTAATTTTGGACAATTTACAGTCAAAAACGGCATTGTAGCGAAAAATAAAACTCACAATTGGAGGTGAGGTTCAATGTCTACAAGCACAATGAATGTGAATAGCGTTGTCGATAACGCTAAGTTCACAAAATCGCATTTCAGCATCATGATGTGGTGTCTAATTCTTATTTTATTTGATGGTTACGACTTAGCGATCAATGGTGTTGCGCTGCCTTTATTGATGAAAGATTGGGGATTAACAGCTGTTCAGGCAGGTATGCTAGCGAGTACAGCACTTGCAGGGATGATGTTTGGTGCCATGATGTTTGGTACTTTGGCTGATAGGATTGGCCGTAAAAAAGTTATCATGATTTGTGTATTTTTATTCAGTACATTCACATTTTTAGGCGGTTTTGCATCAAATCCAACGGAATTTGGCGCGTTACGTTTTATTGCTGGACTTGGCATTGGTGGGGTATTACCGAACCTTGTGGCATTGACATCTGAATATGCACCTAAGCATCTACGCAGTACTTTAGTGACCACCATGTTCAGTGGTTATGCAATGGGTGGCATCATGGCGGCTCTCTTTGGTTCATGGTTTACTGCGGATTATGGTTGGCAAATCATGTTCTTCATTGCGGGTATTCCACTGTTACTGTTGCCATTTGCTTGGAAATTTTTACCTGAATCGCTCACATTTTTGGTGAAGGTGAATCGTCATGATGAAGCACGTCGTATGATTCAAACCATTGCACCTGAACAAACCGTGACTGCAAATACTCAACTGGAACTGACTGAAGTTGCGGTTCCGGGTGGAACGTCTGTTAAAGCGTTGTATAAGCAAGGTCGTGGCGTAAGTACGATGTTGTTTTGGCTGTGTTTCTTTATGTGTCTATTAACCCTTTATGCATTAGGCAGTTGGTTACCAAAACTAATGATGGCCGCAGGTTATTCATTAGGTAGCAGTTTGACGTTCCTATTGGCGATGAATATTGGTGCGGTGATTGGTACGATTGGCGGCGGTATTTTAGCTGACAAATTCCATTTAAAACCGGTGATCATTACATTATGTCTCGCAGGTGCTGTGGCACTATCGTTACTCGGCTTTAATTCACCACAGCCTGTGATCTATCTTTTGGTTGCAGTCGCAGGTGCATCGGCAATTGGTTCACAAATCTTGCTGTATAGCTATGTTGCACAGTACTATCCGTTGTCTGTACGTTCGACAGGTATTGGTTGGGCTTCTGCAGTTGGTCGTACAGGTGCGATTGTTGGCCCGATTCTGATCGGCTATTTATTATCACAAGAATTGCCACATCAAATTAACTTTATGGCCGTAGGAATTCCAGTAGTCATCGCAGCGATTGCAGTGTTCTTTATTCGCAAAGCGCAAACGGATGAAGAGGTTGCCGCTTTAGAAAATGTGAATAAGGCTTCAGTGAAAACACAGCGTTCGTATAGCTAAAACATAGATTTAAAAAGCCCGTCATTTGATGGGCTTTTTTTATGTTGTACTCATAATTCTTATCATTGAATTGGGGCTGAATGATTTATTAAAACATATTGATAAATAATGAGATTTAATATTTTAAATAGCTTTTCTAATTTAATTTCATCGTTATATAGAGACTCGATCATACGTTTTTCAGTACAAGCAGAGGTCTGAAAATAGGGGATGAAGTTCAGGGCGTATAAGTAATCAAGTTTGAGGCTTGAGGTTCATTTTGTTACTTAAATATAGTGAACTCTGTGCTCAGTCAGCGCATGATAGAGGCATAGATTTATTCACATTTATCAATAATGTCTCAAGATCATGGAAATATCGTCATGTCCAAAGCCGTACAAGATATAAAAGATTATCCGCTCTATGTTGCAGGTAAAGCAGCGACCACAGAGCAGTGGTTAGAAGTGAATCATAAATATACCCAAGACGTATATGCACGCGTTGCACTCGCAGATGCTGCAACCATTGAAAAAGCCATTGATTCAGCGGTTAAATCTAGCGCTGCAATGGCGGCATTGGAACCTTTTCAAAAACAAAAAATCTTACTGCACTGTGTTAAACGTTTTAATGAAATGCGTGCAGAATTGACTGAAATTTTAATTGCGGAAGGTGGAAAACCGCATAAAGCCGCAGCTGCTGAAGTTGAACGTTTAATTAATACCTTTCAAATTGCTGCCGATGCTGTCACACAGATGGATGATGGTCGCATGATCCCATTGGCGGTTACTGCAGCGGCATCTGGCTATCAAGGCATGGTCAAACATGTGCCGATAGGCCCTGTATCCTTGATCAGCCCGTTTAATTTTCCGATCAATCTGACTGCGCATAAAATTGCACCTGCCATTGCCGCAGGCTGTCCATTTGTTTTGAAGCCTGCAAGTTTGACGCCTATTTCAGCTTTAAAAATTGCGGAAGTTTTGGCAGAAACGGATTTACCTAAAGGTGCTTTTTCAGTTTTACCTTGTCCACGTGAACATGCAGATGTCTTGGTAACAGATGACCGATTTAAACTGCTCAGCTTTACCGGTTCCGATGTTGTCGGCTGGGATATGAAAGCGCGTGCGGGGCGTAAAAAAGTGACTTTGGAACTCGGTGGCAACGCTGCTGTATTGGTTGAGCCTGATACTGAAATTTCAGCGGCATTTATTGAACGCTTAGTCGGTGGGGCGTATAACCATGCAGGGCAGGTGTGTATTAGTGTTCAACGCATCTTGGTGCATGCCGATATCTATGCCGATGTGAAGAAAAAACTCGTGGCGAGAATGAAGCAGCTTAAAGCGGATGATCCACAGTTGGAAAGCACCATGGTCGGTCCAATGATTAAGGAAGCAGAAGCAACACGCGTGCATAAATGGGTCGATAAAGCAGTCAAAAAAGGAGCTAAAGCTTTGGTTCGTGGTGAACATCAGGGGGCTTTGCTCGATCCAATTTTATTAGAAAATGTCGATGAATCGCTAGAAGTGTATAAAGATGAAATCTTTGGCCCTGTAGCGATTTTAGAGAAATACAAAAACTTTGAAAAAGGTATTGCCAAAATTAATAGCAGCCGTTTTGGTTTACAAGCGGGTGTCTATACGCAAAATTTGAATAAAATGTTGTATGCGTGGAATCACTTAGAGGTTGGTGGAGTGATTATTAATGATATTCCATCTTTCCGTGTCGATAACATGCCATATGGTGGCGTAAAAGATTCTGGCTTAGGCCGTGAAGGAATTCAGTCCGCCATTCGAGATATGCAAGAAGAACGGGTATTGGCGATAAAACTGTAGCTGTTTAAACATGGGCTTGGTTCAGTATGGATCTGTTCGAAGCCCAGTTTTTGAATCATTTGAAAAATCTAAAGTGAATAAGAAAAAATGAAACGAATTTTATTATTGGTCAGTTTGATGACCGTGAATATGGTTGTCTTTGCTTTTAATGCCACTCAAATGGTGACGGATGCACGCAGTCAAATTGGGAAAACCTTATATTATGATCCTGCATATACTGCACTGCGTTATCCGATGGGAGATGTCCCTTTAATCAAGGGTGTTTGTACCGATGTGATAATTCGTGCATTACGACAGCAAGGGATTGATTTACAACAAGCCATTCATGAAGATATGAAAGCCAATTTTAAGCAGTATCCACAAAAATGGGGCTTAAAAAGTACTGATAAAAATATTGATCATCGACGTGTTCCCAATATTCAAACCTGGATGCAACGTCAGGGCTATGTAGTCAAAGATAAGCAGTATTTGGCAGGTGATATTGTCACTTGGGACTTAGGGCGTGGTTTAGTGCATATCGGTGTGGTTTCAGATCGTAAAATGAAAGGTAGCCGGGTTCCGCTGATTATCCATAATATAGGAGAGGGCACACAGGAAGAAGATCTTTTGCATGCCTATCAAATTACCGGACATTATCGAGTGAAATAACTTTAAAAATTTAATTGGAAATAAAATATTCCTAAAAGTTATATTATTGATAACTTAAATTGTATGAAAAATAAGCTGATTAAATGAACATTTAAGCCTAAACACATTATAAAAATGGAATATTTGCCGTAGAAATTACAGAAAAACTTAAAAAAAGTGAGTATTGTTAATTCATACAAAGGGAAAGTTATTTGTGGTGTTTTTAACCAAAATGCGCATGTGATTTTTCTGTTTGCAATTTGGTATAGACGCTCACAAGGTATCTCACCAGATCAAACACCCAGAATTTTATTTTTATGGTTCTTTTTTTGCTCGCGATATAACCATAACAAGCAGCAGTTAAAGATGCCTGAGGTTTAGGTGTTCTATGTCAGATAATCGTGAAAACTGGTCGGCACGATCAGGATTTATCATTGCCGCTATTGGTTCCGCTGTAGGTTTGGGAAATATTTGGCGTTTCCCTTACGTAGCATATGAAAATGGTGGCGGTGCATTTTTAATTCCCTATTTAATTGCAATTTTTGCAGCGGGTTTGCCTTTATTATTCTTAGATTATGCAGTGGGGCATAAATTCCGAAAAGCTCCGCCAACTGCATATAAAAAACTTATGAACAGTGAGGCATTAGGTTGGTGGCAAGTGATGGTGACACTCATCATCGGGATCTACTATGCCAGTGTATTGTCATGGGCCGGCAGTTATATTTTCTACTCAATCGGTCAAAAATGGGGTGAAGATACTCAAGGCTTTTTCTTTAATACTTACTTGCAAAATGCCGATGGAATTGCCTTTGGTTTTGTACCGACCTTATTTTTTGGATTGGTGATTGTTTGGGCGATTACCATGTTCATTTTATATGGTGGTGTGAAGAAGGGTGTAGAGCTTTCGAATAAAATCTTTATTCCATTGTTGGTGATTTTGTTCTCGATTTTGGTGATTCAAGCGGTACGTTTACCTGGTGCTACAGAAGGTTTAAATGCATTCTTTACGCCAAACTGGGATGCGATGACTGACTATAAAGTATGGTTAGCAGCCTTTGGTCATATCTTCTTCTCGTTATCGATTGGTTTCGGGATCATGTTGACCTATGCGTCTTACTTAAAAGCAAAAACCAACTTAACCGGTTCAGGCGTAGTGGTTGCATTAGCCAACTCATCATTTGAAATCTTAGCGGGTATTGGTATTTTTGCGGCATTGGGCTTTATGGCGCATAGTGCGGGCGTACCTGTAAATGAAGTGGTTTCAGGCGGTATTGGCTTGGCCTTCATTGCCTTCCCGAAAATCATTTCGAGCTTAGGTGCGGGCGGTGATTTATTTGGTTTCTTGTTCTTCTCATCACTTGCTGTTGCGGGTATCACGTCAATGGTGAGTATTTTGGAAGTGCCAATTGCGTCGTTCCAAGATAAATTCGGCTGGTCACGTAAAAAAGCTGTAACGATTGTTGCGGGTGGTTCTGCCATTTTATCGACTTTAATTTTCTCAACCCACAGTGCGATTACTTTCGTTGACATCATTGACTACTTTGCCAATAACATTGGTATCGTGGCGGGTGGTTTGTTCTCGATTATCTTGGTGTCGTGGTTCCGTCGTCCATTGCTTGCGCAATTACGCGATCATGTAAATCAATATTCAAGTATTAAATTAGGCTTTGGTTGGAACTTCTTATTAACGGTTGTTACTCCGCTTTCATTATTGGTGGCTTTAGGCTTAACCATTAAAGACGTTGCATCTAAAGGCTATGGCGGTTATCCAGTTGACGTGTTATTGCCTGTAGCCGGTTTAGTCATTGCGATCTTTGTGCTTGGTGCGATTGTATTTAGTTGCATGAAAGACCAAAAACCTGAGGAGAAATAACATGAATACATCTGCATTAATCATGATGATCATTTCAATGGTTTTACTTTGGGGCGGCTTGATCTTAGCGTCGATCCATTTAGCAAAACATCCAGATGAAGAAGATTAAGCTTCATCGTTGATAAAAAAGGAACCCGAGGGTTCCTTTTTTATGTGGTACTAAAAAGCAAATTCTATTGTAGATTAAGCTGTTTTTTGAATGAGGCAGTAGAAGAAGCCATCGCCATAACCCACTTTCGGGAACAATTGACGACCATGAATTTGTTCAACACCCCAATCCGCTTCAATTTTAATTTCTTGGGCATCGGCATGATTGGCAAAGAACTCAACCATTTGCTGTTCATTTTCAGCTTTTAAAATCGAGCATGTGATATAAAGCAGCTTGCCGCCGACTTTAAGCTGCTTCCACATGTTTTCCAAAATTTGTTTTTGTAACACTACAGTTTTTGCAATGTCGCCCGATTGACGTAGTAAACGAATATCAGGATGACGACGCATTACACCGACAGCAGTACATGGCGCATCGAGCACGATACAATCAGCAAGTTCAGGAGCAGTATAGGTGATGGCATCGGCAGTTTGAATTTCAACATGTTTACCATCGAGATCCAAACGATCAAGGTTTTCAACCACACGTTTCAGACGCTTTTCATCTTGATCCAGTGCAATGAGTTTCTTCGGTTGGAAGGTTTCTAAAATATGTGCGGTTTTACCACCCGGCGCAGCACAAGCATCAATCACAAATTTACCATCGAGATTTGGTAATAGTGTTGCACACAGTTGAGCATGTTCATCTTGTACCGAAAAACCACCTGCTTCAAAGCCCGGCAAACTTGGAATATGTAGACTTTCATCCATCACGATACCGACATTAGAGAGTTCACAGCGATGTGCATCGATGCCTTCATCTTCCAAAATATCAAGGTATTCGTCACGGCTGACTTGGCGTGTATTAACACGTAAAGTCAGTGGTGCAATTTGCTTAAGCTCATAACTAAGTTCATCAAATTGTTCGCCCCAGTCTTTTTTCAGACGTTTGGTTAACCAACTTGGTAAATTGGTGGCTTGTTCAAGTACGTCGTAGAACTGTTCTGTTTCACGTGTTGCACGGCGCAAAATTGCGTTGATTAAGCCACTTAGACTTCCCATACCCAATTGTTTTGCAGCTTCCACCGTTTCAGAAATTGCAGCATGAGCCGCGACACGGGTACACAATAATTGGTACAAACCAAGGTATAAACAGGTTTCAACCACTTGGTTATCTACCGGTTTAGACAGAAGCGGTAAAGTCAGTTGTTTCAATGCATACCATTGACGTAAACAACCGAGCACCAATTCATGGAATAACGCACGGTCTTTATCTGACACGATATTCATTTGCTGCGCGAGTACCGATTGCAGCGATTGACCATTTTGGACAGCCAATAACGTCTTCACTACCTGAGCACGTAAATTAAGGTCTCGGGTCGAGGCGTTGGGAGATTGCTTCATTATAAAATTTGTCCAATAGTCAATTTTTGGGTTTGTAAAATTTGTACAGGGTTGAGTGGTTTAGCACCCGGCCATTGCAAAGAAGTCAAAATAATCACGCTGCCATTGGCACAGGCAACGTGTATGCCTTTTTTATCGATGGCAATGATTTCACCTGCTTGAGCGTTCGGTGCAGACACAGCAGAAAGTTCAGAATGCCAAACACGTAAGTTGTTTTGTTCATCCAACTGAATAAATGCTACCGGCCATGGATTAAAGGCACGAATGTTACGATCAATTTGTACAGCATCGATGGACCAATCAATTTTTGCTTCGGCTTTTGAAAGCTTATGTGCATAAACCGTTAACGCTTCGTCTTGGACTTCACGGCTGTCTAAATATTGCTGCAATGTTTGTTCAGTGTCTAAAACGGCAGCAATTGCAGTTGCACCTTGCTCTGCAAGTTTGTCATGCAAAGTTGCAGAGGTATCCGTTACTTCAATCGGGCAGATGGTTTTATACATCATGTCGCCTGTATCGAGTCCGGCTGCCATTTTCATAATGGTGACACCTGTTTCAATATCACCTGTAGCGATGGCACGTTGAATCGGTGCGGCACCACGCCAACGTGGCAGCAATGAACCATGAATGTTCAGGCAGCCATATTTCGGGGTATCTAACACGACTTGCGGCAAGATCAAACCATAGGCTGCAACCACCATAACATCGGCATTTAAGGCCTTTAATTCCGCTTGTGCGGCTAAACCTTCTTCAGTCGATGATTTGAAATGAAGCGGTTGGTAAACCGGAATATGGTGCTCCAAAGCCAATTGCTTTACGGCAGAAGCTGTGAGTTTTTGTCCACGTCCAGCTTTGCGGTCAGGTTGAGTGTATACCGCAACAATTTCATGTTGTGTGTTGAGCAAAGCAGCTAGTGCTGTTGCGGCAAATTCTGGCGTACCGGCAAAGATGATTTTCAAAATGAATGAACCGAATCTGTGTTGAATATGTGGATTATAGCAAATGATTAATGCGTAATTTAGAACATTAGAAATTGATTTTTGCAACTTTGAAGCTGTCCAAGCTCAATGATTTCATAACCCAAAATCGCAAATTTGCAATTTTTTAAATAAATTATATTTATATAAAATTTAAAAATTATTCATGAAAGTTTTGTATTGTGCAGCCATTGATGGCGGTATAGTAGATTTCAGTTAAAAGATTTTTGTCGTCAAATCACTCGGTTTTATTTATAGACCCATCTGCCCAAATCTCAGCTTAAAAAGCCATCTTTAAAAACAATGGCTTGGTGTATGATAGGTTTAAAATTCGACTGATTTTACATCATTGTCAGTATGATTTAGCCAGAGTGAATCTGCAGGGTTCATTTCAAGCTCAAACTTTGTTGGAAATATAAAATGCCTGACTATCGTTCAAAAACATCGACACACGGAAGAAATATGGCGGGTGCGCGCGGCTTATGGCGTGCAACTGGTATGAAAGATGAAGACTTCGGTAAACCAATTATTGCTGTCGTGAACTCATTTACCCAATTTGTACCGGGTCACGTTCATCTTAAAGACCTTGGTCAACTTGTGGCGCGTCAAATTGAGCAAGCAGGCGGTGTTGCTAAAGAATTTAACACCATCGCAGTCGATGACGGTATTGCGATGGGCCATGACGGCATGCTGTATTCATTGCCTTCACGTGACTTGATTGCAGACTCAGTAGAATACATGGTGAGCGCGCACTGTGCTGACGCCATGGTATGTATTTCCAACTGTGACAAAATTACCCCAGGGATGTTGATGGCGGCAATGCGCTTGAACATTCCAGTGGTATTTGTTTCTGGCGGCCCAATGGAAGCGGGTAAAGTCAAAATCCGCGGCAATGACAAAGCGATCGACTTGATTGATGCCATGATTGTGGCTGCAGATGACAACTATACTGATGAAGAAGTTGCTGAATACGAACGCTCTGCATGCCCAACTTGTGGTTCATGCTCAGGTATGTTCACAGCAAACTCAATGAACTGCTTAACAGAAGCATTGGGTCTGTCCTTACCGGGTAATGGTTCTACGCTTGCAACCCATGCCAACCGTAAAAAATTATTTGAAAAAGCTGGTCAATTGATCGTAGAAATTACCAAACGTCACTACGAACAAGATGATTACAGTGTATTGCCACGTGAAATGGTAACCAAAGCATCGTATGAAAATGCCATGACTTTGGACATCGCAATGGGTGGGTCAACCAACACCGTTCTGCATTTATTAGCAGCTGCCAATGAAGCTGGTGTTGATTTCACGATGGACGACATTGACCGTTTGTCTCGCAAAGTGCCTGTACTCTGTAAAGTTGCACCTGCGAAAAACGACGTGCATATGGAAGATGTACACCGTGCAGGCGGCATCATGTCGATTTTGGGTGAATTAGACCGTGCAGGCTTGCTCGATACTTCGGTTGGTACCGTTCATGAAGCTTCACTAAAAGATGCTTTGGATAAATGGGACATCATCCGTACTGAAAATGAAGACGTATATCAATTCTTCCGTTCAGCACCGGGCGGTGTACCAACGCAAACTGCATTCTCTCAAGATCGTTATTACCAACGTCTTGATGGTGACCGTGAAGCGGGTGTAATCCGTAATGCAGAACATGCATTCTCTAAAGATGGTGGTTTGGCTGTGCTTTATGGCAACATCGCGCTCGATGGTTGTATTGTAAAAACAGCAGGTGTGGATGATTCCATCCTGAAATTCAACGGGACTGCACGTGTATTTGAAAGCCAAGATTCTGCTGTAGAGTCGATCTTGGGCAATGAAATCAAAGCAGGCGATGTGGTTGTCATTCGTTACGAAGGTCCACGAGGTGGTCCGGGCATGCAAGAAATGCTGTACCCAACCAGCTACCTAAAATCGAAAGGTTTAGGTAAAGAATGTGCTCTATTAACGGATGGTCGTTTCTCTGGCGGTTCATCAGGCCTTTCTATTGGTCACGTGTCTCCAGAAGCAGCAGAAGGCGGTGCAATTGGTTTGGTGGAAGATGGCGATTTAATTGAAATCGATATTCCAAACCGTACCATCAACTTAGCTGTTGATGAAGCAACCATGGCGGCTCGCCGTGCAGCGCAAGAAGCAAAAGGCTGGCATCCTGTGGAAGAGCGTCCGCGTAAAATTTCGAAAGCATTGAAAGCGTATGCAATGCATACTACAAGTGCGGCGAAAGGCGCAGTACGTGAAATCTAAGCTCTAGATTTTTAAATAAAAAAGCACTCCGAATGGGGTGCTTTTTTTATGCAAGTAATATTTTATAAATCCCCAACTTTTGCTATGGAGAGGTGCGACAGGAAGTTGCACGTTTGCCAGTATAGCAGGGATGCTATATCGGGTAGATAAAGGCTTTTGTTTACTTTTGGCCTGTCAAAAGTAAGGAGTGCCTACGAGATAGCATTAGAGTTTTATTGTTTAGTATGAGGCTGTATGGGAAAGAATATAAAACCTAAACTCATACTTTCTGCGGTGATTTTTTTATTTTGATTTTCACTAAATTGAATATTGTGGAAGCTTATTTTTATAGTCTCTAAATTTAAAAAAATGACACGACGGAGTCTTATGTTTTTAAAGCAAATTTTAGGAGCTCTTATGTTACTTTTGTTTTGGCAAAAGTAATCAAAACCATTTGTCATCTGCAAAACCTGTCCACTTAAGATTCTAAAATTTTTTTTTGCAAAAACAGTTCATTCAAATGCTTCGCAGGTTGCGGATGACATTCCCGCGTATCAGAGATTTGATAAAATTTAATTCATTATAAATCTTTACTTAAGTCGTTTTGTGTACTGTATTCAAAAATAAAGTGACGTTCCCTCTCCTTTTTAAAGGAGAGGGCTAGGGAGAGGATTTCGATGGAAAATTCCTCTCGTACAAACCTTCTCTTACGTCATGTAGAGCTCATGGAGAAGGGACTTTCAATATTAATTTGATTGGTAATGTAGGGATCACCTTTTGACTTTTGCAAGAGGTCTACTGTATTACGCCGTTTTAATTCTATACAATAATTTTAAAAGAATCCGCCAAGGCTGAAGCCAAAATCAGCCATCGCCAAGGAAGAACAATGAGTAAAAATAATATTCGCGAACATTCTGCGCCTGTTTATGAAGGTATCGAAAATGCGCCTGCACGTTCCATGATGCGTGCCACGGGCTTTCAAGATGCAGATTTTAAGCGCCCATTTATAGGCATTGCCTCAACTTGGGCCAACGTCACGCCGTGTAATATGCATATTGATGGCTTGGCGCGTGATGCTGAGAACGGGGTCAATGCTGCAGGCGGTAAAGGCATTATTTTTAATACCATCACCATTTCTGACGGCATTTCCAACGGTACAGAAGGTATGAAGTATTCCTTGCTGTCGCGGGAAATCATTGCCGATTCCATTGAAGCTGTGGTGGGCTGTCAGGCCTATGATGGCGTAATTGCCATAGGCGGCTGCGACAAGAATATGCCAGGCTGTATCATGGGTTTGGCGCGATTAAACCGTCCGAGCCTGTTTATTTATGGTGGCACCATCAAACCCGGAGCAGGGCATACCGATATGATTTCGGTATTTGAAGCAGTCGGTCAGCACGCCAAAGGCGAAATCAATGAAATTCAAGTGAAGCAGATTGAAGAAGTCGCGCTGCCGGGGCCGGGTTCGTGCGGCGGTATGTATACGGCCAATTCGATGGCTTCAGCGATTGAAGCCTTAGGCATGAGCTTGCCAGGTTCATCGGCGCAGGAAGCAGTTTCAGCAGATAAAATTGAAGATTGCCAACGCGCAGGTGAAGCCGTGATGAACCTGCTGCGTCTCGATATTAAGCCGCGCGACATTATGACCAAAGCCGCTTTTGAAAACTCGATTAAAGTGCTGATTGCTTTAGGCGGTTCAACCAATGGCGTACTGCATTTGATTGCCATGGCGCATACCGCAGGCGTGGAACTGTCTTTGGATGATTTTGTGCGTATTGGCAAAGATATTCCTGTGGTGGCCGATGTGCGCCCATCGGGTAAATATTTAATGTCGGAACTGATTGCCATTGGCGGCATTCAGCCGCTCATGAAACGCATGCTGGATGCCGGCATGCTCGACGGTTCTTGCCTCACCGTTACGGGCAAAACTTTGGCGGAAAACTTAGCCGATGTAGAGGATTATCCTGAAGGACAGCAAATTATTTTGCCGTTTGATACGCCAATTAAAAAGGATTCACATTTGGTGGTACTCAAAGGAAATTTGTCGCCGACGGGTGCAGTGGCTAAAATTACCGGTAAAGAAGGGCTGTATTTTGAGGGGCCTGCGCGGGTATTTGAGGGTGAGCAGGGTGCCATGCGCGGTATTTTAGATGGCGAAGTACAAGAAGGTGAAGTGGTGGTGATCCGCGGTGTTGGGCCAAAAGGCGGGCCGGGTATGCCGGAAATGTTAAAACCGACTTCAGCGATTATTGGTAAAGGTCTAGGCCAATCTGTTGCACTGTTGACTGATGGGCGTTTCTCGGGCGGCAGCCATGGTTTTGTGATTGGGCATGTGACACCAGAAGCCTATGAAGGAGGCCCAATTGGCTTGGTTAAAAACGGCGATAAAATTTCAATTAACGCTGAAACCAGTGAAATGACTTGGCATGTGGCTGAGGATGAAATTGCTGCACGTCGCGCGGCCTGGGTCAAACCGAAACCAAACTATACCCACGGCGCTTTGGCTAAATTTGCCAAGTTGACCTCTGGTGCGGAAAAAGGTGCGGTGACTGACCTAAATCTAGACGTCTAATCCATTGTTAAACATTGAACATTCAGCCCTGACTTGATATAAGTTTTGCACAAGGCTTATATCTCATTTAAAACAGCTTCATAATAGAAGTTGAATTTTAAGCATGTGCTGGCAGGTTCGGCACAATTCATCATTTTGAGGCAAAAAACGCATGTCACTGTTACGCCGTTGGTTCGATCCAATCCGATCGAGTTGGTTTTATCAGAAACCGACCCGACAAGCGGTGTTACCCACGGAACAAGGTCTGAGTGTTTATCTTCGACTGGATGATGTTTATAGCTATTTGGCTGCGCAGCAACTGCCTCAATTAGAAGAAATTCTCAGTGATGAAATTAAACCACTGAAAGTGATTATTTGTCGTCAGAGTGCTGAACCTCCTAATCAAATGTCATCGATAGAATGGCAACAATATTGTCTGAATGATGCCCAAATTTTAGCGCGGCAGCATCGTTTTAGTTTTCATGAAACACCTGAACAACCGACCGCCGAAGCTTTAGAACAAGCCGAAATTATTCTAAAAAATACGCCATTACGCGGCCAAGATTTTCTTTATTTACTTGAAGATGTGTTCCACATGCTGTGGCAAAAGCAGTATGGCAAGCTGAGAACACTGTATGCGATGGCCAGCCGTCATCATAAAGCTCAAGATTTTCCTGAACGTATCTTTACCGATACCCTGATTTTATCGGGCTATTTTGAGTTTGGTGAACGTAAGTACCATGCTGTAGATGATTTACTGCGTTTAACGCGCCGTTTAAAACAACAAAAACTCCTGACAGATAACCCGATCTTTATGATCAATCATATTGAATGGCGTGAGCACCTGATCAGTGATGCAGAAGAGTTGAATGAAATTCAGGGACTCGATCCTGAGCTTGATCTCTACATCGCGATGGAAGATCCGATTTCATGGTTACTGTTGGCTTATATTCGTGAGGAATTGGCGGACTATTATAATATTCAGTTGAATGTGTATCCATTGTCGTATCACGGTCGTGATTTGTTTGACTGGAGTTTGGCAACACGTCTGTCTAAACGGACCGAAGTTAAGTTCACGCCATTTTGCCGGCCTACAGAAGCAGCGACATTAGCTATGTCACAGCTTTACTACAGTGCGCCCGAAGAGCAGCGTATTGATGTGATGTATCGCATTTTGGAGGCCGTATGGATCAAAGGGCGTGATTTATCCTTCAAAGCACATTTTCAGGCTTTACAGTATGAGTTAGAGATTTCTGAACTGACTACTAACGATATTGCTGAAAAATTAAAAGAAAATGATATGCACTGTGAGATGAAGTCACAGCCCGATTTTCCTGTTTTAGAATTACGTATTGCAGGTCAAAGCTATGTATTTAATAGCTTATACCGCGTATGGATGATTGAAAGTATTTTCAGTAATGTGTTAGAAGAGAAGTATAAAAGTGAAAACACCGCTGAAAGTGAAGCCAGAGAAGATGAAGAAAGAAAAAGTTGAGTCATTAGAGCAAGCCCGCGCACAGATTGATGTGATTGATCAGGGAATTATTGAGCTCATTGCTGCACGTCAGTTTTATGTTGATCAAGCGGTGCGTTTTAAGCGTTCAGTACAGGATGTTCAATCACCAGAACGTGTCGAAGCGGTGATTAGTAAAATTCGTCTACAAGCCACAGAGCACGGTGTAAATGCAGATATTGTGGAACGTTTATACCGCGATATGATTCAGCATTTTATTCAACGTGAGTTGAAAGAGATTCGACCATAGTTAGGGCGGATTTGATGTTATTCCCCAATTAAAATGTCTATGCGATAAACCATTTAAAATGTCCTGTTTTTAACTACAAGAGTCAAGCACAGGATTCAGATTTCGTTGTTGAATCGCTGTTTTCTGTGCTTGTCTACGTGGCATCTTTTGAGAACGATTGCGTTTGTTTTGGTGTTCCAGTTGTTCATGCTGTTGTTGAATATGTGCCAGCACAGAACCCAAACGTTTATTCTCAACGATCTCTCTCTGGTTGAGCTGACTTAATTTATCAAAGATGCTGTAATTGATTTTTCTTCCCTGATATTCAATGGCTACAGTACCATCCGGATATTCCAGGAACTCAAGATACTTGCCGACCCATCTTTGATTTTCTTCGCTGTTTTCCAAGATATATACGCATTTATCATAAGTAATCGTCAAGCTGTTCGTGACCCTGCGGGGTTCACGCCAGGTAAAAACATCATCTAATTCTTCGGCTGTTTCAGCGATAGGCCGATGTAGATCCTTGGAATTAAAAGCCATCTTGGCGAATTTACGATTAAATTGCTCAATAAAGCACGGCAGCCACTTATTGGCATCTGCAATTGAACTTGATGCCTTCTAGACGCATCTCCTTAATCAGACGATCCTGAAGTGTTCTATTCGCTCGTTCTACACGACCTTTGGCTTGAGGGGAGTTAGCAAAAATGATATCGATATTGAGAGTGCTCAGAACACGTCCAAACTGGGTAATCTTGGTGTCTTTCTTGCTACTTTGATTCACCCTAAAAACTGAATGTTTGTCACTGTAAAATGCCAATGGCTTACCATGCTGTTCGATATATAAACGTGTCGAAATCATATAGTCAAAGGCTGACTCTGACGCACAGAAGCGTAAATGCTGCAATTTTCCTGTGGCATCATCGATAAATACCAGTAGGCAGCACTTGGCAGAACGGCCTTCAAACCAATCATGGTGTGAGCCATCAATTTGGATCAATTCACCATAACAATCTCGGTTATAACGAGGCTGATATGGTCGTTTCAGGCGCTTGCAGCGAGGGATCCATAAATCGGCTGCAATCATCCAAGAACGCAGGGTTTCTACTGAAAGATCGAGTCCATGTACGGTGGTGAGCTTTTCATGCGCTAAAGTGGGTCCGAAACCATAAAGTTGATCTGAAACAATATTGAGACACTTAAGTCTGAGTTCTTCAGGAAGTTTAGAATTGCTGATTTGGCCACGAGCGGCATGGGCTAATGCAGCGGACCTTGAGCTTTGTATTTCTGCAGTAAGCGTCTGATCTGACGTTCTGAGATATGAAGTAGCTGAGCAGCCTGAGGTTGAGTTATGCGTTGATCGCAGATTTCTTGCAAGACCGACAATCGTTTAAGTTCTTTATCCGACATAGACACCAACATATCAAACCGTCCGCTTCGATAATCGCAAAAGCGCATATTCTAAAAGCGGACATTTTTATTGGTGAGAATATAGACACTTTAAATGGGTTCTAACAAAAGCATTTCGTATAACCTCTATTATGTTAAATAGAATCCTCTTTAGTTGAATATTCATGCTTATAAGTGGTGTGTAAATCTTAAGTGAGAAAATCACTTTTATTTCAGCACACGTCAGATGCCGTGATCGCAGAAATTACCGAATTTTTGCATCATCATTTTGATCTCAATCATGTGACTGTACAGCTAGAATCAATCGATTATGCTGAACATTGTGAGATGAACCATAAATATCATGTTTCATAGACATCTGACATTTAGTAGTACGTGAAGAAACCCTATATTTTGTATCGTCCATCCTAAGTGGTTTTAGATATTCCTTTGGCACAGTTAGGTACTTTTTTTAAAGAAGATGGAAAATTCATTATTGGGGAAAATGGTAAGTATTTAAAATAAAAACATAATTTATTGTGAAGGCCCTGAAAAATGGTTTTTTTTATTTCCCATGTCACATTGACAATAATCAATATGATTTACATACTGGTTACATTAGAGCCATTTAAGGATAGTGTAGATTGAACAATCTTCAGGCCTGTAATTTATATAAAGCTTTAACCGATGAAACGCGGGTTAAAATTTTACAAACACTGCATTCAGGTGAATGTTGTGCCTGTGAACTATTGAAAAATTTATCAATTACGCAATCTACGCTCTCCCATCATATGAAGTGTCTGACTGAATTAGGTCTAGTCAAGGGAAGAAAAGATGGACGCTGGATGCGTTATTCACTAAATATCCCTTGTACCGAACAGCTCTATTCATTCACTAAAACACTTTTAGTCGGCCAAGGTTAGGGGGATTTAAATGGACAGTATTATTGCAATCTTTGCATGGTTAAATAGCGTCCTGTTGAAAATGACATGGCTATCAGATGGAGTTGCCTGGTTCGTTGAAAATATCTTAGGTTTATCGATTGCCACGCAAGTCGGTGGCAGCGTGCATTTTTTTATCTATGATGTCATTAAAATTTTTATACTTTTAAGTGTCCTGATCTATTCACTGTCGTATATCCAGAGCTATTTCCCTCCAGAACGAACCCGACAAATTCTGGGACGCATGAAAGGGATTAAAGCCAATATCATGGGTGCCTTACTGGGAACCATTACCCCATTTTGTTCATGTTCATCTATTCCTATCTTTATTGGTTTTACTCGGGCCGGTTTACCTGTCGGCGTAACATTCTCTTTTTTGATTTCCTCTCCTTTGGTCGATTTAGCTTCCATTATTTTACTCGCGAGTATCTTCAACTGGAAAATTGCCATGATCTACGTGGTACTTGGTCTGATTCTGGCAGTCCTAGGTGGTTCACTCATCAGCTTTTTCAAAATGGAAAGGTATGTCGCTGAATTTGTAACGCACAATAATGCGGTGCAAGATGATGAAAATTTTAAAATGTCCGCGAAAGAGCGTCGCGAATTTGCCTGGGAGCAGGTGGTCAAAATCTTCCGGAAAGTTTGGATCTATGTCTTGATCGGTGTCGGTATTGGTGCTGCGATTCATAACTGGATTCCAACGCAGTGGATTACTGCCTTATTAGGGCAAGACCATTGGTATTCAGTGCTTGTTGCGACTGTGGTCAGCATGCCGATGTACGCAGATATATTTGGATCTTTACCTATCGCAGAAGCATTGGTAGCTAAAGGTGTGGGCTTAGGTACAGTTTTGGCCTTTATGATGGCGGTGACAGCGCTTTCTCTGCCATCGTTAATTTTGTTAAAACAGGTCGTGAAGAAACAATTGCTCAGCCTTTTTGTCGCGATTGTTTTTGTTGGTGTTTTAATCATTGGATATAGTCTAAATTTAGTTGGTCAGTTCTTTATATAAAAAAGCAGTCTCAGGAGATTAGAAATGCAGATTAAAGTTATGGGTACAGGTTGTCATAAATGTAAGGCTTTACTAGCAGCGACAGAAGAAGCAGTGAAAAGCAGTGGGGTACAAGCTGAAATTGAGTATGTCACGGACATAATTAAGATTGCTGAAACAGGTTTGATGAGTACGCCTGGTCTAGTCATTAATGATAAAATTGTCTCAAGCGGTAAAGTATTAGAAGCTCCAGCAATAGCTGAGTTAATTGAAAAAAATAAGTAAATTGAGTTATTGAAATTTAATATAAAAAACCAGTTGCTCCGGCAACTGGTTTTTTATATTAAAGAAAAATGAAAGGGGAAAGGGCTTTGAATCATAAACAGAATGAAACGGATGTGATCATTATCGGTGGTGGGCAGGCTGCTTTATCTACGGCTTATTTTTTAAAGCGAAAAAAAATACCATTCATTATTTTAGATGATCAAAATCAAGCAGGTGGAGCCTGGTTACATGCCTGGAATTCTTTGCGTCTATTTTCACCGAATAGCTGGAGTTCCTTACCAGGTTGGGTTATGCCGAATACAGAACAAACGTATCCGACCAAGAAAGAAGTTATTGAATACTTGCAGCAATATGAGCAGCGTTACCACTTTCCGATTATTCGTCCTATATATGTTGATCACGTCAAAAGCGAAGGAGAGGCATTGAGTGTGCATGCAGGTGAACAGTTATGGAAAGCCAAGGCTGTAGTCAGTGCAACGGGCACCTGGAGTCATCCTTATATCCCATCTTACCCGGGCCAAGAAAATTTTAAAGGGCTGAAATTACACTCCGCCCATTATCAAAATGCAGAACCGTTTAAAGATAAGCACGTCATGATTATCGGTGGTGGAAATTCCGGAGCACAAATTTTGGCTGAAGTTTCCCAAGTGGCAGACACTCTTTGGATCACGCCAACACCTCCTCAATTTTTAGCAGATGATGTTGATGGCCGTATACTATTTTTACGTGCGACAGAGCGTTTAAAGGCAAAATTAGAAGGCGGCACAATAGATCAGCCTGTTGGCGGTCTAGGTGATATTGTCATGATTGATTCAGTCAAAGATGCACGTTCACGAGGAGTTTTACATAGTGAGCGCCCGTTTTCGGCTTTTACAGAAGATGGCGTGATTTGGGAAGATGGATCTTTTCAACAGGTTGATGCAGTGATTTGGTGTACTGGATTTAAAGCGACTTTAGACCATTTAAAGCCACTTGGAATAGTAGAGGAAAATAATACGATACTGGTTGAAGGAACAAGATCAGTAAAACAACCCAACCTATGGTTAGTAGGATATGGTGAATGGACTGGACCTGGTTCAGCAACGCTGGTGGGTGTTTCAAGGACCGCGAGAACAACTGCTGAGGAAATTTCCGAATTTCTGGATTAAAATTTTGACCTATTTGTCTTGAGCAAGAAATAGCACAACAAATGGCAAATAAAACTCGTTATTTGGGTGCTATTTTTGTGGGCAAAATAAAAAGTTAAAAAATCAGTAGAAACCCGGCTTGGAAACAAGTCGGTTTTTTGGGTTTTCGCTACCGATTTTTTATAACATAACCTTTTGAAATATAACACTATTTATTTTGATGCGAAGTATGATTTTAATTTCCTGTTGGAAAGCCATGAAACATCCATTGTATGCCCCATAAAATAATTAGAATTAAAATTACGAAAAAGATAATTTCTAATTTTTTCATTTTTAAAGTTCTACTAAAATTAACATAATACACGTTATACGAAATGATTGAAATTTTCCTATAAGTATCAATATTTTATTAAAAACCGTTCCAGTAAACAGCATATTGGAACGGCTTTTACATAACTATTCCACCAATACGCTTATAACTTATTCAAAATAAAAAGAGTTTGTTTAGCCCATCTACGCTATCTGTTTTAGACGCTATAACCTAGCCTCAACTTTTTATTGAGGCTCTATTCCAAAAACACTGATTTTTCAAAGCGCCTGAATTGCATAGCATAGAACCAATTCTTCAGCGAGTTTCGCCATGATTTGGTTCGTCATCACAGTTTTTGCAATTGCAGGTCTGATTAAAGGCACGATTGGGTTAGGCCTGCCTGCGGTATCGATGGGCTTACTCACCATGGTGATCAGTCCATTTCAGGCAGCGACGTTATTAATCATTCCATCTATGGTCACCAACTTTTGGCAATTATTTGCCGAAGGGCAGGTGCTGCGACTAATTCAACGCTTTTGGCCCTTGTTACTTGGGATTATCGTCGGTTCAATTTGGAGTATTTTTCCAACTTTAGGACATGGTGAATTTAAAAGTGAAGCTTTACTGGGGGGCATGTTGGCACTATACGGACTGTATGGGCTTTGTGCCAAAAGCTTGCCGAACTTTGCACCGCATGAAAAATGGCTATCTCCAATGATCGGTTATCTTGGTGGAGCGCTGACTGTTGCGACCGGTGTGGTGGTGATCCCTGTGGTGCCATATTTGCAAGGTTTGCAGCTCAAACGCGATGACCTCGTTCAGTCACTCGGTTTGGCCTTTACTACGTCAACCATTTGTTTGGCAGTGTTCTTACAGCAAAATCCTGTGGAAGATCTTCCGATTGATTATGCCATGTCAGCCATGGCACTGGTTCCTGCGCTCATTGGTATGTGGGCAGGGAAAAAAATCCGTTACCGCATTCCAGAACAAAAATTCCGTAAGGTGTTTTTTATCGGGTTGATTGCCCTCGGTGGCTATATGATGCTGCACCAGTTTGGCGTGATTTAAAGCCTAGATTTAGCCATCTAAAGTAGATTTTTGTGACAGTAGAAACTGACTAAAATGCTGATAATTTAAGGGTAAATCATCAAAATTACGTGCGGTGAGGAGCAATTTTCGATTGGCCCAGTCCCCGCTGAGCTCAACTTGGGCAAAGGCATACAAATTGAGTAATCGTTGGGCCGCACGTTTTGGCATGATGGCAATGCCCACACCATTCGCCACCACTTGCGCGATCGCGGCAAAGTTTGGCAAACGCAGCCGATACTGAATTTCACAGCCGAATAATTTGGCTTGAGCCTCGATCGATTGTTGCAAGGAATGATATTGCATCAAACCGACAAAGGGATAATTTAAAATCTCTGCGGGTTTGACGCTAGATAACGAGGCCAATTCATGAGTTATAGGACAAATCAGTACCAACGGATCATTTGCAAATTCAAGTGTTTGTAACTTTTCGGATTTAAAGAAACCCGAAATTAGACCTAGTTGTGCATTGCCTTGTTCAATCGCTGCAATGATGTCTTTAGACTCAGCTTCATGCAGCTCAATTTGTGTATTGGGATTTTCTAGCAAATAACGTGGTAGCAAGACCGGTAAATATTCACTTTGTGCAGATGAATTACACCATAAGGTCATATTGGAACTCAGCCCGTGAGCAAAGGGCAGCATAGCGTGTTCTAATTGTTGCCCCTCACCTAAGATGCGCTGTGCATGTTCAACCAAGGTTTGACCGGCAAGAGTCAGTTTGACCCCTTTGGCTTGGCGAGTGAACAGGGCTGTGCGGTAATGCTGTTCGAGTTTTTTAATCCGTTCACTGGCTGCTTGTAGCGAGATGGCAGAACGAGCAGCGCCTTTGGTCAGACTGCCGCTGTCTACAATGTGCAGCACCAATTGAAGGTCGAACAAATCCAGTCGCATACGGTGCATTCCTTGGCTAATGCCTTATCTTACCGAAAGAGTAGCTATAAAAAAAAGCGACCTTTCGGCCGCTTTTCAAATGAATATTGTATTCTTTTTTTTAATGCTTTGGAGGCTTATTCTGATTTATCGCCTAAGCTAAAGAACCAGTTCAAAATCAAGGCTGCAAAGGTTGCGGTACCAATACCACCTAGATTGAAGTTACCGAATTGTAATGCAAAGTCACCCGTACCTAAAATAATCGTGACTGCTGCCACCATCAGGTTTTTATTTTTTGAGAAATCGACTTTGTTTTCAATCCAAATTTTCGCACCTGCAATGGTAATTAGACCAAATACAACAATCGATGCACCTGTCAAAATGGCTTGCGGAATGGTATGAATAATCGCACCAAACTTTGGAGAAAGACCAAGGAAGATGGCGAATACCCCTGCAAATACAAACACGATGGTCGAGTAAACACGCGTTACTGCCATCACACCAATATTTTCGCCATAAGTGGTCATACCCGGACCGCCGACACCGCCTGAAAGTGTGGTTGCAACACCATCTGCAACGAAGGCTTTACCAATGTGCGGATCGAGATTTTCACCTGTCATCGCGCCCACAGCTTTGATATGACCAAGGTTTTCTGCAACTAAAATCAACGCAATCGGTGCAATGATAAGCATGGCATTGAAATCAAAAACAGGTGAATGGAAGTGCGGAACACCAAACCAAGCGGCTTCTTGTACGGGAACGAAATTGATTGGCGTGCCATGACCCATGACATTGGAAATGATGTAATACACCAAATATGCCAGTAATAGACCGACCAACAGTAATAAGCGTTGTAACAAGCCCTTCGTGAACACTGCAATTGAACCCATACACAGTACAGTGACTAATGCCATCCACATATTAAAGTTATTACCGGCAACCCCTTTAATGGTCACTGGGGCTAGGTTCAGACCAATAATCATCACCACTGCACCTGTAACGACAGGCGGCATGAGTTTTTCAATCCAACGTGTACCCGTTGCCATCACGATAAAACCAAAAATGGCATATAAGATACCGCAGGCCATGATCCCGCCAGCAGCCAATGCGATATTGGCATTTGGCGCGCCAGTACCTGACGCTGCATAACCGGTTGCCGCGATCACCACACCAATAAAGGCAAAACTAGAGCCTAAATAACTTGGTACACGACCACCTGTCATAAAGAAGAACAGGATGGTACAGATCCCCGACATTAAAATCGCAAGGTTGGCATCAAAGCCCATCAAAAATGGCGCAAGGACAGTTGCCCCAAACATTGCAAAGGCATGTTGTATCCCCAATACAACACTTTGCACCGGAGGTAGGTACTCATTTGTACCTACAGGACGTGCATCAATATTGCCTTCGTACGGGCGCCATTTGGGAAACCAATTGGACATAAAATGAGCACTCAATAGATAAATTGTGCACATCATACTCTTGTTTTTTAGAAGATTTAATCTCTTTTAAAAATATTTTGTTCAAACTAATTACATGACTTTACATATAAATTTACCAAATGGTAAAAGTTTTAAGGGTATAAAAAAGGCATTAAATCATGCAATTAATCAAATAGGCTTGGAGCCAATTCTTCATAAATTTTTCTTATTTTATATATTCCAAAATAAATTAAAACCAATATGACTGGTCAAAAAAAAAGCACACAGTTCTGTGTGCTTTTTGAAAACTTGGAAGATTTAGCCAGTGTTACGCAAACCTGCCGCAATACCCGCGATGCTAACCATCAACGCATGGTCGACTGGGGTATTTTCAGCTTGACGCTCGGCAAGGTATGCACGGCGGCGTTTCATCAGTTCGGCTTGTAGTAAATGTAGCGGCAATAAATAAGGCTTACGCACCTTCATGGATTGGTCGAGCACATCGTTACTGCTGAGTAATTTCGATTCACCTTTGAGTGCTAATAGCGTTTGTACCGCATCACGTAAACGCTGACGTAACTCTTCGCCCAACTGTTTGAGGTCTGCGTCATCAGTCAGATGAGACTCATAATACAGCGCCACATGACCATCGGCTTTGGACAAGACCATTTCCAACATATCAATCAGGGTTTGGAAATACGGCCATTGCTCTAACATTTCTTCGAGTGTCTGCTTTTGACCTTGATCAATCACTTGATTAATCGCAGCACCAGTACCGAGCCAAGCAGGAAGCATCAAACGGATTTGCGTCCATGCGAACACCCAAGGAATCGCACGTAATGACTCAATCCCACCGCTAACTTTACGTTTGGCTGGGCGTGAGCCGAGCGGTAACATTTGTAGTTCCAGTTCTGGCGTTACAGTCCGTAGGTATTTTACAAAATGCGGATTTTCACGCACGGTTTGACGATACACCTGTACCGACAGATCCGTCATGCTGTGCATGAGCTGACGCCATTCCTGTTTCGGTTCAGGCGGTGGCAATAAGGTCGCTTCTAAGGTCGCAGCGGTGTAAATTTCCAAGTTTTGTAAGGCAATGCCTTCTAATCCAAACTTGAAGCGAATCATTTCCCCTTGTTCTGTGACACGGATCGCCCCTGAAATCGAGCCTGGTGGCTGTGAAAACAGCGCTTGCTGTGTCGGCGCACCACCACGGCTGATTGAACCGCCACGGCCATGGAATAATGTCAGTTGTACATCATGTTTTTTCGCAACTGCGGTTAATTCTTCCTGTGCACGATACTGCGCCCAGTTTGCCGACATAAAGCCCGCATCTTTGGCTGAGTCTGAATAGCCAATCATCACCTCGTGTTTACCCTGAATATGCTGCTTATACCAATGCATATTAAATAGGGTATTCATGGTACGGGCTGCACCATCCAAATCTTTTAAGGTTTCAAACAGTGGCACGACACGTAGCGCTTGTTTGATGCCGGCTTCTTTTTGCAGTAACAATACAGCCAAGACATCACTTGGATGTTCGGCCATGGAAATAATATAAGCCCCTAAACTTTCAGGTGGCTGTTCTGCCAAAGTGCGCATGGTCGCAAAGACTTCTTGTACATCTGGATGTTCAATCAGGCTTTGTTTTGGCTCATTTAAAAACTTCGGTAACAGTGGGCGTTTGCTTTGCAGTTCCTGAATCAAGAAGTTTTGACGGGCTTGCTCCGTCCATGTTTCAAAATTACCTAAACCTAAATATTCCGTAATAGCAGAAATCGCTTGGCGATGACGTGTGGATTCCTGACGAATATCTAATTTGAGTAATTCGATACCGAAACAATTCACTCGATGAATAAAGTCGAGTAACTGACCATTGGCAATTTCAGGTAAACCGCTGTCAATCAGTGAACGGTAGCAAACCAATAGTGGATCAAGCAAATCATGGCGGCTTTTAATGACTTGGCTATCGTCAGCCTCTTCACCACGGAGTTTTAGTGCCAACCAGTGACGAGTGGCTTTAAGGCGTTCCCGCGCATCACGCAGGTATTCACGATACGGTTCAGGGTGGAAATGGCCCAAAGCATCACTAAGTTCTTTACTGCATTCTTGAATCGAAAGTTCCCAACGTAGGTCTTCGATATCGCGTAAATACAGGTCGGCAGCTTTCCAACGTGAAAGCCAAAGCACTTCTTGAGTAATATTATGGGTGACGTTTGGGTTACCATCACGGTCTCCGCCCATCCATGATGCAAAGCGCACAGGAGCAACATTTAAAGGCAACGTCTTGCCACAATGATCTTGGACCATGCCATCCAATTCACGCATGAATTTGGGTACAGCATTCCACAAGGTCTGTTCGATGGTCGTAAAGCCCCATTTTGCTTCGTCGACAGGCGTCGGGCGATGTTGACGAATTTCATCTGTTTGCCATGCCGAGCAAATCAGTTGTTTTAAATCATCCAGTACGGCTTTGCGTTCGCGTGGCGTAAGTTTTTGTTGATCCATTTTAAACAGGCAATCATTAATCCCATCATATTTCTGGATCAAGGTACGGCGGCTGACTTCGGTTGGATGTGCAGTCAGGACCAGTTCAATTTTTAATTCACAAATTTGTTGGAACAGTTGTTCCGCACTGATGTTATTGCTTTTAAATTTTTCAAATAAATGATCGAGTGGATTCGGTGAAGGTGCTTGCTCATCAAACTCACTTTGGCGACGGCTACGTACCACATTGTATTGTTCGGCAATATTGGCAAAGTTGAGAAAGTGCGTAAATGCACGGGTCAGTGGCAGAATTTCTTCATCTTTTAAATTTAAAAATAATTGTTCTAACTGTTTTTCGGCTTCAACTTGTCCATCGCGTGCGCCTTTAGACAAAGCACGAATTTGCTCTACCTGATTAAACAAATCTTGTCCTGCATGCTGCTTTAGGGTTTCACCTAATAAATTGCCCAGTAAGCGCACGTCTTCACGTAATGGAGCATCAATTTGTTGAATCATTTGTTATTTCTCCGCGTATTCCTGTCTCGACTATACCCCGAAAGTGCTGTGGCAAAAGGGGGGTACAGACAAAAGTCGGATGACTTTTCTAGGTAAATGAGCAATAGCTATGCCATTTGTTTCAGTTTAGCCTTGAAATATTTCAGAAAATGCTTAGCTCTGTGTGCCGAGTTGATATTTCAGCATAAAGATGTCGATGGCAGAGTGAATAATGGCCTGTCGCTCTGCTGTTTCAGGTACTGGGCGCATGCCCAATAAGACTTCTTGATGGCGTAGTCCCATCAGTAGCGACACAATCAGTTCAGTTTGTCGGGCAGGATTATCCTGCTGAATGAAATTTAAAGCTGCTGCGTCTTGAAAGAAATTCTCCCAGACTTGGCGCATTTTCAAATGTGAGGCACGGAAAAACTGTTCCACCAAGGGACTGTGTTCGGCAGCCAACTCCAAAAGTAATAAGTCCAGTTTAATGGCTTCTGGCAAATTCATGATGTTCAGCCCCAACTCACAAATTTCTACGAAAGCCTGCATAAAATGACTTTCGCTGTGCAGATGTCGCGGGCGAGTATTTAAAATATATTCACAGGTATCTTCAATTGCACTGGTAAATAAAGTGGCTTTGTCCTGAAAATGGTTATAGACCGTCAGTTTGGTGACCCCTGCATGTTGCGCAATCTGATTCATGCTGCAACCGTGATAGCCCATTTCTAAAAATAATTGTTTTGCAGACTCTAAAATCCGTTGTCGTTTTTCTAAGTCTTTCGGGCGGCCGACATTCATTTGCTGAAAAAATTCCAAAAAAGGCGAAAAGGTCATTGATTTCGGATAATTAATCTAATTAATGTACCGCATGGTTTATTAATTAAAAAATAACCAAATTAATTGAATAATATTCTGCCCTAAAAAAGACTTTTTATTAAGAGCGAACTTCATGAGTACGATTAAGACCACAGTTGTCAGCATGATTATCGTTTGCAGTGTGACCTTATGGGGATGCAGCAAGGATAAAGCCCAAACGGAACAGGAAGTGCCATTTGTGATGGTGACTCAGCCGGGCGCCACACATTTTGAACAAAAAAGTTATGCGGGTGATGTACAAGCCCGCCAGCAAACAGCTTTAGCTTTTCGGGTTGGCGGTCAAATCACTGAGCGCTATGTCGATGTTGGAGACCAAGTCCGAGTCGGGCAAGTTTTGGCAAAATTAGACGTCAAAGATGCACAGTTGCAACTGAATGCAGCACAAGCACAGCTTGAAAGTGCGCGTTCCGCTGCACAGATTGCTGAAGATGAACTAAAACGCTTTAAGCAATTATTGCCAGTCAATGCTGTGAGTCGCTCGCAGTACGATGCGGTGGAAAACCAATATAAAGCGGCACAGTCGAACTTAAAGCAAGCTCAATCAAATTATGATGTGAGTCGTAATCAGACCGGTTATAACCAATTAATTGCCAATAAAAATGGGGTCATTACTGAACGTAATATTGAGATTGGTCAAGTGATTGCAGCAGGACAACCAGCTTTTCAATTGGCGATTGCAGGTGAACGTGACGTGGTCATTGGTGTGCCTGAACAGGCTGTTGCTGAAATTAAAACAGGGCAGGATGCATGGGTTACCTTGTGGTCGAAACCACAGGAAAAATTTGCAGGCTATGTACGTGAAATTAGTCCTGCTGCCGATCAGTCTCGTACTTATAGTGTCAAAGTGGCATTACGTGAAGGCAATAGCGCCATTCAACTGGGGCAAAGTGCACGGGTATTTTTAACCAAAGCACAGCAGAATGTTTTGCATGTGCCGTTATCGAGTGTGTCTGCGAGTGGTCAGCAGGCGTATGTGATGGTGGTCAATGCAGACAATACGGTACGTAAAGTTCCAGTAACTTTAGGCGAATACGGACGTGATAGCGTGCCCGTACTCAGTGGTTTGCAAGCAGGGGATTTTGTGGTGGTTGGCGGCGTGCATTTACTCCGCGAAAAACAAAAAATACAACCCGTTGATCGTGAAAATCGTGCGGTACACATTCAGACAGGAGTTAAATAATGAATTTTAACTTGTCTGAGTGGGCACTGAAAAATAAAGGTTTAATCCTTTATTTTATGATTCTGCTGGGCATCGTTGGGATATTTTCCTATTCCAAATTGTCGCAGAGTGAAGACCCGCCATTTACCTTTAAAGTCATGGTGATTCAAACCTATTGGCCTGGTGCAACAGCCAAAGAAGTTTCGCTACAGGTCACCGATCGAATTGAAAAAGAACTGATGACTACGGGGCAGTATGAACGCATCATGGCGTATTCACGTCCGGGTGAATCCATGGTGACCTTTGTGGCCAAGGACAGTCTACGTTCGCAGCAAGTCCCCGATGTTTGGTACACCGTGCGTAAAAAGGTCAATGATGTTCGCCATCAATTACCATCTGGGGTGCAAGGTCCTTTCTTTAATGATGAGTTTGGTGACACCTTCGGTAATATCTATGTGCTCACCGGCAAAGACTTTGACTATGCCACCATGAAGGAATATGCCGACCGTTTACAGCTCCAGTTACAACGAGTCAAAGACGTTGCGAAAGTGGATTTGATTGGTCTACAAGATCAAAAAGTTTGGATTGAAATTTCCAACACCAAAGCCACGCAAATGGGCATACCCGTGACGGCGATTCAACAAGCCTTGCAGCAGCAAAACACGGTTGCCAGTGCTGGCTTTTTTGAAACCAATTCAGACCGGATTCAAGTGCGTGTCAGCGGCAATTTACAAAACATTGATGAACTGCGTCAGATGCCCTTATTGGTGAATGGTCGAACGATTCAATTGGGTGATGTGGCAGATGTACATCGGGGCTTTAGTGATCCACCGCAGCCTCGTATGCGTTTTATGGGTGAAAATGGTTTAGGCATTGCCGTGTCGATGCGTAAAGGAGGCGACATTCTGGCTTTGGGTAAAAACCTTGAAACAGAATTTGCCCGCCTGCAAAAAACCTTGCCCTTGGGTATGGAACTAAAAAAAGTTTCTGATCAGCCTGTAGCCGTGAAGCGCAGCGTCAATGAGTTTATGAAAGTCCTCGCTGAGGCCGTGATTATCGTCCTATTGGTGAGCTTCTTCTCCTTGGGTTTCCGTACAGGATTGGTTGTGGCATTTTCCATTCCCTTAGTCTTGGCCATGACTTTTGCAGGCATGCAGATGTTTGATGTCGGTTTGCACAAGATTTCTTTGGGGGCCTTGATTCTCGCACTCGGTTTATTGGTGGATGATGCGATTATTGCTGTCGAAATGATGGCGATCAAAATGGAGCAGGGCTATAGCCGGTTACAAGCCGCCGGACATGCATGGCGGACGACTGCATTTCCAATGCTAACAGGCACGCTAATTACGGCTGCAGGATTTTTGCCGATTGCCACAGCCGCATCGAGCACAGGGGAATACACTCGCTCGATTTTCCAAGTGGTCACTATTGCATTGGTGGTGTCATGGTTTGCAGCGGTGCTGTTTGTTCCCTATCTAGGGGATAAATTACTGCCAGATTTCAACAAAGATTTAGTACAAAAAGCCCCGTGGTATCAGCGCCTCTGGGCACGTTTGCGCAAACAACCTGAACCTCAGCCGATGGTGCATCATGCCGGCGAACATCACGATCCTTATCAGTCTCCGTTTTATCAACGTTTCCGTGGTTGGGTCGACACTTGTGTGACCTATCGTAAGACGGTGATTGCAGCGACGGTTGGCATCTTTGTGTTATCGATTTTAATGTTTAAAACTGTACCACAGCAGTTCTTCCCACCGTCAAACCGTGCTGAAATTTTAGTGGATTTAAAGCTCGAGGAAGGTGCATCTCTGAAAGCCACAGAAGCGGCCGTAAAAAAAGTCGAAGCGTTCTTGTCGAAAAAACAAGGCATTGATAATTTTGTGGCTTATGTGGGGACAGGTTCACCGCGGTTTTATTTACCTCTAGATCAGCAGTTACCCCAAGCCAGTTTTGCTCAGTTTGTGGTATTGGCTTCATCTTTAGATGATCGCAATGAAATTCGTCAGTCATTAGCAGAAGAAATTCGTAAGCTCTTACCTGAAGTACGTACACGGGTTTCACTTTTAGAAAATGGCCCACCCGTGGGTTATCCATTGCAGTTCCGCGTGTCGGGTGAAGATCTGAGCTTGGTGCGTGAGTGGGCACAACGGGTGTCTGCAAAAGTCAGTGAAAACCCGAACACCACCAATGTGCATTTGGATTGGGGTGAGCCAAGCAAAGTGATTAAACTGGACATCGACCAAGATCGCGCACGTCAAATGGGGGTTTCCAGTCTAGATCTGTCCAATTTCTTGAATAGTTCAATCAGTGGTGCAGTGATTAATCAGTATCGTGAGAAACGAGAGCTGATTGAAATTCGGATGCGTGGTGATCAAGCCGAGCGATTGGATGTCGGTTCTCTCAGCAGTTTGGCTGTACCGACCAGCAATGGTGGTTCAGTGCCATTGGCGCAGATTGCGAAAATTGAGTATAGCTTTGAAGAAGGTTTGATTTGGCATCGTAACCGTTTACCGACCATTACTGTGCGCGCGGATATTCGCAGTAAATTGCAACCTGCAACGGTGGTGGGTGAGTTAAAAGATTCATTTGATCAGTTACGTGCAGAGATGCCGAATGGATATCTCCTCGAAGTAGGCGGTACTGTGGAAGAGTCAGCACGTGGTCAAACTTCTGTAAATGCGGGCATGCCATTATTCCTCGCAGTTGTCATGACCTTATTGATGATTCAACTACGCAGCATGTCACGGGCGATGATCGTATTTTTAACTGCACCTTTGGGCATTATTGGCGTGGTGTTATTCCTGTTATTGTTCAATAAACCCTTTGGTTTTGTGGCAATGCTCGGCACGATTGCACTGTCTGGAATGATTATGCGCAATTCACTGATTTTGATTGATCAGATTGAACAAGATATTCAGTCCGGGGAGTCGGCTTGGGATGCGATTATCAATGCGACGGTACGTCGTTGCCGTCCCATTGTGTTGACTGCATTGGCCGCTGTATTGGCGATGATTCCACTTTCTCGCAGTATTTTCTTCGGTCCAATGGCCGTGGCGATTATGGGTGGATTGATCGTGGCGACCCTACTGACCTTGTTCTTTTTACCTGCGTTGTATGCACAGTGGTTTAAAGTGAAAAAAACTCAGCAGAATCCTTAAAAGTGTCATAATATTGGGTGCGAAATATTGAATTTTTCTCTATAGTAGCACCTGATCTACAAAGACATTTTTAAAAAGTAAAACAACCACAAGTGCAGCGCGGCATATTGTGGTGTACGGGGTTGAATCACAGATGACAGCAGAGAGTTTAGCTAAGTATCGCCGTTATATTGCGATTTCTTATGTCTTCATGTTTTTCGCTTTATTTACCCTGATTAGTGGTGTATTTGCCTACGGCTTTGCACGCAAAGTAACTCAAATCGATTCTGCAGAAGTTTGGCTCCAAGCCCAAGCGCTTTGGGTCATGCGCACCGTCGTGATTTATTCCATGATGGCCATTTTTGCCGCACTGTGGTTTATTCCTTTATTTTTCTATTATTGGGACACCTATCTTTGGGTGACTGCATGCACGGTAATTGGTGTGATCTTTTCTGCGATTGCCTTTTTGTATCTATTAAATGCATGGATCCAAGGTCTATCCAAATTCGTTAAAAATAAGGCTGTTTTCTAAGTCGATTTATTTTTTTCCTGCCTACCCCTTGAAAAAATGGTTTGATTCCCCAATTTCAGACCACAGTTAAGTATTAAATTAAATTCCGTGAGGAGCATCGCCAGACATGGCTAAACGTGATTATTATGAGGTTTTAGGTGTATCTAAAACCGCAAGTGATGATGAAATTAAAAAAGCCTACCGTAAGTTGGCGATGAAGTATCACCCTGACCGTAATCCAGATAACCCAGAAGCTGAAGAAAAATTCAAAGAAGCTGCAGAAGCATATGAAGTTTTATCGGACAGCGAAAAACGTAGTATGTATGACCGTATGGGACATCAAGCTTTTGAAGGCGGCATGGGCGGCGGCGGTGGCTTCGGTGGCGGTTTTAGCGCAGAAGATATCTTTAGTCAGTTTGGTGACATATTCGGTGGCGCATTTGGCGGTGGTGGCCGTGGTGGTCAGCAACGTGCACGCCGTGGTTCAGACTTACGCTATGTTATGGAGCTTACCCTTGAGGAAGCTGTGAAGGGCGTGAAAAAAACCATTACCTTTACTGCGCCAGCGCCATGTGATGCCTGTGATGGTAAAGGATCTAAAAATCCAAACGACGTTGAAACCTGTAAAACTTGTCATGGTGCAGGTCAAGTGCGTATGCAACAGGGCTTCTTCTCTGTGCAGCAAACCTGTAGCACCTGTCGTGGTCAAGGTAAAATTATTAAGAACCCATGTAATAAATGTCATGGTTCAGGGGTTTCTGACCGTCAGCAAACTTTAGAAGTGACCATTCCTGCAGGTGTGGATAATGGCGACCGCGTACGTTTAAGTGGCAAAGGCGAGGCGATCCGTGATGGCCAAGCAGGCGACTTATATGTAGAAGTGGTGGTACGTGAACACGAAATCTTCCAACGTGATGGCGCTGACCTGTATATGGATGTGCCTGTAAGCATTGCAGATGCTGCATTGGGTAAAGAAATTCAAATTCCGACTCTCGATGGCCGTGTGAGCTTGAAAGTGCCTGAAGGAACTCAAACTGGCAAATTGTTCCGCTTACGTGGTAAAGGTGTGAAACCTGTACGTACCAGCATGACTGGTGACTTACTCTGCCGTATCGTGGTGGAAACGCCAGTGAATTTAACGGCTCGTCAACGTGAATTGTTAAAAGAGTTACAAGACACGATGGATGGCGATGACAATAAATCATCTCCGAAGAAAAAATCATTCTTCGACCGTTTATTTGATTAATTGATATGATTTGCTTGAGTTCGCTGTGATTTGAACTTAGCTATAAAAAAGCCTGCAAAATTGCAGGCTTTTTTAATGAGCGTTTTAAGGTTTCGGCTGTGCTATAGGTAGTAATAAACTCTCATAGCTCATGTCGAGCCTATAGATATTTTTAAGACGCTGTAGCTGATGACGTGCTTCAGCCTCACGACCATTAAAGGCCAATAAACGTGCATATTTAATGATGTGGTATTTCGCTGGATAGCTGCGAACCAATTTTTCAGTATCCTGAATGGTTTGTTCAGAAACGATGGAGTACGGATTTAAACGAATAATCGCCACCCGATGTCTAAATTCCGTCAGCAAATAGATCGGCTCATGATTAGTGATTTTCTCCGGTGTTTTTTCATATTTTGATGCCTGGCCCAGCTGAATCGCTGCATTAGCATAATCACGATAAATCACCGTAATCAGCACTGCACCAATCACGAAAACAATGCGGATAAACCATGGTGACAGACTCAATGTAGCCGTCTGTGGCTTCGCTGCTTGAAGAATCCCGATAATAAAACCCGCAGGCAGTAAGAAATATGCGTAGTTTTGCGGAAACTCCAACATGGCATGAATAATGAAGACACCGACCATCAATAGGCCAATCACAGATAATGCAGACTTGGCTAACTTTTGTAATTGGATGCCCCAATAGGCGAAATAGGTCAAGAACGGTACACCAATAATGGCGCCATTCCACAATAAGAAATCCAAAATAAAATTGTGTGAGCTACGAATCCATACAGGCCCTTGCACCGTGTCAGAGATCGAGACAAAAGCGCTACTAGTCTGATGCCAACCATAGCCAAACCAAGGCTGTGCAGCTACGGCATGCGCCATTTGTTGCCAAATGGCTAAACGAGACATATCTCCACCAGCACGTTTGACTACGTCACGACTTTCTTGAATATTCATGTCGGATATTTGGCTCATGATTTGACTTAATTTTGGCATCAATACAATCAGTGCCACAAAGCCGATAAACCAGGCCAAGCTGTAAAACCAGCGAAGACGGATATAATCTTTGTACTGTGCATAAGCCAAATAGACTAGGACACAGATACTTGCCACCCAAGAGGTGCGAGATTGGCTGAGCGCGACCCCAATTAAAATAGGAATTGCACAAGTGACCAAATAGCGGGTTTTAACTTTTTGCTGTTCATAAACATATAAGCAGGCTAACAAGGACATGAGCAGAAACGTGGCCATGTTATTTGGCTGAGCAAAGTTTGCAAATGGGCGCGTAGTTCCACTAATTTTCATCACAAAAGGAAGAAACGAGTCGAAATCTAACCACTGACATATTGCGATGAGCCCTGTCATGACCCCAGATGCAACAAAGGTATAGCTCAGGTATAGGAAGGTTTTTTCGCGTTTTTCCGTACCTTGTGAGAGGCTAAAACCAAGATTGATACACAGCCAGAAGCTGAACACAAACAGCATACAGAGTAAGGCAATACTAAAATAATACACCTGCCCAAAAGCCAGTTGCACAAAGGGAATCAACGCTAAGAGCAACAGGGGCAAGGAAATTTTTGCCACCATGAGCTTTTCTTTAAAGAACGTTGCCGCTAAGGCAAACAGGGCAAAAAAGGTATAAAGCTCACCGGTATACGTGGCCCAAGGTCGGTAATGAATCGGAATCAGCCATGCCAGTGCAATACAGACTGCCGCACAAAGATACAATAGGGTTTTCATGAATATTCAAGATCAATAGAACGCGCCTATCATACCGTGAAAATGCCTAAACTTGGTGAGGGAATAGTCAGCGTCTGTCGAAGAGCTTGATTTGCAAAAGTCCTTCGGAAAATGCAGGATTTTTTTGTTTGTAACTTAGCCTGCGCATGGAGTTTTGATATAGTAAGACCAATTTCGAATCAACATTAGGAAAATGTTATGTCAGCAGCTCCACGTATTGGTATCTTGGGCGCAGGCGGTCGTATGGGACGCATCTTAATTCAGGCGGTTCAGCAAGCTGGTTATCAATTGGCTGCTGCGGTAGAACGTCCTGAAAGTAGCTTGGTCGGTGCAGATGCCGGTGAACTTGCAGGGATTGGCGCGGTTGGCGTAAAGGTTGTCGGTAACCTTGCTGAGGTTTTAAAAGATTGTGATGTCGTGATCGACTTTACTGCACCTGCAGCAACGGCACAGCATCTTAAACTTTGCCGTGAAGCCGGCGTTGCGATTGTCATTGGTACCACAGGTATGAATGATGAGCAAAAAGCTTATCTCGATGAAACAGCAACAGAAACCCCTGTGGTCTATGCAGCGAACTATTCTGTCGGTGTAAACGTTTCAATCAAACTTCTTGAATTGGCATCAAAAGTATTTGGCGATACTGTAGATATTGAAGTGATTGAAGCCCATCATCGTCATAAAGTTGATGCACCATCAGGTACAGCGCTAATGTGGGGCGAAGCCATTGCCGGTGCTTTAGGACGTGACTTAAAACAAGATGCTGTGTATTGCCGTGAAGGTCATACGGGTCCACGTGAACGTCAAACCATTGGCTTCCAAACGATTCGTGGTGGTGACATTGTCGGTGAACATACTGCGATGTTTATTGCGGATGGCGAACGAGTTGAAATTACACATAAAGCGACCAACCGTATGAACTTTGCCTCTGGTGCAGTACGTGCCGCTGCATGGGTAGTCGGTCGTGAAGCACGTAAGTACGATATGAAAGATGTACTGGGTTTTAACGATATTGACGTATAAAAGCGCGTTAAAATCCGTTATAACAACAGCATAAAATTAAAATAAGACGATCAATGGAATGAAAAAAGTCATCTTTATGGCCTGTGCTGTCGCATTCACTGCGGCAGTACAAGCGAAAACTATGGATAATGCCAAACTCACGATTAATAAAAATAATATTAAAGTTTGGACCTACCAAAATGCTCAAAATCCTGTCTTTCAATACAAAGCTGAAACCAGTTTTGATGTGCCCATTGAAAAAGCGGTTTCCCTGATTTTAGATGTGGAAAATGCAGTGAATTGGGTCCCTTATATGGGCAGTGTCAAAGTATTATCCCGTGATGACCAGAAAGGCGAATTCAGTTTATATATGGTGCTGGATTTTCCATTTCCCTTGAAAGACCGTGATTTGGTGGTACAAGGCAAAATGCGTAAAGATTCACAAGGCATCATTAGCATCCAAAATAAAGCGGTGAAAAAAGGTTATCCGATTAATCCCAATTATGTACGCCTCACTGATTATGAGGGCGATTGGACCTTCCAGCGTTTAGGCAATCAAAAAGTCAAAGTGTCGACCTATGGCTATGCCAATCCGGAAGGTTCCATTCCGCTCAGTTTCGTGAATATGTTCGTGCAGCAACAGCCTTATCAAATGCTACAAAAAATGAAAGTGCAGTTGGGCAAAAGTAAAACTGCAACGGCATTTCCCGAAATTTTAAAATAAGCAGCAGTAATGATTCAGTTCAATATGAACGATCAATGACTTTACTGATCAGGCAGACGAAAAGCAGTCAACTGCTGCATGTGCTGTGCTTCTGGAAGTTCGATACTGAGTAAGGTTTGTTCTGGAAATTGATGCGGATGTAACTTGATTTGAAATTGCCGCGCGGTCATTTGTTCACAGGCAAAGCGAAGTTTGGCTTGCTGCGGCATCATATTCATGCCGTTTTCAGACTTGGCTTTATAAATATATAGCGTCTGATGTAACCCGCCGCTGGTGATCGGTTGGATCTGCTCAAGTTCATATTGCGTCAGTTTTTGGGCACTCAAAAAACCTTGAATTAAAGATTTACAGATAAAATTTTGCTGGCTTTGAGCTTGAGTGTGCTGTTCGGGTTGGCACGCCATAAGCGTGAGTGTACTGATGATGATTAGACCCGCTCGAAGCTGCGTGAAGTCATTCATTTAATTTTCCCCCTATCGTTATTTTTGAGATATCAACCTGATGCCATCAGCTTAAATCTGTTAACTTAATGGGTACAGATACAAGAATGATTAAAAAAAGGGTACAGATGGCTTTTCAATATCAGCAGCTTGCGCAGCAGTTGGCACAGAAAATTTATAGTGGTGAATTGGCCGCAGGGCAGCGTCTGTATGCGCTACGTCAATTTTCACAGCAGCATCAGATCAGTTTAAATACCGCGAAACGCTGCTATGAATTACTTGAAGCCAAAGGCCTGATTTATGTTAAAGAAAAGTCTGGTTATTTTGTACAATCCTCACAGAAAGCCCAGCAAATTGCCGTGCCGAATCATCCTGATTTTGATTCCCGCCCTCGTGAAATTTCGAATTTAGAATTGCAAATTCAGATCCATGAAGCATCTGCAAATAGTCGCCTGATTCATTTGGGTTCAATTCAGTTGTCCCCCAATTTTGTTCCTGTTGAAGCAATCAGACGTTCAATCCAAAGGGCATTAAAGCATTGTAAACCAGAAGATTTTTTATATAACAATCGGCAAGGTCATCCACAATTGCGTGAAGCTTTGTCGGCACATTGGGCTGAAGATGGTTTTTACATGCCTAAGGATGATATTTACATCAGCAATGGTTGTATGCCTGCTTTGTCAGTGATGTTGCAAAATCTGAGTGCGGAAGGGGAGAGTGTCATTGTCCCGACGCCGAACTATAACGGGCAATTGCAATTATTGGCTTTATTGAAGCGGAAAATTGTTGAAATTCCTGCCAATACTGAAGGTTTTGATTTAGATCGTTTAGAGCAGGCAATGCGGGATTCAGGTGCGAAAGTATGCTTATTGACTGCAAATTTTCAAAATCCTTTGGGTTTTTGTTTAAGTAATGAAGATAAGGAACGAATTGCACAACTGGCTGAAAAATATCAATGTTATGTGATTGAAGATGATATTTATGCTGAGTGTAGTTTCAATGCAAAGCGACCATTGCCTATCAAATATTGGGATCGGGCGGGCTATGTGATCTATTGTGCGTCGATTTCAAAATCTTTATCGCCTTCTTATCGGGTGGGGTGGTTTTGTCTTCCACCACATTTGCAACATTTGCGTCCCAAATTACTTTTGCAAAATGATTCGGTGAATACGCCTTTGCAGTTAGGACTTGCAGATTTGATTTTTAGTCGTGCTTATCGCCAACATCTTGCTGAATTGCGTCCTAAATTAATGGTGCAAGTCGAGCAGTATCGTCAGTATATTTACGACGCTTTTCAAGGGGTTGATATCCGTCTAAATCGGCCTCAAGGCAGTTATGCACTGTGGTTGCAGATGCCTGAACAAATAGACAGTTTGGCGCTGTATTACCATGCGCAAAAACATGGCATCAATATTGTGCCAGGTTTAATTTTTGGTGAGGACAATCGTTATAACAATTGTATTCGCCTAAATGCAGGGCATGAGTTGTCGGCAGAAATTCAGCAGGCCATTTTATTGCTTGCAGATTGGGTGCGTAGGGAATGCATAAATACAAACACCGTCTAATTTTGATGAGTGTATAAAGGGCACAAGAAAGCCTGTATGCAGCAGGCTTTTGTTGTTTAAATTTTTACCGTTAAAAATCAGCTTTCAGCACAATTCGATAACGCACGTTTCCTGAATGCAAACGTTCAATCGCTTCATTCACCTGAGACATGGGATACATTTCAATTTGTGGTGCAATATTTTGACGTGCGGCGAATCGAAGTAATTCACGCAGTGCCGCAGGAGAACCTGTTGATGAGCCAGTGACGGATTTAGCACCACTGATCAGCATTCCTGCGGGGATTTGCATCGGCTCAAGCGCTAGGCCGAGCATGTGAACGCTTCCATTCGGTGCCAAAGTCGAAAGATAGGCTTGCCAATCCAACGTGACATTGACCGTGCTTAGAATCAAATTGAATTTACCACGCTGTGCTTTAATTGCGGCAAGATCACGACTATTCACCACATGGTCAGCCCCCATGGCTTTAAGTTCATCAGTTTTATCTAAGTTTGAACTGAACGCGGTAATTTCACAGCCCCAAGCTTTGAGCAGTTTAATTGCCATATGACCTAAACCACCAATGCCGATCACGGCAACATGGTGAATGGCCTGAATTTGGTGCTGTAAGATGGGATCAAATACCGTAATCCCGCCGCAGAGCAGAGGGCCAGCACTGGTTGGGTCGAGATCATCTGGAAGCGGAATAACCCATTGCCAGCCTGCACGGACTTTGTCGGCAAAGCCACCTGCATGACCGACGATCGTCGCTGTCTTGGTTCCAGTACATTGTACTTGGCGACCATCGATACATGGGTCACAGTGTTGACAACTTTCTGCTGTCCAGCCAATGCCTACACGTTGTCCGATTTTGAGTCCTTTGGCTTCGCTGCCGAGTTGGATAATGGTTCCAATCACTTCATGCCCAGGGACTACAGGATAAACCGAAGATTTCCAATCATTTTGGATAATAGAAATATCTGAGTGACAAAGACCGCAATACTCGACTTTGACTTCAACCTGATGGGCTTGTAATTCACCTGCATCAAATTGGTAGGGAACAAGGGCTTCACCACTGTTCATTGCTGCATAAGCGTGGATTGTATTGTCACTCATTATTCTATCCTTTATGTTTTGAGGTCATTCTGCGTGCGTGTATTTAAAGTCACAGTGATTTTCATGATCATTGACCATGCCGATAGCTTGCATCAGAGCATAGCAAGTCGTCGGGCCGACAAATTTAAAGCCATGCTTTTTTAATGCTTTGGACATGGCCTGACTTTGAGCGGTTTGTGCAGGGGCGCTGCGATATTCAACTACATCATTATTGGCAATTTGACCTTCGACAAAACTCCAAAGAAATTCCACCGGATGAATCCCTTGGGCTTTTAACTGTTGCCATGCTTTTGCATTATCTCGAATGGCAGTGAGTTTGCCGATATGACGAATCAAACCTGAATCTTGTAATTTTTCTTGTAATTGTAGGTCACTCAACGCTGCAATTTTGGCAATGGGATATTGAAAAAAATGCTGCTGATAGCAGGCCCGCTTTTTCAGCACAGTGATCCAAGACAGCCCCGCTTGTTGTCCTTCAAGACATAGCATTTCAAAGAGATGCTGCTCATCAAAACTAGGTTTAGACCACTCAGTGTCGTGGTAGGCAATATATAAAGGATCTTCGGAGCACCAAGCACAGCGTTGTATCGTCATGTTGAATGCTCCTTTTGACTTAAATTTTAAAGACAGTCCATTGATCGTTTTTATTGTCCCAATACAACAGTTCCGCTTGATCGAGATCGGCAAATTGAATCCATACATCTTTACCTGATTTGTCTGCGTAGCCGGTGCTGATGAGTAATGCTTCTTCAGTGATCTCCATGATCCAGCCCTGATAAGACTGTCCATTGAGGCTGATTTTTTGTTGATTACCAGATTCTGCAAATTCCACCAGACGATTGATCAACGCTTCTGACATGTATGTTTCCTAAAATTAACGTAAATACGGATAGGGGTTAACGGCATTGCGACCTTTACCACCCAAGTAAATGCCATAATGCAAATGTGGTGCAGTATGTCGGGCATTGCCAGTATTACCTACATAGCCAATGACATCACCTTTTTTGACATAGTCGCCGACGTTTAAGCCACGTTTATGACCATCAAGATGCGCATAATAATGCCAAGAACCTGCGGGCCCCATAATCCATATCACTTTACCACCCAAATTGTTATTACGTAAGTCAGCAACTAAACCTTCTGTAGCACTGAGGACTTTTGTTCCACGTGGAACAATAATATCAATACCTTCGTGGCTTCGTCCTTGGCTACGCGCTGCGCCCCAAGTATCCTTGAGCGCACTTCGTTTGACTTGATGAACAGGAACAGGCAATTGATTGGATAAACGCATGTTTTGTAATTTTTTCACTTCATGAGCAGGCAATGTACTGCCTGATGGTTTGGGTGGAGTCGACGTACAGGCGCTGAGTAAAAGCAAAATAAAACCAATACCGCCGAACAACCCTTTGCGAAGCTGAAAAAATCCTTGAGTCACATTTGTCCCTATACAATTGATGAGCAGTTCAAAACTATGGCATAGAATGGCTTTCGAGTTCTAGCGTAGAAATGAGTTTTTTCATGGCGGTTGGAATACCGAGTGAAGTGGCTTGTATCGGTGTAAACCACTGTGCGTTGCATTCAATGGCCAAATGTTCTTTTTGATCGGCAGCAACGGTAAATACAGTAGCTTCTAAAAGCCAAGTGAAGTGGGTAAAGCTATGTGATATCTGCACTTGAGTGGTGGTAGGTTTCAGTCCAAGTTGCTGAGTGTGGGATTGAAACTCATGGGGTTGATCAAAAATAGGTAAACACCACAGACCGCCCCATAGACCGCTATTCGGACGTTGTATCCACAGCCATTCTCCTGCAGATTGAATCAGCATGACTTGAGCCTCTCTCACTGGAACAGGCTTTTTAGGCTTTTTATAAGGTAATTCAGTCTCTAAACCTTGTGCATGTGCTTTGCAGTGCTGTTGCATGGGACAATATAAACAGAGCGGTTTTTTCGGCGTGCAAACGGTTGCACCCAGATCCATAATCGCTTGGGTATAATCGTGGTTGCGTTCAGTGGGGCAGAGCTCTGTCGCCAGTTGCCACATGGCCCGTTCATGTACAGGTTTCGATAAATCATCTTCAATAGCAAAGAAACGAGACAATACACGCTTGACGTTGCCGTCCATAATCACGCCATATTGTCTTAAACCTAAAGACATCAGCGCACCCGCGGTAGACGGGCCGATGCCCGGTAGTTCCATCCACTGCTCAAGATTGCTTGGAAAATGTCCCTGACGTGCAACAATACCCGCGGCTTTGTGTAAGTTCCGAGCCCGTGCATAGTAGCCTAAGCCAGCCCAATAGGGCGCCACATCATCCCAAGAGGCATGGCCTAAATCTTCAACAGTCGGAAACCGTTGAATAAATCGATCAAAATATTGTAAGACGGTTTTGACTTGAGTCTGTTGTAGCATAATTTCTGAAACCCATACTTTGTAAGGGTCATCCTTCACTTGCCACGGTAAGTCATGACGACCATGGACATCAAACCAGTCGAGAAGGGCATCAGAAAAGTTAAACATGCAATACAGTCAAAATTGAAAAAACCTGCCTAGTATACATCTTTCAATAGGCATTCTTTTTGTTCAAAACGAAAACTGTATATCAGGGGAAATGCAAAAATAGTGGCCATCAAAAAAGGAGCCGAGGCTCCTTAGTGAGTGTAAATTTAAAGTTTAGCTTTTAAAGCCCCAGCGGGTATCGAGCGCCAATGTTTGGTTTTCATAACGTGGAATAATGTGAATATGCACATGTTCAGTGGCTTCGCCAAAAACTTGTCCATCATTAAACCCAATATGAAAGCCAGTAGGTTGATAGCGTAAATTTAATTCATTACGTGCTTGTTCAAGTAAGGACATTAAACTTTTACGTTCTTTATCAGTAATTTCAAAAAATGAACCAACATGACGTAGCGGGACAATGACAGCATGCCCTTTAGACAGTGTATGTGGTTCAGGAAGTACAACACCAAAATCATTTTTTGCAATCACGTCATATTCGTCAAAATTGCAATATGGACAATTGAGTTCTGTCATTGTGCTCTCCTCATTTTTATAAATTAAATATTGGTAGTGGTTCTTATGGCTTTAAGAACCAAGCTGGCGTGCTAACAAGGCATACATGGCCGCTAAGCTTTGCTGTTCTGCAGCAGCGTTATAAGCTAAATCTACGCCGTTGGCTTTGGCACGTTCATCCGCCATCGGGTTGCTAAAGCCGTGTTTTGCGCCTTCAAAAATATTGATTTGATACTGCACTTGGGCAGCATCCATTTCATTTCTAAAGGTTGCAACATCATCTAAGCTCACCATCGAGTCGAGCTCACCATGTTGCACTAAAATCTCTGCTTGGACTTGTCCTGTTTGTGCAGGAGTCGCTGTAGCAAGTGTTGCATGGAAGGTCACCACAGCTTTTAATGCAGCACCTGAACGAGCTAAATCCAGCACGACTTTTCCGCCATAGCAAAAGCCTATAGCTGCGAGTTTATCTGCATTTACTTCTTTTTGCTGTGCCAAAGTGTTTAATGCAGCAGACGCACGGGTCACAATGGTGTCGGCATGATCAAAAGTTTGCATCATCCATTCATAAGCTTGCTTGGCATCAGTGGTGACTTTTTTGTCACCATACATATCCAAAGCGAAAGCAGCATAGCCTTGTTCAGCCAATTCGCGCGCACGTTGTTCGGTATATTCATTGCGTCCCCACCATTCAGGGGCAACTAACACACCTGCGACTGCAGGGTCTGACTCTGGTGCGGCAAAATAGCCAAAAAGTTGAGTTCCATCAGCTGCTGTATATTGAATTTCGCGAGTCTTAATTTTAACGGTCATGGTCAAATCCTTATGTGCGGCTACACAGTTGATGGAGATTTAAAATAAAGGGAAATTGGTTTTTGTGAAATAAATATAAGATATCAATGTGAATTTTAAGTCAAATCAATCAAAAAAATTGTAAAAGAAAATAATGGAAGAAGAAATATTGAGGAGCACCGAGATTTGTCGATGCTCCTAAAGAGAGTATTGTTATTTCGGGAGAACTTCAATGAGCTCTACATCAAAAATCAGCGTGCTATTTGGCTCAATGACGTCTGCTGAACCAATTTGACCATAGCCTAAATTTGCAGGAATGAAGAAGCGATATTTTGCACCTTCTTTCATCAACTGTAGACCTTCTGTCCAACCCTGAATGACTTGACTCACTTGGAACATCGCAGGTTGGTTACGTGCAATTGAACTATCAAAAACAGTGCCATCAATTAAGCGACCTTCATAGTGAACTTTCACTGTTGAATTGGCTTTGGGTGATTTACCTTTGCCGGCTTGAATGACTTGATACTGCAGGCCAGATTTCGTGACCAGAATGCTCGGTTTTTTGGCATTTTCAGCAAGGAAAGCGGCACCAATGGTGGCATTCGCATCCGCTTTTTGTTTCAGTTCAATCAGTTGTTTCGCTTCGGTTTGCTTTTTATATTGGGTTAAGGCACGGGTCATTTCTTCATCTGTTAGTGACGAAGCTTGACCTTTAGATGCTGCCTTTAAACCTGCAACAAATGCATCAATATCTAAATCCTTAATGGATTCAGCATTACTGCGTCCCATTAAATAACCAAAACTATAACCGACTTGTTCTGCAGCACTACTTTTATTACTGACATCTTTGGCAAATACAGTGCTTGAGCAGAGTGCCAAACACAACATACTGATCTGTAATTTCATGACCGAGTCTCAAAATAAAGCAGGAGAGCGAAAAGCTCTCCTGTACCGGTTTTATTATTTAACTTCAATGAGTTCTACATCAAAAATTAAAGTACTGTTCGGTGGAATCGTTCCTGGAACACCTTGAGCACCATAACCTAAGTTTGAAGGAATATATAAAGTGGCTTTACCGCCTTCTTTCATTAACTGTAGACCTTCAGTCCAACCTGGAATTACTTGGTTCAATGGGAATTCAATTGGCTCGCCGCGCTGTACTGAACTATCAAATACTGTGCCATCCACTAACTTACCTGTGTAGTGAACTTTAACAACTGATGTGGCTTGCGGTTGTTTACCTGTACCTTCTTTCGTTGTTAGGTACTGTAAACCAGAAGCAGTGGTTTTAACCCCAGCTTTACTTTTGTTTTCTGTTAAGAAATTATCGCTGCTACTTTGTGCTTGCTTATTGCTTTCGAGCTGCTTGTTTTGCATTTCTTGCTGGAACTCAGCATATGCTTTTTGTAATTCTTCTTCAGTATATGCAGGTTTTGCACGAGCATGGCCTGCACGAACGCCAGTGACAAAGCTATCAATATCTAATTCTGGAGGCGTTTGATGCGCAACTTCATAACCAAGGGCATAACTGATTTTAGCGACAGCAGAAGCATTTGCAGCTGGTTGAGTTGATGTTGCTGATTGCGTAGCAGGTGTTTTAGTTGCATAGTAAACAGGAACAAGTGCGGCACCGCCGAGTAATACAGCGACAGCGATAGGTAGGGCCTTACTCATATATTTTCCCACAATTATTTTATATGTAAAAAGTTGCTGAAATTCTAGCAGACTTTTCCTGTTCAGCGCTTACCTATCTCTATGATCAGGTAAGGTGCAGGAAAGATCATCATAGTCATGTTCTTATTTTTATACTATAACGGTATGAATATATAAAACATTTTTTATACAGAAAGATGCATGCAACATAAATTTCGAAAATAAAAAAAGCCACCGTATTCGGTGGCTTTTTTGAATAGGCTTGAATTAGTCTTGGTCTTTTGAAGCTTTATAACCATAAGAATAGTTATAGCCATAACCATAACCAGCTGAGCTACGTTGAATGTCGTTTAGAATAATACCATTGACCTTCACACCCACTTGTTCAAAGCGGTTCACGGTTAACTCTAGTTCTTTCAACTGCGTTTTCGCATAACGAGCAATCACCAAATTCACACCAGCATATTGCGAAATAATGATACCGTCTGTCACCGCAAGTACAGGAGGAGTATCAATGATCACATGATCAAACATCGGTGAAATCAAATCTAAGAATTCTTTGAATTTACCAGAACTTAAAAGCTCAGATGGATTAGAAGGGCTTTTACCACGAGTAATCACACTCAAATTTGGAATTTCAGTGGTTTTAATGATGCTGTCTAGATCACGCTGACCATTTAAATACTCAGAAAGGCCTGGTTGGTTATCATGATTGAAGTATTTGTTTAAATAACCACGACGTAAATCGGCATCAATAATTAAAACACGTTTATCACTTTGCGCAAGAATCGTAGCTAAGTTGGTAGAAATAAATGATTTACCGACTTCAGGCGCAGGCCCTGAAATCATAATCAGGTTATTTTTTGCAGATGTCAGTGCAAAGTGAATAGCAGTACGCATACTGCGCAGGCTTTCAATTGCAATATCATCGCTATTTTTAACTGCAAGAACTGGAATTGTTTTCTTCTTCTTCAAGAGTTTAATACGGCTTTCTTGAACAGGCGAACGTGGGACGGTGGCATAGACAGGAAGATCCAGAGTGTTTTCAATTTCTGAAGAATCTTTAATTCCCGAACGAAGCATGTTACGTAGTAGTGCAAGTAATGTACCGAGGAAACCACCGAGGAAAATTGAAAGTATCAAGATTTGTAGTTTTTTTGGTGCAATCGGTTGAATTGGCTCTACAGCAGTATCCACAATACGGACATTACCAATTTCACCAGCTTTGGCAATACGAAGCTGTTGGTAAGAGTTAAGTAGAGCAGTGTACAGTTGTTGCTTGACTTCAACTTCACGATAGAGCTGTAAATAACGACGTTGTAAGTCTGGTAATTTTTTTAAGGTGGTATTCAGTTCACCAATTTTGCTATTGATTGCACCTAATTGGGCATTCATTTGCTGCATCACTGGATGTTCACTGGTGTACTTTGCAGAAGCTTCAGCAACTTTTTGCTCTAATTCGGCTTTTTGAGTTTCAAGAGTGACGCTTTGAGTTAAATATAGTTCAGATTCTTTGGTTACATCGACGGTATTAAACTCTTGACGGAATTTGTTGAATTCACGTTCTGCGACATCAAGTTGTTGTTTTAGCTCAGGGAGTTGTTCGTCTAAGAATTTTAAAGTTTGTGCACTTTCAGCCGAACGTCTTTCAATATTTTGATGGCTGTAGGCTGCTAAAATGGCATTTAGAACCTGAGTAATATGTTCTTTATCTTGGCCTTGATAGTTAAGGCCAAGCACGCCCGTCATTTTACCTTTTTCAGCAACAGAATAATTTGCCAAAATACTGTCAACTGCGGCAGGTAGAGACTGCTTTTGAATTAAATAGTCGTCTTTGAGTTGATCTTTGCTATAAATTGAGATTTCCCAAAGGCCTTCTGCTGTACGTAAAGAATTTTTTTGGTTCAATGGTGCTGTTAAAATTGTTTGTTCAGCCTGAAGATCAATCAAAGAAAATTTATTTTCTTGAAGCTGTAGGCCAAGATCCTTGTCGCGATAGAGTGCGGGGATATTAAATTGGCGGATTTCAAAACTTTTTTCATTATCTTTGAAAACCACAGATTTATTTTTATATTCGGTGGCATATTTATGAGCTGAAATTAATCGGTCAGTAAAGGAATTTTCAGTACCTGAAATTTTTAGATCGAGATGTAAGTTTTGAATCACGGTACCGAGAACTAAGCGCGATTTAAGAATCTCAATTTCTGCTTGGGCTGGTTGTTTTTGATCAATCATATTAGAAAGATCACCCAATAGTGCAGCTGAAGCCCCTTTACTTTCTTCAACTTGTACTAAAGCATTGACTGCATAAGTATCTGGTGTTGCTCTTAAATAAAGTAAGGCACATACAAGACTTAAAATTACACATAGAGCAATTAACTTCCACTGTGCAATCAGAGAGAAAAATAATTCTTTTAAATCAATTGTATCTTCTGTATTGGTATTTTGGCTCATAATCGTACATCAAAAGTTAAATTTGTTTAGTCCAATCTGCAACGCAAGATTGGATCAGTTCTGAGGTCTGGTCAAAAAAGGCTTGATCGTGCTGGTATGGGTCAGGCACATTTTTACCTTGCCAATGTCCTAAACGAAAGGTCTTGCCCTTTGCAAATGGCCACGTTTGTTCAATATGCTTTTGTTGATTTGAACTCATGACTAAAATTAAATCTGATTTTTTGATCAGTTCAGCATTCAATTTTTGGGCAATATGTCCACTCATATCGATGCCAATTTTTTGCATACAGTATTGAGCTTTTTCATCTGCTGCATGTCCAATCATCCCTGCGATTCCCGCTGAATAAATATTCAGGTCGGGATGATTCTTTTTCAGAAGATATTCTGCCATAGGACTTCGGCAAATATTACCTACACAGACCACCAGAATATTTTTAAATAACATTATTGACCCATTCTGTCGATGTTATAGATCATATTTGAGAAAGGAATTACCTGATTGATCACACGCTGCCAGCGAGCTAAACCAGATGCATCAACATACACAATATCGTTGCTACGCATTTTGAACTGGTTTGCGAGCCCAAAGTCACCAATACTGGTTAAATCTAAATGGTAAATTTCAGTCATCGGACTATTCATATCACTACGTACTACGTAGATTTTACCTCGACTTGCGGAAAGCGAGTTTACCCCAAGACTTTCGCCCAAGACATCACTTAAGCTCATGCCTTGATCACGCATTGGAAGAGATTGATTTTTACCAGACTCACCCATCACATAAATTTTCTGATTTTCGCGTGAATTGACATATATTGTATCGTTCGGTTGGATGAGCAGATTATGTAATGAATAGCCTGCCTTTTCTAACTGGATACTATTTAAGTTGTAAGTTTGTCCTTGGCGGACCAAGGTGATAGACGTATTGTCACCAAATTGCGTATTCACGCCGCCAGCAAGACCAAGTGCAGTATATACACTAGTAGGTTGGTCGGTCAGATTAAATTGCCCACCTTTCATTACATTACCTTGAACCGAAAAACGTTGTCCTTGGTAGGAAAGTACGCGAACAATCACATCTGGGGTTTTTAAGTAACGAGCAAGTTGGCTGCGTAATTCCTGATTGACTTGTGTCAGCGATTTTCCTGCAGCTTTATATCGGCCAATAATTGGAAATTGGATATAGCCACTTTGATCAATTTGGTAGCCATTAGAAATAATGGCATCTTGATTGTTAATTGTATTTGTGGGTGGTGTAATTTCAGGGTATGCCCATAAATAAATAGATAAAATATCACCCGGATTTAAACGATAACTTTTTTGTTGTTGATTGAACAGATGGGCAAAATTTTGCTGATTTACTTGGGCGGGTTGAACAGCAACTAAATTTTCTTGAGTTAGTTTAATAACATTGACTGTCGAGCCTAAATCAGTCTGAAATGTGCCTTCTTTAGGAAGGTCATAGGTTTGTAAGCCTGAAGTAATGGCACAACCCGTCATACTTAGACTCAAAGCTAACATACAGCTATAACGATAGTAACTCACTCGAATACAAATCCTATTTATAAAATATTTGAATCATTGAATTGAAATACGGGTTTAAGTACCCAAATTACTCATTTTAGAATGTTAAGTTTATACTATTCACCTTGTAGAATATAGTTTTACATTTGTTTTAAATCGTAAGTTTAATCAACACTTGTATGGATGAATATCTTTTTAAAGATCTAGTTGTTATTTGAATTTTTTTAAATATCCAATGTTGGTTTTATAGGGTGAATTGTTTAATCCAATAAATTTTTTTGATTAAAATTACAGTCGTCATAGAACATCATTACACAATCGAAATTTGATTTTCTGATATAATTTAGCGCTATTTACAACATAACGATGATTGATGATTCATCGATGACATAGGCTTCAGTATGTTACAACTCTCCGAATTAAAAATTGCCATAATCGGATTAGGTTATGTCGGTTTACCGCTAGCTGTTGAGTTTGGAAAAAAAGTTCCCGTGGTGGGCTTTGATATTCATCAGAAGCGTATTGATGAATTACGTAGCGGACGTGATCATACCCTAGAAGTTTCTCCTGAAGAATTAGCACAATCAGCTCAATTACGTTACAGCGCAAATTTAGAAGATTTAAAAGACTGTAATTTCTTTATTGTTACAGTGCCAACCCCGATTGATGAATATAAGCAGCCAGATCTAACGCCATTAGTGAAAGCCTCAGAAAGCATTGCAAAAGTGTTGAAAAAAGGTGATGTGGTTGTTTATGAATCGACCGTTTATCCGGGTGCAACAGAAGAAGTCTGTATTCCTGTTTTAGAGAAAAATTCAGGCTTAATATTCAATCAGGATTTTTATGCAGGCTATAGCCCTGAACGAATTAATCCGGGCGATAAACTGCACCGTGTCACCAATATTTTAAAAATCACTTCGGGTTCAACACCAGAAGTGGCTGATTATGTTGATGAAGTCTATAACCTGATTATTGAAGCGGGTACTCATAAAGCAGCTAGCATTAAGGTTGCAGAAGCAGCGAAAGTGATTGAAAACACTCAGCGTGATGTGAATATTGCCTTAATTAATGAATTGGCATTGATTTTCAATAAAATGGGTATTGATACCGAAGCGGTATTGCAAGCGGCGGGCACTAAGTGGAATTTCTTACCGTTCCGCCCAGGATTGGTTGGCGGCCACTGTATTGGTGTTGACCCGTACTACTTGACTCATAAAGCACAAGCGATTGGCTACAATCCTGAAATTATTTTAGCGGGCCGCCGTTTAAATGATGGTATGGGCGCTTATGTGGTAACCCAGCTGGTGAAAGCTATGCTAAAAAAACGCATTCAAGTAGAAGATGCCAAAGTCTTAATTTTAGGTTTAAGCTTTAAAGAAAACTGTCCGGATATCCGCAATACCCGCATCATTGATATTGTGAATGAGCTGAAAGAATATCACACCAATATTGATGTCTATGACCCTTGGGTGGATGGAGTTGAGGCTGAACATGAGTACGGCATTAGCCCAGTACAGGCGCTGGAAAATGGCAAGTATGATGCTGTAATTTTGGCTGTTGCTCATCACCAGTTTAAAGATATGGGCGTAGATGCCATCCGTGCTTTGGGTAAAGCTGATCATGTGCTGTATGACTTGAAATACGTGTTATCTCAAGCTGAATCTGATCTTCGTTTGTAAGAGGGCCATACCAAAATGAATCAATATCAGCAGGTATGTGAACACCTTAAAACAGCGCCTAAAACATGGCTGGTCACAGGTGTTGCGGGCTTTATTGGCTCGAATCTTCTCGAAACATTGCTCAAGCTCAACCAGACCGTAGTGGGTTTAGATAACTTTGCCACAGGGCATCAGCATAATTTGGATGAAGTGCAAAGCTTAGTCACTGCTGAACAATGGGCAAAATTTAGTTTTATTGAAGGCGATATTCGCCAATTTGCCGACTGCCAAAAAGCCTGTGTTGGCGTGGATTATGTCTTGCATGAAGCTGCTTTAGGTTCTGTACCGCGTTCGATTGCCGATCCGATCACCACCAATGACACCAATATCAGTGGTTTCTTAAATATGCTCACTGCTGCGCGTGATGCGGGGGTTGCCAGCTTCACATACGCAGCCAGCAGTTCGACTTATGGTGATCATCCTGCATTGCCAAAAGTTGAAGAAAACATTGGTAATCCATTGTCGCCGTATGCCGTGACCAAGTACGTCAATGAGCTATATGCAGATGTTTTTGCACGTAGCTACGGTTTTAAAGCGATTGGTTTACGTTATTTCAACGTGTTTGGTCAGCGCCAAGATCCAAACGGCGCTTATGCGGCAGTGATTCCAAAATGGACGGCATCGATGATCGCGGGTGAAGATGTCTTCATCAATGGTGATGGTGAAACCAGTCGTGATTTCTGTTTTATCGATAATACAGTTCAAGCCAATATTTTGGCGGCAACTGCATCTGATGAAGCCAAAAACCAAGTCTATAACGTGGCTGTGGGTGACCGCACGACTTTGAATGAGCTATATCGCGCCATTCAGGTGGCACTTGCTGAAAATGCGGTGAACTTTGAGCGCGATCCTGTATACCGTGAATTCCGTGCAGGTGATGTACGTCATTCACAAGCCAGCATTGCCAAAATTGAGCAAGGTTTGGGTTATACACCACAGTTTAAAATTGCCGAAGGCATTCAATTGGCCATGCGTTGGTATGTCAATAACTTAAAATGATCTTGAACCGATGATTGCGAAACTCTTCGCAAAGTATCAGTCTATTGGACTGATTACACTCAGTTTATTGGTCGGTGCGATAATGACATTTATCGCACTTCCTGTTTTAACGCGTCTATATTCTGTTGCAGACTTTGGCGCGTATGGCATAGCTTTGGCGATTGTCAGTGTGCTTTCAACAGTAGCCAATTTGCGTTTGGATCAAGCGCTGTTAGTCGCTGAGGAACATGATAAAAAAAGTCTGATTTTTGAAGGGGCGGTGTTTTCAACAGGCATTGCGATTCTTAGTGGCATCGTCATCAGTGTTATTTTAAATGTTGAAATGGCAACCGCAGTTGCCACAGGCGTGCTTGCCAATACCCTCATTCAAAGCTTATACAATTACAAATTTTCAGCACACAAAGAATATTTTTGTGCAGGTTTAAATATTTTTAGAAGTGCGATCGTCGTTGCAGTGCAACTGAGTTTGCCACTGTTCATGCAGATCAGTCTGGTCAATAGCTACAATGTCAGTTCGATCCTGATGATTGTGGCGATGTTGCTCTACCTATTGAAGTATCAGCTCTATCAAGTCAGTTGGCATGCGTTTAAAAATTATCAAGATTTTATCTATGCCAATACCCCGCATGCTTTGCTGAACAGTTTTTCACATAACTTGCCGTATTATGTGGTGTCGCATTTTGTTGGTGTGCAGGCGATGGGTTTTTATGCCATCGTCGAACGGACTTTACGTGTACCGATCAATCTGATTTCACAAACCCTACGTCAGTTTTTTATCCGTAAGTTTAAAACTACAGATTCAAATAAAAATGCCTTGAAGGCCAGTATGCTTTTAAGTTTGATGTCACTGCCTCTTTTTGCAATTTTCTTTATCTTGCCTGAATCGCTATATCTCTGGATTTTCGGTTCTGAATGGGTTGGCATCTCAACTTATTTCCAAATTTTGGCGTTGGGCTATTGGGCGGTTTTTTGTAATCCTCCAAGTTCGGCTTATTTAATTGCCAAGCGTAATAGCCAAGTGTTATTTAAACTGCAAATCGTGGAACTGATGATTAAGTTTGCTTTATTTGCAGGCTTATATGTTTTATGTACCGATAAAATTTATATGCTCTTGGCGGTGCCTGTGGCACTGATTATTTATAACTTTGCCATTTTATATGTGGTGTGGGGAAACAAAAGCTGATGTTTTTTAAACTGTTAAAACTGATGAATTGGTTCACTGCACAATGCCGTCAGCAATTTTATAACGTGGCTTTTGGCACGAAATTTCGTTATTTCGGTAAAGCCTGTACGGTCGAAATTAGTGGACAAGTGAAGATTGGTCAGAATGTTTATATTGGCGATCATGTCAGTTTAATTGTCGAGCAAGGTGCAAGTTTAGAAATCGCAGATAACAGTTTTATTGGTGAAAGCTGTTACATCAAATGCTTTGGTGGCAAGGTGTCGATTGGTCAAGACGTCAGCATTAACTCTAAGTCGTTTATTAATGGCTGTGGCGGTGTCACGATTGGCGACAACACCCGTATTGGCACGCAAAGCATCATCATTGCCAGTAATCATAAATTTGGTGAACCTGATGTGTTGGTGAAAGATGCGATTACCAAACAAGGGGTCAGTTTAGGCGAAAATATTTGGCTTGGCGCGCGGGTGACGGTACTTGATGGCGTGAAAATTCCAAATGATTCGGTGATTGGCGCATGCAGCCTCGTGTCGAAATCTTTGGATGAATCGGGTGTCTATGTCGGCAGTCCTGCCAAAAAAATCAAATCGCTCTGATCTTATTTCTCATTCTGCATCGTGACCGCGGTTTCCATATCCTAAAGTAGATTTTCAGCGTAAAATAGCTGACTTATTTTCTTCCTTTTAAGTTGCCTCGCTCCATTTAGGTACTGTGTATGTCATTTATGGTTTCTGCGTTTCGACAGCTGTTTGATTTGGCTTATTTTATGGCAAAAGGCAGTGTGGCTTATGCACGTAAAAAAGGTGTGAAAGTCGGTGAAAATTGCCGAATTTATATTAAAAGCTGGGGCTCAGAACCATTTTTGGTTAGCCTTGGTGATCATGTGACCGTGACCTCAGGGGTGAAATTTATTACCCATGATGGCAGTACATGTTTGGTACATGATGAGCAAGGCAAGCGTTACCAACGCTTTGCACCAATTCAAGTCGGTTCGCATGTCTTTATTGGGGTCAATACAATCGTTATGCCCGGTGTGAGCATTGGCTCCAACGTGGTGATTGGCGCAGGCTCAGTGGTGACCAAAGACATTCCTGATCATAGCGTGGCGATTGGTGTACCTGCCAAAGTGGTGTCCAGTTTTGCAGACTATCAATCCAAAATTCAAAGCACCTGTGCCAGTGATACGGACTTAGCTGGTATTATGGATTATCGTGAGCGCGTGGAACGTGCCATGGCGATTCAAGCCTCAAAAACACCGCATTAATATTCTCCAATTTTAAAATTTAGGTCTACATATGTTGAATAAAGTCATGTTCTTTTTGCCAAGCTTGGGCGGTGGCGGTGCAGAACGTACAGTTATTCAACTGGCGAACAGTTTTGCAGAACAAGGTCTGAATATTCATTTGGGCGTGTGTGATGTCGCAGGTGATAAAGCCAAACTCTTGCCTGAAGTCAGTTCAAAAATTGAATTGGTGAATTTTAATTGCGGTCGGGTGATGAATAGCATCACTCCCTTAAAAATGAAACTGAAAGCTGAGCAATATGACTGCTTGGTGGCAACGCAAACCCATACCAATATTGTGGCAGGCATTGCGAAAAAACTGGCAGGCGTTCAAACCGCATTGATCTTCCGCGAAGTATCGACGCCATCTAAAAATTTGAAATTACAGGGTGTTGCTAAATTCATTTTAAAAACTTTGGTGAACTGGACTTATCCAATGGCACAGCAAGTGGTTTGTGTCTCCAAAGGCGTAGAAGCTGATTTTCGTGAATATTATGCTTATAAGAAAAATAACCTGAGTACCATTTATAACCCTGTACTAGATGATGCCTATTTTGAAAAACTGAAAGCATCTGTCACACATCGCTTTTTTAATAATGACAATAAAGTGATTTTGGCAGTAGGGCGTTTGACGGAAGCGAAAAACTTTGGCTTTCTGATTCGTTCTTTTAAAGCTTTACATGATCAGCATTCTGAAACCCGTCTGATTATTTTAGGTGAGGGTGAACTGCGTGCTGAATTTGAAGCTTTGGTATCGGACTTGGGCTTAAAAGATGTCGTAGATTTACCGGGCTTTGATTCAAACCCGTATGCCTATTTTAAATATGCGTCGCTATTTGTTTTAAGCTCAAATTGGGAAGGTCTACCGGGGGTGCTGATTCAGGCACTCGCTTCCAAAGTGAAGGTAGTCAGTACCGATTGCCCAAGTGGACCAATGGAAATTTTAGACCATGCCAAATTTGGCTTATTGGTCGAATGCAATGATCAAGTAGGTTTGATGCAAGCCATGCAACAGGCAATTTTTGCCGATTATGTACATTATTCAGAAGCTGACTTTGAAGCGCATATTCAGCAATTCCACAAAGCAACGGTATTGAGGCAGTACTTAAACATGATGGAGTCTGCAACATGAGCAAACCGTTGATGGTGCATGTGATCACCAACTTTGCAGGGGTAGGCGGTGCAGAAATGATGTTGGCGCGTCTGATTCAATATACTGAAAACCAATATCAGCACGTGATCATCAGTTTGATGAAAACCTCAGAGGTCTTTCAAAGCACGCTCGATCGTTGTCAGTCACATTATGCCTTAGGTTGGAATGGTATCAATACGCTGAGTACGATTCAAAAATTACGTAAATTGCTGAAACAGTTACAACCTCAAACCGTGCAATGTTGGATGTACCATGCCAATGCCTTAACCAGTTTGAGCGTCATTGGCTTAGCAAAAAAACCAAAAGTCGTGTGGGGCATTCATCACTCGCTTGCTTCCCCGAAAGATGAATCCATTAGCACTAAGATTGCTTTAAGTTTAAGTAAAATTTTATCAAAACAACCGAACAGCATTATTTATTGTGCGCATTCTTCATTAGAACAGCACCAAGCATTTGGTTTTCAAAACCCAAATTGTAAAGTGATCGCCAATGGGGTGTTTCTCGATAAATTTCAGCCGAACCCAGAATTGCATCAGCCAACCGTGATTGGCTTTGCAGGGCGTTATCATCCTGCAAAAGGTTACCCATATTTATTTGAAACCATGGGCTTACTGAAAGATGAGAACATCATCTTTAAAATTGCAGGTAGCGGGGCGAGTTTCGAGAATGTGGACGTCAAAGCTTTATTTAGGCAGTATCAATTAGATGCCGAAAAAGTCCATTTACTAGATCAAATCTCAGATATGCCTGCTTTTTATCAGTCGATAGATGCCTTTTTGATGACGTCAATTACCGAAGGTTTTCCGAATGTCTTGGTAGAAGCGATGGCATCAGGTTTGCCTTGTATTAGTACCGATGTGGGGGATGCACAATATATTGTGCAGAACTTAGGATCAATTGTGCCGCCACGCAATGCACAAGCCTTGGCAGATGCTATTTTGGCTTATGTACAAAAAACAGAAGCAGAAAAACAAGCTTTAAAACAAGCGGCTCGTGAACGGGTTGAACAGAATTTCAGTATCGAAACCGTCAGCGGTCAATATATGCAGGTGTGGAGCCAACAGGCATGAAGTTTTTAATGATTAGTAGTTTTTTACCATCGGTACTGAATTTCCGTGGCAAATTATTAGAAGCCATTGCAGCTAAAGGTTATGAAATTCATATCATGGGGCCTGAGTTTTTAGACTTTCCTGAGGAACAGCAAAAACTCCAAGCTTTGGGCTATCACCTGCATGAAATTCCGATGCAACGCACTGGTACGAATCCATTGGCAGATTTAAAACTACTGAAACATCTGTATCAAAACATCCGTCACATTCAACCTGACTATGTACTGTCCTATACGATTAAGCCAGTGATTTACGGCACATTAGCAGCGTGGTTAGCGAAAGTCCCACATCGTTTTGCACTCATTACAGGTTTGGGCTACGCCTTTCAAAATGTAGAATCAGGCAAGCGCAGTCTGTTCCAAAAAATGGTGCATGGTTTATATGCACAAGCCTTAAAACATAGTGACAAAGTCTTTTTCCAAAACCCAGATGATCTCAAGCTGTTCCAAGACATGCATTTGCTTGATGTCGAAAAGCCGACGGTGGTGGTGAATGGTTCAGGGGTGAATGTACAGGATTTTGATGTTATGCCTTTACCAAACGATGATGCAGGCGTAGTCAAAGCCTCATTCTTACTCATTGCACGGCTTTTGGGTGATAAAGGCGTACGTGAATATGCAGAATCAGCACGGCTCATCAAAGCACAATATCCTAATGCTGAGTTTCATTTGGTCGGTTGGATTGATGATAATCCATCAGCTATTTCTCAAGCCGAACTCGATGAATGGATTGCCGATGATCGCCTCAAATATTGGGGCAAACTCAGTGATGTCCGTCCTGCAATTGCGGAAAGCTCGGTCTACGTGTTGCCCTCCTACCGTGAAGGCACGCCACGTACGGTATTAGAGGCGATGGCTATGGGGCGGGCGATTATTACCACCGATGCACCAGGTTGTCGTGAAACGGTATCGCACGGTGTGAATGGTTATTTGGTCGGAGTGAAGTCTGTAGATGATTTGGTGCAATGCATGCAATACTTTATTGAAGATCCAAAACTGACTGAGTATATGGGAAAGCGTTCGCGGGAAATTGCGCTGAATAAATATGATGTGCATCAAGTGAATAAGCATATGCTGGCTGAAATGGGTATCCATTAAAGGCGATTCACCAATTTAAGAGGCGATCCAGATGACTCTAAAATATATAAAAAGTGATTTATACCGTTATACCGGTCATGTCAGTTTGAAAACCTTTTTGAAAACTTATTTATTCAATCGTGGTTTTAATTTTTCATTTTGGCTGCGTTTGGCCAGTGCAAAATCATTTTGGGCAAAGTTGGCTTATCCGATTTATTATTATAAAAAAAAGCAGTACGGCATAGATATTCATACCACAACTCAAATTGGATATGGTCTGTTTATTGGTCATGGCGGGCCGCTGGTTGTTAACCCTACGACTGTGCTTGGCAATAATGTGAATTTGTCGCAATTTACCACCATTGGCGCCAATGGTGGCCGTCAAGCAGCAGAAATTGGTGACAATGTTTATATTGGGCCGAATGTTTGCATTATTGAGCATGTAAAAATTGGCAATAATGCCACTATCGGTGCGGGCAGCGTTGTGACGAAAGACATTCCTGAAAATGCAACTGCGGTAGGAAACTACGCGAAGGTGATCAGCATGAATAACCCGGGTCATGCAGTCAATCGTCGTTGGACCGATCTCTAAACGACTATATTTTCGGGATCTTTTGGAATGGGCACTACTTGAGTCCCTTTGACGGTTGAAATATTTTACAAATCTGATGGTCTCGAACAGGGTATAATCATTGCTAGAAATGGATACCATTTCCCCATCTTCATCTAATCTTAAGAGTGAACCATGTTAAAGCGCTTATTGGATATTGTGATTGCATCATCTGCGCTGGTGCTGCTGTCTCCTATTTATGCTTTGGTGGCTTATAAGGTGAAAAAGAATTTAGGTTCTCCTATTTTATTCCGTCAAGTACGTCCGGGTCTGCATGGCAAGCCGTTTGAAATGGTGAAGTTTCGCACCATGAAAGATGCTGTTGATTTAGAAGGCAATCCATTACCAGACAGTGAGCGTCTGACCGCATTTGGTAAAATGCTTCGTGCCACCAGTTTGGATGAAATGCCTGAACTGTGGAATGTGATTAAAGGCGATATGAGTATTGTCGGACCACGACCATTATTGATGGAATATTTACCGCTCTATAATCGTGAGCAGGCCAAGCGTCATCGTGTGCGTCCGGGCATCACAGGACATGCTCAAGTGAATGGTCGTAATGCCATTTCATGGGAAAAAAAGTTTGAACTCGATACGTGGTATGTGGAAAATCAGTCTTTATGGCTCGATTTTAAAATCATGCTAAAAACCGTGAAAAAAGTGATTGCCAAGGATGATATTAGTGCTGAAGGCGAGGCAACCATGACAAAATTTACCGGCACACCGGAACAAAAATAATGACAACACTCTCTGCTATTTATGGGGCTTCAGGTTGTGGGCGTAGCCTGATGCCTGTCGCGCGTCAGCAATTGGCACGTCAAGGTGATGCGTCTGAAATTATCTTTATCGATGATGCTTTAACAGACATTGCTTCAGTCAATGGTCATCGTGCCATGAATTACCAAGCGTTTCTAAATGAATTTGCATCGACAAAATACGTGCAAATTGCGATTGCCAATAGTCGTGTGCGTGAAAAAATCGCTCAGCGTTTAGAAGCGGATGGCATTCAGCTTTGGTCGATCACTGCGGACAATGTGGTTTTAATGGATCAGATAGAACTCGCTGAAGGTTCTGCTTTGAGTCCCTTTGTCACCATTGGCTCAAATGTCAAAATCGGCAAGTGTTTTCATGCCAATTTATACAGTTATGTCGAGCATGATTGTGTGATTGGGGATTTCGTTACTTTCGCACCAGGCGTAAAATGTAACGGCAATATTCATATACATGCACATGCCTATATTGGTGCGGGTGCGATGATTAAGCAGGGCACACCTGATCAGCCTTTAGTGATTGGTGCAGGTGCGATTGTGGGTATGGGTGCTGTCGTGACCAAAAGTGTACCCGCAGGCGTCACCGTGGTGGGTAATCCCGCCCGAATTCTGACTTCAAAATAGATTTTTAAACTCGATTTTTAGACTGGGAAAACTCCATGTTAAACAGTGCATTTGAGCCTTGGCCAAGCTTTACCCAAGTAGAAGCCGATGCGGTGTCAAAAGTCCTATTATCCAATAAAGTAAATTATTGGACAGGTCAGGAATGCCGTGAATTCGAAAAGGAATTTGCACAGTTTGCAGGAACCAAACATGCAGTTGCCGTTGCCAATGGTACAGTGGCACTCGATTTAGCCCTCAAAGCTTTGGGTATTGGTGCAGGTGATGACGTGATTGTCACTTCACGGACTTTCTTGGCTTCAGCAAGTTCAATTGTCACCGCAGGTGCCAATCCTATTTTTGCTGATGTTGAACTGGATTCACAGAATATCTCACGCCGTACAATTGAAGCAGTCATCACTCCAAATACCAAAGCCATTATTTGTGTGCATTTGGCAGGGTGGATGTGTGATATGGATCCGATCATGCAATTGGCTGAGGAAAAAGGCATCTTCGTGATTGAAGATTGCGCCCAAGCACATGGCGCGATGTATAAAGGAAAATCAGCTGGTTCCATCGGTCATATTGGGGCGTGGTCATTCTGCCAAGACAAGATTATGACCACGGGTGGTGAAGGCGGTATGGTCACTACCAATGACGAGAGTCTGTGGAAAACAATGTGGTCGTATAAAGATCACGGTAAAAACTTTGATAGCGTGTATAACAAGCAACATCCACCGGGCTTCCGTTGGTTGCATGATTCATTTGGTACCAATTGGCGTATGATGGAAATGCAAGCTGTGATTGGTCGTCTGCAACTCAAACAAATGTCTGAATGGACGGCAAAACGTAATACTAATATGGCGCGTATCCAAGCCGTATTTGAAAGTAGCCCTTATTTTACCGTAGCGAAACCGTCAAACGATTATGTACATGCCGCTTATAAATGCTATGTGCAAGTCAATGTTGATGCTTTACCCGACGGCTGGTCACGTGACCGCATCATGGCGGAAATTTCATCTCAAGCTGTTCCATGCTTTAGCGGTTCATGCTCAGAAGTGTATTTAGAAAAAGCCTTTGATGGCACAGCGTGGCGTCCAAAACAATCATTGCCACAAGCAAAACAACTCGGTGAAAGCAGTTTGATGTTCCTTGTACATCCAACATTGTCGGATGCCAGCATGCAAAAAACAGTGGATGCTATTACGCAAGTCATCGCAAAAATCTAAACCTGAAAAGCGCGTATAATATTAGGCGCGAATATTCCTTTGACCTGACTCGAGCACGTTGTGAAAGACATTATCCGTTCTATAGCATCATTACCGCGTCGCCAAAAGCAAATTGTTTTGGTGCTGATGGATATCTGTGTTTTACCGTTGATGATGTGGTTGGCGTATGCCATTCGTTTGGCGCGTCCGAATGTACAGGTCATGCAAGGCTTAGATGCTTGGTATATCTATGTCGGTATTTGTGGCATTGCTATTTTTGCTTTGCTGGGGATTTACCGCGCAATTGTCCGTTCTTTTAATGAAGACTACTTACTGCGGATATTAATCGGGACATTTATTCAAATCGTGGCCTTGTACACGATTAAAAAATTGAATGTCGCTTTTATTCCCATGAGTATTCCGCTCATGTATGGCTTTATGCTGTTTTCATACATGTGGTGGAGCCGTGCCGTCATTCGCTACGCAACCCTCAAAACCTTCGCAAAAAAACAGAGCCGTAAACGTGTGGCGATTTATGGCGCAGGGCTGGCAGGACAACAAATTGCAGCAGCTTTAAACCGTTCAGATGATTATTTGCCTGTGTGTTTTATTGACGATAAGCGCTCCTTACAAGGTCAGTCACTGAGTGGTTTAAAAATTTATTCACCGACAAAAGCACAAACCAAATTGGGTAAATTTGGTATTGAAGAAGTATTACTTGCCATGCCTTCCGTTGGTCGTGCACGGAAAAAAGAGATTATTGAGTCTTTTGATACGGCAGATGTCAAAATTATGGAACTGCCAGGGGTAACGCAACTGGTGGATGGTCAAGTCCAAGTTTCAGATATTCGTGAAGTAGATATCATTGATTTGCTTGGGCGCGATCCTGTACCGCCTAAAGCTGAATTGTTAGAAAAGAATATTAAAAATAAAGTGGTCATGGTAACTGGGGCAGGGGGGTCGATCGGCTCGGAGTTATGCCGTCAGATCGTGAAGCATCAGCCGAAAATGCTCGTGTTGTTTGAAATGTCTGAATTTGCTTTGTATTCAATCGACCGTGAATTACAGGCATCTAATGTGTCTGTTGTACCTGTGCTTGGTTCTGTCACCAATCAGTCAAAACTGGAACGTATATTGCAACAGTATGCGGTACAGACCGTATATCATGCTGCGGCTTATAAACACGTACCACTTGTTGAAGCAAACCCATTTGAAGGTATTTATAATACGTCCATTGGTACACAGCGCAGTGTCGATGCCGCAGTGAATCAAAATGTTGAAACTTTTGTTTTAATTTCAACTGATAAAGCTGTGCGTCCAACCAATGTCATGGGTGCTTCTAAACGCATGGCAGAGCTGTATTGTCAGGGCTTGGCATCGACACATCCAAACACCCAAATCAGTATTGTCCGTTTTGGGAATGTATTAGGTTCTTCGGGATCTGTTGTTCCTTTGTTTAAAAAGCAGATTGCTCAAGGCGGGCCTGTTACAGTAACGCACCCAGAAGTCACGCGTTATTTTATGACGATTCCTGAAGCAGCTCAGCTCGTGATTCAGGCAGGTGCAATGGGGATAGGCGGTGATGTATTTCTGCTTGATATGGGCGAGCCAGTTAAAATAATAGACTTAGCTAAACAAATGATTCGTTTAAGTGGTTTTCGAGCAATCGATGAAAATGGTATAGGTGATATTGAGATACAATTTACAGGTCTACGTCCGGGTGAAAAATTGTATGAAGAGTTGTTGATTGATTCGGATAATGTAGAGAAAACTGGGCATGAGCGGATTTTAAAATCATTTGAAAATTATAGATCTTATGCGGTTATCTTAAATGCTTTTAATGAGTTGATTAGTATTTATAACAATGATATTGAAACAAAAAAACTATACATATTGTTATCTCAATATGTTAGTGGTTTTAAATCAGCCAAAAAATAATATAAATCAACATTTATAGCATTTTAATGGAATTTGAAAATTGATAGAATAGTTAAGTAAGTTAAAACATTTTTATATCGATAATTGAATTTAAGGGTAGTTTGTGAAAAGAATTTTACTGGTTTTTGGTACACGTCCTGAAGCCATAAAAATGGCACCTTTAGCTATAAAGTTGAAAGAAAATAATAATTTTTTTGAAACAAAGGTTTGTGTTACCGGTCAACACCGTCAAATGTTAGACCAAGTGTTAGAATTATTTAATTTAAAACCTGATTTTGATCTAAATTTGATGAAGCCTGGTCAAACTTTATCTGACGTGACTTCTGGCGTACTTAAAGGGCTTGAAGGCGTTTTTGCTGAATGGTTGCCAGATGTAGTGCTCGTTCATGGCGATACAGCAACAACATTTGCAGCATCTTTAGCGGCGTATTATCACAAAGTGAAGATTGGTCATGTGGAAGCTGGGTTACGTACAGGTGATATTTACTCACCATGGCCAGAAGAAGCAAACCGTAAGCTAACTGGCTCACTTGCTAATTATCATTTTGCACCTACACAATCTTCTTATAATAATTTAATTAAAGAAAATATTAATCCAAATAATATTACTATTACGGGTAATACCGTAATTGATGCATTGCTGAATGTTAAAGAAAAAGTAGAAACTGATCATAAAATTATTGCTGATTTTAAATCGCAATTCAGCTTTTTAGATCAAAGCAAAAAAATGATTTTAGTGACAGGCCACCGCCGTGAAAACTTTGGTCAAGGCTTTTTAAATATCTGCCAAGCATTGGCAAATATTGCGAAAAAATATTCAGATGTACAAATTGTATATCCTGTACATTTAAATCCGAATGTGCAAAAACCTGTAAATGAGCTGTTATCTGGTATTTCAAACATTCATTTAATTGCACCGCAGGATTATCTGCCTTTTGTTTATTTAATGAATCACAGCTATTTAATTTTGACCGATTCTGGCGGTATTCAAGAAGAAGCACCTTCTTTAGGTAAGCCTGTATTGGTAATGCGTGATACGACTGAACGTCCAGAAGCGGTAGATGCAGGAACAGTAAAATTGGTAGGTACAGATGCTGTGATCATTGAAAAATCTGTCTCTGAATTACTTGAAGATACCGCGTTATACAACCAAATGGCAGAAGCCCATAACCCATATGGTGATGGCACATCTTGTCAACAAATTATTGAATTTTTAAAGAATAACTGAGTTAGTGTAAGTCGTATTATGAATAATAAATTTGAACATATTTGTGTCATCGGTTTGGGTTATATCGGCTTGCCGACTGCTGCGACATTTGCGGCGCATGGGATTAAAGTTACAGGTGTTGATGTGAATCAGCACGCAGTAGACATGATTAACCAAGGTAAAGTACATATTGTAGAACCTGACCTAGACGCGTTGGTTAAAGACGTTGTAGAAAAAGGCATGTTGTCTGCGCAAACCACACCTGTAGAAGCTGATGCTTATATTGTTGCTGTGCCTACGCCATTTAAAGATGATCATGAACCTGATTTAAAATATATTGAAGCAGCAGCAAAAGCACTTGCACCTTATTTGGCCAAAGGCAATTTGGTCATTTTAGAGTCTACTTCACCTGTTGGCGCAACTGAGCAAATGTCTGCATGGTTGAGCGAAGCACGTGCAGATTTAAGCTTTCCACAGCAAGAAGGCGAAGCATCTGATATCCGTATTGCTCATTGTCCTGAGCGGGTTTTACCGGGTAAAGTGTTGTTAGAGCTTATTAGTAATGACCGCATTATTGGTGGTATGACAAAACTTTGTTCTACAGCAGCGAGTGACTTGTATAAAATATTTGTACAAGGTGGCTGTATTGAAACAAATGCGCGCACAGCCGAAATGTGTAAGCTGACAGAAAACTCTTTCCGTGATGTGAATATTGCCTTTGCCAATGAATTATCTGTAATTTGCGATAAGTTAGATATTAATGTTTGGGAATTGATTGCGTTAGCAAACCGTCATCCGCGTGTCAATATCTTACAACCTGGGCCAGGCGTAGGCGGTCACTGTATTGCAGTTGATCCATGGTTTATTGTGGCGAAGACACCTGAGCAAGCGCGTTTAATCCGCACTGCTCGTGAAGTGAATGATGCGAAGCCTGAATGGATCATTAATCAAGTTAAAATTAAAATTGCTGAGTTTTTGCAAGCGAACCCTGAAAAAACAATTAAGGATGTAACAGTCGCTTGCTATGGTTTGGCATTTAAGCCAGATATTGATGATTTACGTGAAAGCCCAGCTTTAGAGATTACTAAGAAACTAGCGGAGCAAGGGCTAAATATTTTAGCGATTGAGCCTAATATTAAAAAACTTCCTAAAAATTTACCATCAAGTATCAAATTGGTAGATATAGTTACAAGTAAAGCATCAGATATAAAAATACTTCTGGTTTCCCATTCTAGATTTAGAGAGAATTCAGAAATAATATATGACCTAATAGCAAGTAAAATATAAATATGATAGTAAAATATGAAGATCTATTAAAGACTTTAGTATTTACGCTATTTTTAGTCTTTGCATTATCATTTAGTATATTTCCTATTTTAGCAGAGTTTTTTACTTTGTTGAAATGGGTAATGTTGGCTTTTTTTATTTTATTAAGTTTTTTATTAAGTAAAAAAACTAAGTTACAGAAAAACTATTCAGTATTATTTTATTTTGGTTTTGTATGTATAATATTAATTTCTAGTATTTTTAAAAATGGATTTACTTCTAAAATACTAGAATACGCATTTCCATTTATATTTGCATTGGTATTTTATTTTCTACCTAGATTTTCTTTACATAAATCAAATTCACAATTTATAATAGATGAGTTTTTAATATTTTCAAAATTAACTTTCATAACATTTATTCCATTAATATTTTTTAATCAGTTTTATATAATGGGAAGGTTTAGTGGTTGGCTTCAAAACACAAATATTGTAGCAGGCTTAGCGACATTATCCATAATTTTGATATTTTATAATATACTAATTGAAAAAAAGAGAAATTATAAAGAAATTTTCTTTCTTTTTTTATTTTTAATAATTTTACTGTTGACACAATCGCGAGGGGGGTTAGTTTCATCAATAGTTGGTTGTATTTTAATATTTTTATCGAATTTAAAAAATATAAAATCATTGATTGAGTCTACTGCTATTTTAATAATAGTAGTTATAGGATTATTATTAATTATTAATAGTAGTTTTTCGGAAATGATAACCTTCCGATCCTTAGAACTAGGTATCAGAGGTGAAATGATAGATAGACAGCTAAATGCTTTTGCTTCTAATCCTATAATTGGAGTAGGGGTTGTGGAAAACGAAGACGATCCTACCGCTAGACTACATTCAGAAACATCTTACACTGATATTTTATCAATGGGAGGAATTGTAGGTTCATTATTTCTCATTACAGCTTTCATTATAAGAATTAAAAATTTAGATAAAAAATCTTTATTTGCTTTTTTTACAATATTAGTTATGTCATTTAGTGAAGGATATATTACAGGGATCGGTGGAATTATTTCTTTAGTATTTTATTTAATTTTTATATCTGGAAAATAAATTATGGGAAAATTATTTTTAATGAATAGTTTTTTTTCAAGTTTAAGTCAAGGGTTATATAGATTAATAATTCTATTTCTAATATTTAGCTATTCCTTGAATGATATAGAATTATTTGCTGTATATAGTTCACTTATTACTATGTTAATAGTTTTTCAGTCTATTGGCTCAATGGGTATATTATCTTCCTCAATTGCTATTCTGACAAAAAATAAGAATAGTGGAAATTTTTATAATTTATTAAAATCATTTTTATTAATTTCTATAATTTTATCTATAATATTTTCTGTTATTTCATATGTTTATATTGAAAAAATGGCTTTGATAAATAATCCATTTTATTTTTCCTTCCTTGTAGCAACTTTAATTCATATAGTATTTTTTAAAGGTTACTTAAATTTTAAAGAAAAATACTTACAACTATCATTAATTTCATTTTTAGTTTCTATTTTTATATTAATTCTTATTTTTTTATCTAATTTTAATCTTTTTGAAATATATAGTTATTCTATTATTTTTGAAAGTTTATTTTTTTTAATCTTCTTTTTATTTAATGCTGACATTCCAGAAATTCTAAAATCAGAAATTCTTATTGAGGATATAAAAGAAATTTTAAAATTTATGATACCTATAAGTTTTGCTGGATTTATGATAGTGCCAGCGAATGCATTAATTATTAATTTATTTAATTATTTTAAGGAAATTGAAGAATTATCTAAATTTAACTTGGGACTACAATTGAGAAATGTATTAACCTTTATTCCCTCAGTAATCGCAGTAATTTTTCTTAGGCAAATATTTAAAATTCAAGAAAAGAATAATTTGAATATAATGTTATCTTTTTTTTCTATAGTTATTATTGACATTGTTGTTTTTTCTTTAAAATACAATAATTTTAGTTATTTAAAATTAATAGATTATACTGAAATAATTTATATTTCATTAAGTTCATTATTATATGTATTATTTGTTGATAAAATCAATGAGTATATGAGAAATAGCAATACAAGAAATGTTGTTTTTATTCATTTGTTATGGTTTTTGGGGTTTATAATACCTTTTTTAACTTTATTTATTACAAAGGAGTATTTTTTTGATTTATATATTTCACCTTTTATAATAATATGTATTGCTTACTTATGCGCAATAATTTTTTCAAGGTATTTAAGGTGAATTATGAGGAATAATATTGTGTTTCGACTATTATTGTTGTTTTTTAAGGTGTTACCTTTAACAAGATTTTATAAAACAAAAGTTTTTATATTTAATTTATGTGGATTTAAGGTATCTGAAAATGTGAGAATCGTATCTAATATATATATAAGTGGAAAATGTAATATTGAAATTCATGAAAACACATTTATTGGGCATAAAGTGGCATTTTTAGGAAATGGTGATTTTCTGATTGAGAAAAATGTTGATATAGCTCCTTTTGTAAAACTTTTCACGGGTACCCATAAAGTTGATATGTTACCTCATAAAGCTGCAGGTACAGGATATAATGATAAAATTACTTTAAAAGAAGGTTGTTGGATTGGAGCTAATTCTACAATATTACCGGGTGTATCAATAGGTAAATGTTCCATTATAGCAGCTGGTAGTGTGGTTAATAAACCTGTACCAGATTATTGTTTATATGCGGGAAATCCTGCAATTTTCAAAAAAAAGTTGAGATAAAGGCAATTTTATGAAGATTACATTTTGGCAAAATATTGTAAGTATTCATCAAGTACCCCTATTAAATGCTCTATCAAATCATAAAGGCATTGCTATAGATTTAATTGTATCTGAATCAATACCTGAATATCGAAAAAGTCTTGGTTGGGTTCATTTAGAGAATAAAAAATTTAATTTAATATATCTTAACGACATAAAAAATCCAAAAGAGTACATTAGTTCTCGAGATTTTCATATCTTTAGTGGATTTTGTGCTTATAAAAGATTAAATAGTTTTTTTGTTGAATGTTTAAAATATAATAATGTGTATATATATTCAGAAGGTAAAGATGATAGGGGTTTAAAAGGGAAATTAAGATTGATTAAAGATAAATTTAATTATTTAAAATATGGTAAGAATGTTAGAGGTGTTTTTGCAATAGGAGATAAAGGTGTCTCTTGGTATAATAAAATTGGTTTTAAAAATAAAAAAATAAAAAAATTTGGATATTTTACGGATTCTATTATTTTAGAAAGTAATTTTAAAAATACAAGTAGGTATTTATTTGTGGGTAGATTAGTTGAGTCTAAAGGTATACTAAATATTTTAGAAGTTTTTAGTTATGATTCTAATAAAAATAGAATTATAGATATTTATGGTAATGGTCCTTTAGAGGCAGAAGTTAGAGAAGCCTCTGATAATAATATTAATATAAATTATAAAGGTGTTGTTAATAACTCGGAACTAAAAAGTGAATTATTAAATTATGATTATCTATTATTACCTAATACTGGGGATGAAGGTTGGGGAGCAGTTATTAATGAAGCACTTTTAAGTGGACTGAAAATTATATGTAGTAAAAATACAGGTGCTAATTGTTTGGTTAAAGCTTCTGGTTTTGGTATTGTATTAGATCAAGTAAATAATAATGCTCTAAATGATGCATTAATAAGTTTGGAAAATTTAAATATTAATAAGGATACTATTTTTCAATGGTCTGTTAATAATATTTCTCCTGAAATAGGGGCAAAATACTTTTATTCTGTCTTAAATAACAAGGAGGTGAAAATAAAATGGTAAGTAAAAATATTGTAATTAATGCTTCTGGTGCTAAAGAAGGAGGAGCTAAGACTATTATTGAGTCATTTTTATTAAATATTCAAGATAATAATAATTATTATATAGTTGTTGGTTTTGATTTGGATTTAGATGTATCTAATAATGTTAAAGTTATTAAGTTTTCTACCAGTGGTATTCTGTCTTTGTTTTTTTCTATTATTGGATTTTATTATTTTTGTTTTAAATTTAAGGCTGATGTTGTTATTTCTTTTATGAACTTGAATTTAATTTTTTTTAAAAATAAAAAAATAACTTATTTGCATCAAAATAAAATCTTTACTTGTAATTCTTTAAGGATGAAAATATATAGATTTATTACAAAGATTAATAGGGATGACAATTATGTTTGTCAAACGGAAGCAGTAAAAAGCAATATGATTAATGTGTTATCTATTAATCCAAATAATATTGAAGTGGTTTGGCCATCTATTTTAATGCCTAATAATGCTGATAATTATAATTCTTTACGGATTAAATTCGAAAATGACTTTATATATTGCATATGTCCTATAATAGATATAAATGCTCCTCATAAGAATTTTAAATTTTTAATTGAAAACCAAGATTACTTTATAAAAAATAATATCAAGGTTTTTGTAACATCAGAAATTGGTAATAATTTTCATGAAATTTCAGATTGTTTTATTTTTTTAGGAAAATTAAACACGAGCGATTTGCATTATTTATATAGGAAATGTGATTTTATGTTATTCCCGTCAAAAAATGAAACTGTCGGTTTGCCAATATTTGAAGCTCTTTATTACAATTGTAAACCTGTTTTATATGATGCACCCTATTTAATTAATATTTTTAATGATGGTTTGCCTAATAATGTTATATTAGTTAACGAAAGTAGATTTGCTTTTTTAGAGCAGGGTAATTTGTCGAGTTCAAAAGATTTTTCTTATGAACCTAAAAATGAATGGTATAAGTTATTTAAAATGATTGAGAATTTTAAATGAAACAAATTTTTCAAGATTTATCTAAAGGCGGCACTTCAATTGTTGAAGCCCCATCTCCTCAAATAAGTACAGGACACCTTATTATTTCTACCAGTATTTCTCTTATTTCTGCTGGTACAGAACGTATGTTGGTTGATTTTGGTAAAGCAAATGTTATTGATAAAGCACGCCAACAACCCGAAAAAGTGCGTATGGTACTTGATAAGGTTAAAACTGACGGTCTGCTTACCACTTATGAAGCTGTTCAATCTAAATTGAACCAACCATTACCTCTAGGATACTGTAATGTAGGTGTCATTCAAGAAATTGGTAAACAGGTTGAGGGTTTTAAAGTTGGTGATCGAGTTGTTTCCAATGGTCACCATGCTGACGTAGTTAAAGTACCTAAAAACTTATGTGCAAAAATTCCAGATAATGTGTCTAATGAAGCGGCAAGTTTTACCGTATTAGGCGCAATTGCTTTACAAGGTATCCGTTTGGCACAGCCGACTTTAGGGGAAAGTTTTGTTGTCATTGGGGCTGGTCTTATTGGCTTAATGGCTATTCAGTTATTAAGAGCCAACGGATGCCGTGTACTAGCAGTAGATTTTGATGCTAAAAAATTAGAGTTAGCAAAAACATACGGTGCAGAAATTTGTAATCCTGCTTTAGGTCAAGATCCAGTAACAGTGGCAGAAGTATTTGCACGTGGTTTGGGTGTGGATGGCGTAATTATTACCGCCTCGACTAAGTCAAATGATCCTGTACACCAAGCAGCATTAATGTGTCGTCAGCGTGGTCGTATTATTTTAGTGGGTGTTGTTGGTCTAGAACTCAATCGTGCAGACTTTTATGAAAAAGAACTAAGTTTCCAAGTATCTTGCTCATATGGCCCAGGTCGTTATGATGAATTTTATGAAGCGCAGGGCAATGATTATCCTGTAGGTTTTGTACGTTGGACAGAACAGCGTAACTTTGTTGCTGTATTGGATATGATGGCATCTGGTGCTTTAGATGTCTCATCGTTAGTAAGCCATCGTTTTAACTTTGAAGATGCCGTTGCTGCATACAATGTGCTGACCAATGTACGTGACAGTTTAGGTATTATTTTACAATATCCACATCAAATTGAAACTAGACACTATAAGCATTTAGAGCTTGGTAATTACCAGTTCAACCAAGCAGCTAAAGTTAGCCTTGGGTGCATTGGTGCGGGTAATTATGCTTCACGAGTACTTATTCCAGCATTTAAAAAAACCAATGTTAATTTACATACTATTGTCACAGCAAGTGGTGTAAACAGTGTTATTCATGGTGATAAGGCTGGCTTTAAATTAGCATCATCAGACTTAAATGATATTTGGCAAAATAGTGAAATTAATACTTGTATTATTGCAACACGCCATAATACACATGCCAAGTTCGCTTTAGATGCATTGTCTGCAAATAAAAATGTTTTTGTAGAAAAGCCCTTGGCGTTAAATCTAGAAGACGTACAAGCAATTGAAGATTTTTATAAAAATCATTCTTCACCAACTAAACCGCATTTGATGGTTGGTTTTAATCGTCGTTTTTCACCACAAATTCAGAAAATGAAACAACTGTTAGCCACAGTAAAACAACCTAAGGCATTTATCATGACAATGAATGCTGGTGCTATTCCTGCTGATCACTGGACTCAAGACTCTGAAATTGGTGGTGGTCGTATTATTGGTGAAGCTTGTCATTTTATTGATTTAATGCGCTTCTTAGCGGGTTCTAAAATTAGTAGCTATCAAGTACAGGGTATGGGGGCTCAATTTGATCAGGATTTAGTCGAAGATAAAGCCTGTATTACATTGGCATTTGAAGATGGCTCTTTTGGTACGATTTTTTATTTAGCAAATGGCTCTAATGCATTTCCTAAGGAAAGAATCGAAGTCTTTGCTGGCGGTAAAGTTTTACAGTTAGATAACTTCCGCAAAATGACAGGCTATGGTTGGTCTGGATTTAAAAAGATGAACTTGTGGCGACAAGATAAAGGTCAAGAGAATTGTGTACAAGCTTTTGTTGATGCAATTGAAAAAGGTGCTAATACACCAATTCCTTTAGATGAAATTATTGAAGTTGCTCGAGTGACAATTGAAGCTGCACAATTACTTCGAGAGAAGCAGGTTTAGTCTGTTTAATGAAAATATTAAAACTCATCCATACGGTTAAATATTTAAAATTTGTGCAGTTGTATTATCGACTGCACTATCTTTTCTTAAAGCCTCAGGTCAAAGCTTATCCATCTTTGGTCTCCCTTAGGTCTAAATCTAAGCTTTGGAATAATATTGTATTTAAGCCTGTTAGCATGCATAGCCCAAACAGCTTTAATTTTTTAAATCATAAGGGTGAATTAAATAAAGCTGAGGATTGGAATAATGCGCAGCAAGAAAAGTTGTGGCTATATAATTTACATTATTTTGATGATTTGAATGCCGAAAAAGCATTAGACCGTCAAACTTGGCATGTTGATTTGATCAATAGGTGGATTGCTGAAAATCCGTATCCAACAGGTAACGGTTGGGAGCCTTATCCAAACTCCCTTCGTATTGTGAATTGGATTAAATGGAGTTTACAGGGTAAACCTTTAGATCAAGCACAATTGAATAGTTTGGCTTTGCAGGCAGAGCATCTTTCTAAAACTGTTGAATGGCATATTTTAGCAAATCATTTATTTGCGAATGCGAAAGCGCTTATATTTGCAGGATTATACTTTGATACGCATGAATCTAAAAAATGGCTAGAGCTTGGTCTAAAAATTTACTCTAAGGAAATTGACGAACAGGTTTTAGATGATGGTGCAAATTTTGAATTAACACCGATGTATCACGCTATTTTTCTAGAAGATTTATTAGATATTTATCAGGTGGCTCAAATCTATAAAAAATTGGATTTAATCCACGCTCAACATCTTCAAAACAAAATTGTGAAAATGTTGAATTGGTTAAGTCTGATGTCTCATCCAGATGGTGAAATTTCTTTCTTTAATGATGCTACGTTTGGAATAGCCTCGTGTTATGAAAAATTGTCAAAATACGCAGAGAAATTGGGTATAGCAGTTTCAGATTCGAATTTAGACGATTGTTACTTAAAACCAAGCGGGTATCTCGTTGTTCAGCGCCCAGCTTATAAATTTATAATGGATGTTGCGGAAGTTGGTCCCTCATATCAGCCTGGACATGCACATGCAGATACGTTGAGCTTTGAGTTAAGTATTAATGACGCTCGATTTATTGTCAATTCAGGTATTTCTCAGTACGGTTTAGGTAAAGAGCGTTTATTGCAACGAGGGACTGCGACACATAATACTGTTGAAATAGATGGTCAGAACTCTAGTGAAATATGGTCTGGCTTTAGAGTGGCAAGAAGAGTTAGTCCTCAAGTTGAGTCTATAGATCAAAAGGGTAATCAGATCCATGAATTGGTGGCATCGTATAAATCCTTAAAAGGTGTCACACATCGGCGATCAGTGGCATTTAGTGAACATAAAATCAGCTTAATTGATCAAATTACAGGTCAATTTCATCAGGCTATTTCTTATCTTTATTTTCATCCAGATGTTCAAATTCAGCAAGTATCATCAAATGAATACCAATGTAAACTTGCTAATACCACAGTCTATCTTCATTTAGATGGACAGATAGATTCACAGCTTTTAAATACTTTATGGCACCCTGAATTTGGTAAATCCATAGATAATCTATGTTTGAAAATATTTTTAAAATCAGGTGAATGTAAAATAAGCATTACCATAATGGATGTGGACGCTGAAAATGTCTAAGATATGTATCATTAGTGCAAATAGTCTGGAAAGTGAAAATGCTTCTAGAAATCGCATCTTAAGTTTAGTTAATGCGTCGCTTGAGCAAGGCCATGAAGTAAAACTAATTTCAATGGATCATGATAACTACCATTTATTAGAAGATGCGAATTTTAATCACTACAAAATTCCTTTTATAGACACAAAAATTCCATCTTTTGTGAAACGTGCATTTTTAGAAATGAAAATTGCGTCTTTGGCATTAAAAAAAGCCAAGGAAATGAACTGTGATATTAACTTAATTACGATTCCATCCATGTTTTTACTACACATGAGTGCAATATTGCCTACTCATAAAGTAAACGTGCTGGATATTCGTGATTTAAGTTGGGAATATTTAGACACTAAATCATTGATTAATAGAGTGGCTAAAACTATTTTTACAAAAAGCGCACTTTTTAATTTAAAGCGCTTTAAGATTATTAGTGTTACAAATGATCATGAATTTGAATATATATCCAAATTCAAATCAGACAGTCAGAATGTGATTAAAGTGCCTAATGGAGTTTCTTTATCAATATTTGAACAGCTCAGTTCAGTTACAGTGAACTCTTCAAATATAAAAACAGTGACGTATATTGGCAATGTTGGCCTAGCGCAGGACCTTTCAACACTTGTTGAAGTGAGCAAGCAATTACCCAATGTGAAGTTTAATATTGTTGGTGGGGGGACTGATTTTGAACGTATTTATGCTCTAGCAGATCATACTGCGTCAAATCTAAATTTTCTGGGTAGAAAAAATTTTAATGAGCTGATCGAAATTTATAACAGCACCGATATTTTATATGCGCAGCTTACTCCAGATTTTGAAACAGCCATGCCTTCAAAGTTATATGAGTATCTTTCTACTGGAAAATATATCATTTATGGCGGCCAAGGTATTGCATCAGCAACTCTCAGCAAATTTGAAAAAGTGTCGCTGATTCAGCCATGTAATGTTGAAACACTTAAGCTAGAAGTAGAAAAAATTTTCGAGGATTTCAATCCTGTATTGTCTGTTTCGAATCGCGAGAAAATTCGAGCACAGTACATCAGGGATACTACGGTTCAGCAATTAATTTCTATACTTTAATTATAGTTTTATGTTTTTGAACATATTTTTATTTTCATTTTTATGTGAAAAATCTTATTTTGATATTTGTAATCAATTAACTAAGTGATTGATTGATTAATATATTATGTTGGATGTATTGAGGCTCAATAGGTTTAGTGAATGAAAAGGTTAGTTGATATATTAATTGCAGCTTTTGCATTAATAATTTTAAGCCCCATATTTATCTTGGTTGCCTACAAAGTTCGTAAAAATTTAGGTTCACCGATTTTCTTTTACCAAGAAAGACCTGGTAAAAATGCAAAAATATTTAAAATGATGAAGTTCCGATCTATGCTCCATGCAATGGATAAAAATGGAAATCCCTTACCTGATGATCAGCGTATTACACCTTTTGGTCATAAGTTAAGATCAACAAGCTTAGATGAAATGCCGCAATTGATTAATGTACTAAAAGGTGACATGAGTATTGTGGGGCCAAGACCTCAGATGAAAGATTTTTTAGAACATTATACTCCTGAACAAATGCGCCGTCATGACGTCAAACCAGGAATGACGGGGCTTGCCCAAGTCAGTGGTCGAAATAATTTGTCTTGGGAAGAAAAATTTGATCTTGATGTGCAATATGTAAATACACATTCAATTTGGTTAGACTTTAAAATTATGTTTAAAACAGTTGAGGTCATGTTAAAAAAGGAGGGTATTAATGCACCAGATCAAGAAGTTGGTGCGGAACGATTTTCTGGAACTACGAAAAAAATTAAGTAAATATTTTGCTTGGAGTTAATTAGTGTTTAAGGTTTTAGTTACTGGAGGGGCTGGATATATTGGCTCACATACTTGTCTGAAGTTGTTAGAAGAAGGGTATTCTGTTGTAGTCTTAGATAATTTAGCCAATGGTTCTGTAGAAGCGCTTAAACGTGTTCAAATTCTAGCAAATCAATCATTAATATTCATTCAAGGTGACATTCGAGATGGGGAGTGTCTAGATAGAATTTTTCAAATGCATCAAATCAATGCAGTGATACATTTTGCTGGTTTAAAAGCAGTGGGTGAAAGTCAGCAAATCCCTTTTGAATATTTTGACAATAATATTTCAGGAACTCTAAATCTTTTAAAGTCGATGCAGCGAGCTAATGTTTTTAATTTTGTATTTAGTTCATCAGCAACAGTATATGGTGAAACTCATCAATCTCCTTTAGATGAGAATATGCCTACTGGAAATACGACCAATAATTATGGTTATACGAAGTATATTGTCGAGCAGCTATTGGAAAAGTTATCTGCAAGTGATGAGCGTTGGTCGATTGCATTATTACGTTATTTTAACCCAGTTGGGGCACATGTTAGTGGACGGATTGGAGAAGATCCACATGGTGTTCCTAATAATTTAATACCTTATGTAACACAGGTTGCAATAGGACAAAGAGATAAATTAGCGATTTTTGGAAATGATTATCCAACTTTAGATGGAACTGGTATACGTGACTATGTTCATGTTATGGATTTAGCAGATGCACATATCTGTGCGTTAAAAAATCGTGTGAAAAGTCAGGGCTGCCGCGCTTGGAATATTGCTACGGGCAAAGGTGCATCAGTACTTCAAGTGATAAACACATTTGAGCAAGTAAATGGCGTTGAAATAAAATATGAATTTGTAGCACGTCGTAGCGGAGATGTTGCTGTTTGTTTTGCGGATAATCGTCGAGCAAAAATAGAATTAAATTGGACACCTCAATTTTCTTTAGAAGATATGCTGCGAGATAGTTGGAATTGGCAGATAAATAATCCTAATGGGTATGTTAAATAAAAAAAGGAGCCATGAGGCTGTATGAAAGTAATAAAGTTTCATACTGGTTCAACCTTAACTTCTTGATATTTATAAACTGTAAATAATTGAAGAAAAAATAAAGTTTCATACTAAAAATTATTTTTTCCTCAATCTCTAGTACCTGTTGAGTAATAAAGTTTCATACTAAAATGAAACTTTAAGCTCGTTGAATCTACTTTCATATTATATCAGTGATGTTAGAAAGTCAGTGTAAGCTTTTAATTTTTCAATATCTTGAAGTAATTGATTTTTTCTTCTCAAAATATCAGTTTTTAGTTCTGGAAAGTCTCTAAGGGCTTGTTCAGAAGCTTTTATTTGGTTTTCATAAATCTTTTGCTTTTCTTTTAAGTCCTTAGTTTTTAAACCAAGTTTTTCTGAGTCATTTCTAACGATTTTAAGGTCAAATTGCTTCCTCAAAGTACCCATACTTTTAGTTTCTGAAAATGTTGAAAGTCTTGGATTATTTGAATGAATATTCTTGATCAAGTGGCCTTGTCGCACCATTTTTCTCAGAAGTCTATAAAGTTGTTGCTGGCTGATTCGTTGCTTTTCATCTTTTGAAAGATTCAAGTTGTTCCAAATTTTATTTGACGTCCATCCATCAATTTGGTTTTGGGAGAGAAGTACTAGAAAAGATTGAAAGATAGGAGAATAAATTTGTTTCATGATAAAAGCTAGAAAAACCCAAAAAGAGGATTATAGTCCGTGGCTATATAGTCCTCAAATAGTAATAGTTCTTTTTTTTAAGCATTCGAATGTTTATGTCAGAACTTACTATTCAATTTGGGCAATTGATTCGCAAGTACAGAAAAGAAAAAAACATGTCACAAGAACAATTGGCATTGCTTTGTAACATGGATCGAAGTTATTTAGGACGGATTGAAAGAGGGGAAGTAAATCCTACTTTGGAAAAAATCTATGAGTTGGCAAATACTTTAGGAGTACTACCATCTCAATTATTACCCTAGAGGTGGCTGATTTATATTAAAATAATTTGTAAAGTACTGTTGTAATAATAATTTATTTTTTAAGGAAGTTTTATGAAAAATCAATATGCAATACTTATGAAAGAGATGTTGGAATTACAGGATTCTATTAATAGTTTAATAAATAATGAATGGCGAAATGCTCATAATCCTTGGTATAGAGCGATTTGGACTGAATGTGCAGAATTAATGGATCATATCGGTTGGAAATGGTGGAAGAAACAAGAAATCGATATTGAACAAGCTCAAATTGAATTAATAGATATTTGGCACTTTGGTCTTAGTGATATTCTTCAAAGAAAGATAACAATTGATGAAATATCAAAAGAATTAGATAAAGTTAGTTTAGATGGTTTGATAGACATTCATAATACAACTATAGATAAAGATGAAGTATTAAAAAAAGTTGAAGATTTCATGGCTTTTACAATTACGCATAAGAAGTTTGATATACAAAGTTTTATGAATCTATCGCTTATGTTATCTCTTGATATAGTTGAAATCTATAAACTATATGTTGCGAAAAATGTATTGAATAGCTTTAGACAGCATAATGGATATAAATCTGGGGAATATATAAAAATTTGGAATAATCGTGAAGATAATGAACATTTATATGAGATTTTGAACAAGTATTATGAGGATAAGGTTGATATTCAATTGTCTAGCTATTTATATACACAGTTAGAACAAAGATATAAGCAAATAGAAAAATAAGTTGAGTATTCATTAATGTTTCAAAGTGATGATCAGTGGAAATATTTTGTAGATACTGGGGTTTGGCCTAAAAGAAATCAATTTGCTCCCCAAGAGTGGATAACCAATTTTGACTCTGATGAGCAAAGATTTGCTAGAAGATTATTGGAAAAATTCACTTATTTTTCTGAAGATATGGTAAGACAGTTGTTTAAAAGTAGCTTTATATCTCTTTCAAAGCATGTTTTAAAAGATAAAAATGACACAAATTTGTCAGCAAGAGAATGGGGGGAATTTTTAGATAATTTATATATATTGAAAGTGACTGGAGAAAATCCAAGTGATGCAGATAGTGGGTTTATCTTTACAAGGATGTCTAGAGATATATTAGGAATACCAGAATCAAGGTTACTTAATGCTAGTAGTTTTATTGAAACGATACAATCGAACCCTAAAGCAAATTTTGTATTTGTTGATGACTTTGTTGGTTCAGGAAACCAATTCGTTACTCTATGGAATAACCAGAAAATTGCTGAAGATGTAACTTTTAATAGTTTATATCAGTCTTATTCTAATCATAGATTTTTTTATTGTACGGCAATATGTACGCAACGAGGCTATGATCATATTAATAGGTTTTGTCCAGTGGAAGTAATACCCGCACATTTATACACAGATTTACATAGTGCTTTAAACCCTGATTCTTATATTTGGAGAGATTTCTCTAAAGATGGGCCAAGTTTTATTCGAGATATGAGCATCAAAGCAGGTATACCTGAATTACCGCACGCTGGAGTACAAGTATTTGATGACGGAAATAAAATTGTGAGCTGGCAAGGATATTTAGGATTGGGTTTAGTATTAGGTTTTTCCCATGGTTGGCCAGATGCAACACTACCTTTATTTTATCATAATGAGGGAGGATTTAAGCCTCTTTTGAAAAAGGGGCAGTTATGAGTAATTATTTACTGAGATTAAAAAAATCTCAAGAATTATTAGGTTTATACAGAGCTGAGTGGTTAAGTTCAAAGCTTTTCGATCACTTCAATGAGCCAGGATATTTTTCGGAATTAAAAACAAATAGGCCTTGTGTTTTAATTGGTGGTCGAGGCACAGGTAAAACAACTGTGCTTAAAGGGCTTTCCTATACAGGACAATTCACTCTAAATACCAATAGCCAGATTCAGGATTGGAATTTTATAGGAATCTATTACAGAGTAAACACTAATCGGGTCACAACATTTAGTGGTAATGATGTTTCTTTAGATAGATGGATAAGTTATTTCAGTCATTATATTAACTTATGCTTTTGTCAGGAATTAGTTAGGTTTGCTTTGTGGTATGAAAAAAATACAGGTGAAAAAATTGAAATAACTCCAAGAAAATGGAGAAGAATTAAAGCAGTATTTCAACTAGATGAGGTAATAGATTCTTTAGAATATTTGGAAGAAGAGTTAGAAATTTTATTACTGGAATTTGAATCTTCTATTAATCAGGTAGTTGATAATCCACCAAGTAAAATTACGATGCAAGGAGCACCAATAGATATCTTAAGTGAGGCTTTGCTTTCAGGTACAGTATTAGAAGGTAAACAATTCTTTTTCTTAATTGATGAGTTTGAAAACTTTCAAGATTACCAACAACAAGTATTAAACACTCTAATTAAACATAACAATAGTTTTTATACATTTAAAATTGGTGTAAGAGAGCTAGGGTTTAGACAAAAGGCAACTTTAAATGAGAATGAACAGTTAACATCACCAGCAGATTATGTGCGAATTGATTTAACAGAAATATTCCAGAATAGTACAGGTAATAAAGAAGCTAATAAGTTTAAGGGATTTGCTGAAGCTGTCATTAATAGTCGGTTAAATGATCCTAGTTTTCTTGGACAGCAAGAGGAAATAAGAATAACGGATCTTTTACCATCTTTATCCCAGCTTGAAGAAGCTAACTTACTATTAAAAAATAGTCATTTGGGATGGTTGAAAGACTTAGAGCAACAAATTGATAAAAGTCTCTATGAAAAAGCTAAAGAGATACAACCAGGTTACCTTTTCTTTATAAAATATTGGAGTGAAAAGGAGAAAAGTAAGAGTTTTACTGACTTAGTTGAAGATTGGCTTTTAAATGGTAAAGATTCTTGGAATACGAGACTGAATAATCATTTCTATGCATCTTTATTTTCTATTCGAGCGGGCAAAGTGGGTATTAGAAAATACTACACAGGTTGGGATACTTATCTAAGTTTAGCTAATGGTAATATTCGTTACTTATTAGAATTGGTACATGCGGCATTACTGGAACATTTAAACTTATTGGAAGAATCAGATACAACGAATCTTATTCCAATCTCTTATGATGTACAAACTAATGCTACAATTCAAATTGGCCGAAAAAATCTAACAGAATTAGAAGGACTTAGCGTTGAAGGGGCAAAACTTACAAAGTTGTTATTAAGCCTAGGACGTGTTTTTGGTGTATTAGCTGCATCTCCATTAGGGCATACCCCTGAAGCGAATCAATTCCAATTAGTGAGCGATTCAGATCCAGCAAATGAACGTACCGTTAATAATATCCTTACTCAAGCTGTGATGCATTTAGCTTTAACAAGAACGCCAGGTAGTAAGTTAACTGATAAAACTGATATTAAGGATTATGATTACATGATCCATCCTATTTTTTCTCCATTTTTCGTATTTTCCTATAGGAAAAAACGTAAGATAACTTTGCAATCAAGTAGCCTTTTAAAATTAGTTATGCAACCTAAAGAAGGTATCAAAGAAGTACTTGAAAACTCAAATCGAAACGAAAGCTTAGATTTTCAATTACCTGATCAACTACAGTTGTTTGGGGATTATTATGAATAATTTAAAAAATGTACCAATTTATACTGATACTTTTCAGCAAGCAGGAGATTTTAAGCCACTTGATCATAGTATTTATGTATTTGGCTTCACAGATGAAGTTAGAAGCCGTCATATCGCTGATTGGAAAAGTTCTACAGTAAATGTAAATTTCATTGAAATTTCAGAGAAAACGAATAGTTCCTTCACTGTTAATGGTGATGACTCAAATGAGATATTTTTGAGAAGTGACCAAAATTTATCAACTTTATGGAAAGATGTACCAAAAGAATCAAATGTTTATATAGATATTACAGGATTGTCTCATTCTACATGGGCAGGAGTATTGAAGTCTGCAATAGACAATGGTTATAAAGTAATGGTTGTATATGTAGAACCAGGTTTATATAGCAGAAGTGATGCACGTCTTGAGGGTCAGATTTATGATTTAAGTGAAAAAATTACAGAAATTTCTCCTTTGCCGGGTTTTGCAGTACTTGCACCTAAAAAAGCAGAGACTATGTTTGTTCCTTTGCTTGGTTTTGAAGGTACGAGATTAAAGTACATTATTGAACAAATCCAACCAGCTAATGAACATATAATGCCTATCGTTGGTTTGCCTGGATTTAAACCATGGTATGTTTTTGAAACTTTGAAAGGCAATAAAGCTTCATTAGTTGAAACTCGCGCATGGGAATCAATTCGGTATGCTCCAGGGGACTGTCCATTTAGTTGTTATTATTTATTAAATGACGTATATACAACGTATAATGAGCAGCATATTAAAATTGCACCTATAGGAACTAAGCCTCATGCTTTAGCAGCTGTTATGTTTGCATTGAATCATCCTCAGATTGAGATAATCTACGATCATCCAGTTAGGAAATCAGGCAGAACTGATGGATCTTCAAAGCTGCACGTTTATCATGTTTCTAGTCTAGTTAAACCTAATCCAACTAGAACACAAGATTTTATAAGAAGTTTGAGAGCACGTAGGACAAGTTTAGTTTAATGATAGATCAACATTTTACTCCTCCTTTATTGGCTAGCCTTTTAGTGGACTCCTTGCCAAAAAAATTTCAACCGTCTTGTATTGCAGATTTTGCAGTTGGAGAGGGAAGCCTAATTTATGCTGCTTTAAAAAAGTGGCCTAGAGGAGTAAATGTTGTAGCAAATGATTTATCTATGGGTACTTTAAATTTATTAGAAAATAATGATTGGAAAAAATTCAATATTGATTTTTTAGATACAAATGCTATTGCTGATTCTCAACTCAATAAGTTCGAAAATAAAATTGATCTAATCTTATTAAATCCTCCATTTAGTCAAAGAGGTATTAAACCAATATTGTGGGAGGGTACAGAAACAAAAATTCAATCTGGTGTGGCCCTTAACTTTATTTATAATGCTCTTAAATTTTTGAAATTAGGTGGGTTTCTAGTAGCAGTTGTACCTAATGGTTGCTTGACAAGCCAAAGAGATGAAAAGGCACTAACTTACTTAAAAGCAAAATACACATTTAAAATTATTACACACAACAAAGAAGCTACTTTTGAGAAAGTCAGAGTAAAAACATCAATTATTATGATTGAGAATATCAAACCAACTGATTCTCAGAAGAAGATTCAATCAACTACTGATAGATTAGATCCAAGAGTTTTTAGAGGGAAATTTCAGATGCATACAGCATCGAGTAAAATCCTCGACAATGGTTATCCATTAGTTCATACGACTACATTAAAAAACAATACTATTGATTTTTTAAATTGCCTTCAGGTTACTAATGAAAACTCTATAGTACGAGGCCCAGCAATTTTATTTCCTAGAGTAGGTAATTTTAATCAGGAAAAAATTTGTATCTTATCTTCAGACCTTGAAATAGTAATTTCTGACTGCATTTTTGCCGTTAAGTGCAAAAATTTAGCAGAAGCTGAATGTTTGAAAGAAGCTATATATATGTATTGGGACGATTTTAAAAAGAATTACTCAGGAACAGGAGCTCTTTATAGCTCTTTAGATAAAATTGAGTATTTTATAAATAGTTTGTATTTCAGTAAATATGCTCAATTAAAAGAAATTGCTGCTTAAGTGGCATGAATCAAATCATTCAAACGGTTACTCCATTTTTTTAATTCAGACTCAGAGATGTTTTGATTTTTTGAATTCATTCTAGGATGGTTCAATGTACTATTTTTATAGCAAATATTTCTAAAAATTCCTTTTGGCCATCGTAAACATTGCGTGACTACAAGCTCAAGTACTTTGCCTCGATCAACTTGATTCCATTGATTCATGTCTTTAAGTGATAAAACACGAGTTGAAAGAGGTTTCTTATTGTCAGAAGTATCTACTTCTAAGATCACAATATTGTGACCATTAAATTGAAAGCTGACTTCTGCGACACATCTAGGATTACCATCAGTCTTTATATGTTTGGAGTGGCCTTGAATGTTAGGTAATTTGTGAAGTTGAAAGCTAAAATTTTTAACTGAGTTTTCTTTGCAAAATAAATCAATCATTTGTTGAAATGCTGAGAAACGATCAAGATACAGATGAAGATCTTCAGTTTCATCTTCAACACCATTAAATTCAGCAGAGGGGATAGTACCCTCAGAAATAGGCTCATTCGTACTGACTTGCGGTGTTGCATTGTTAGATGGTAAATCTTGATCTTTTGTACCATGGTTTCTATGCCTAGTTTTTTTAGAAGTTTTCCTTGTTTCAATGGCTTCTAGGAAGTCGAAGTGTGTCGGTACAACATCAATGATTTGAACATCATCGTTATTACCATCTTCCTCATCTTTAATGGTGGACTCTTTTCCATAATTTTTAGTCCCTGAAGAGTTTTCACCTTTCCCACCTGATTTAGACTCAATGAATTTATCACTATAGAACTCGACTTCTTTTGAGATACAACTCGAGATTCTTTCAAAACCTGAAATTTCATTGACAAAAAACTCTGAAGTTTCAGCTCTGTAATAGCCGTATGTATCAAAGATTACACCATTGAGTTGAGGTGGATTAAAACAAAAACTCCATATACGGTATTGGTCAACGTCATAGCCATATTTCGTACAAAACCGACTGATACTTTCAAAAGATTGTCGAATATCAGAATCAAGAAGAATCCAAGATAAGATGCGTCGTATACCTGAATCATTGAAATGAGAAATTGGGTATGAGCAGGCTGGTAAAATATTGATGAGATAATGATCTCGATTCGAAATAATATCGAAATCGATACTCAAACTATTCTCTAAAACTGCCGATCTTGCTAAATATGGAGTGTATAAAAACAGAGATCGAGCAAGCTCAAATTGAGGGAGCTTAATTTTGATGGTTTCGGACATCGGCTGACCGAATTGATCCACACGGACTGCATCAAACAAGAAATAATGTTCTACAAACTTCCCTTTCGGAAAGTTTGAATTATTGACAGAAGATAGCCAATCTTGAGTTGAACTAATTTTAAAGCGTAGGTTGTAGCCTTTAGGATATTCTTGGGTAGGATTGATGTGGCTATTTTTTCTTAATAATTTTGCATTAGAGAAATTAGTGTAAGTTGACTCAGTATTTTTACTTTCATTTTCCAAAACTAGGTTTATAGCCCAACTTCCTGAGTTATGTTTTTTAAACAAAGAGCCAATCTTTTTTATTTTCATATTTTTAGCAATATGATTTATCTTAACCATGATCGATCCTTTTAATTTGATTCAGGAATTTAAGTGTTTCATTAGTTAATCTTTCTTCACTTAATCCTGAAAGCCGTAATAATTGCCAACTCACTGGTTGCTGATTAATTTTTTTAAATTGAATAATCGTTCGAGTAATTCTTCGGATTTGATAACTGCTAATGTCTTCTGAAAAAGTGCTCAGAAATTTATGTGTTAAGGGTAGTTGATAAAGGTTTTTTTCTACGGTGGAGTGTTGCGGTAGTTGCTTGAGATACCAGTTTCTAGATTGCCGAGGTAAACTCAAATCGTCTAATGATTGATAGAATATTTTGAATAATCGCCTCACCATGTGCCAATCTCTTAGAGGCCAATCTACTTTCTTGGGAATGCTTGAGGGCAAAGCATGAAAGCTTTTATTCGTTGTTAGTAACCAAGCTTTATCATTGCGATAAAGCCATGCATATAATGCTGCATTTTTGACTCTAGACGGCTTTATTCCAAAATTTTGAATTAAAGATACCCATTCATTACGTTTTGCTCTGAGTATCAAGTAGTCTTTACACTTAGTTCTTTGAATTGGTGTATCAGTACTAGGGGGATTACATGGTATCTGATGAACTTCACTCAGAATGGTAGTCCATGTCCAGCTTTTAGGTAAAAACGTCTCTAAGACAATAATATGTTCAAGATAGCTAAATGACTTACGATGCTTCCTAAAGATAGCTTTAAGCCAACTTGTTTCAGACTTCAGTTCATCTAGGTGATGTTGCTGTAGCCATTTTAAATCCCATGTTTTTATAACTGCTGCATGAATTTTTGAATGATCAATGTGTTTAGAACCTTTGTCGAAACCTAATCGCTTTGCAATACGTTGATAAAATTGACTCCATTGATGAAATGTAGGTGATGTTGTTGGTGGAAGTTCTAACAACTCATCAACATGCCTACTCACGATTAGATCTAATTTATGAGCAGGGTCATTAGGTTGCTTACGATCTAGGATAGAACTTGCAGGAATAAATTGATGCCGCCCATTCAAATGGGATGCTAGTAAAAATTCTGACAATTTAAATTTATGTTTGCTACAACAATTTGCGCCTTGGATATACCAAACTCTTGCCCAAAAGAATTCCCCATATTCGCGATATTGGTCTTCTAAGCAATGTGGACAATATCGATGTGTTGATATCTGCTTAACTTTGGATGCCGCAACGCCTAATGCTAAATGGATTGAACCTTTTGATTGACTCCCCATCCATTGAAGGCATTTCAAACGTATTTTTTCTGGAGAAAATAAAGCGTGGATTGGGAAAAGTGTATGTTTATAAGCAAGGTTTTCGAGCGCATAGTGTGGTGGTAAATGATTTGAAAGACATATTAGATGGCTAGGTAAATCAATCGTGGCAATGACTTTACGATTAGCAAATACTTCTTCAAGTAATTGCTTAGGGCTTGTAATAGCATGATGAATTCCAGCTCTGGCTATCGTGCTGTAAATTAATTCATTAGGATATGGTGTAGGAAAGTTCAACATGCTCATTCCACTATTACATTGATTGCACCCAAGTTTGAGTATCAAAAATTAATTCGCTTGATTGAAGAACGTCATAAAAATTTTGGGATTTTTGCTTTTGAGAAAACTGAAACCTTAAATCATCTGACGGTAAGGTCATCCATTCGCTCTGCTTTATTTTTTTGGAATTCATTTTTTCAGGTTTGGTTTCTTTATCTGCCTCAACTTCAGTGAGCCAATTCGAAACGATAGGCATGAGTTCTTGCATATTAAGATGAGGGAAGTCGATAAAAGCTTTTTTGATTGCAGAGATTACTTTAGATTCTGGATATCCAGTGGCAATCAATAGGTTATGCAATCTTTGTGCATGTGTGTTTCCATTGTATTGTTCAACTTTTTCTTGTTCTTCTTCTATTTTTTTCTGAAGTAGAAGTAATGTTTTGTCCACATATGGAATAGTTAAGTCGGAATAAAGTGCGATGCGATTAGGATCTCCAGACTTGAGCGCTTCTATCATTGGGTGGACAAATTTGAGTTCATCCTCATAGACTTGTCTAAGCAAACTAGGAGTTATTCTTTCTAGTCCGGTCATGATCGCTCGGCATTGAGCCAAAACAAAAAGTTTGACGACTATATCTAGTACGCCTTGAGAGAGTTCATACCAACAGTCTCGAATTTCTTCACTCAGTTGTTCTTTATTAGTTAGCCATTGGTATTTCCAAAGGGCATTGGTGAAAGCCATCCATTCTGTTCTCGTCGTGGTATTTGATAATGAGGGAGTATTCTTCATAGGTTCCCATATAACAGCCCCGAAACCAGCCCCACGACGTGCTGAACGCAGATCACCATCGAATATAAATTTAGCTTTAGGTGTGCCGACCATAACCACTGGCAAACCTACAACATTGATTAAGGTGACAAAGAAGTTCAGCATTTTTTCAGCACCACCTGAATTTTTAACACTCAGATGTTGGATTTCGTCTATAACGAGAACACCAATAGCGTAGGTATTGGTAATTTGACGCATATAGTTGAGTAAAGCTTCGATTCCTAATCTTTTTAAGGCCACTTTTCTTTCAAAATCTGTTCCCAATGCAACATCAATCGCTTTAAAGAAATGCAAACATAAATTTTTTAATGAGCCGTCATGAGGGCAGTCTATTTTGAGATAAACGAGTTGAGTGAAGTTGTATTTTTCATGGTAAATCACTTGAGGATAAAGGTTCAGAATGCGCTGTAACGTTGTGCTTTTACCACTGCCTGAACAACCAATCAGTGAATAGCTTAAAGCTGTAGATGTTGGTGCATCAAATCTAAAGGCATTAATGTCTCCCGACATAATACGCTCATAACCATTTTGCAAGTGTTGGTGCAATTTTCCATCAGCAATATTACGCCCGACATAGCCTTGGCGAATTAATATTGCAATTTTTTGCTCTAATGAAATATGCCGAGTAATGGGTTGAAAAAACTGATGAAGAAGTTGAGATGAAAGATGAATTCTTTCGTTCTTAGATCTCAGAATATCTTCTGGGTTAAAGTCAACTTTACCAATCAGATTAGCTTTGATATCTGCAATTTCTTGCATGATTGGTGGTAGAGCTTCAATAAATGGATTGTGTTTATATTCACCAAAACTAGGAGTGTAGCGTGCTTGAATAAAATTTAATGGCAAAGTCATTTAGTCATCCTCACCAAATAATTCGTCTGTTAAGTCTGGATAATGAACTGCTTCAGCATCTTGAGGCTTAATTGAGGTTTTCAGTTTAGGCATTGGAATAATGTTTGTATGCACTATTTTTTGCTTTTTTACCTTAGCTTTGCGTTCACTATTTTTTTCTTTTGCTTTATTTTCAGTTATTTCAGCGATTCGTTGAGATGGTTTAATTGGGCTATTCACATTTTTGGTTTTAAGTTTCTTAGTGATAAAAGCTTCAAGCTCTCTTCGTTTTTTTGATGCTTCTAACTCATGCTGTATAAGGCTTTCTTTTTGCGCTTTTTGTTTTTCTTTGATTTCCCACAAAGTACAATCCAAGAATTCTCTCGACCGATCGGAGAGAGACCCTATCCAATATTCAAGACTATTATCTTTTGGAAAAATATAAATTTTGTTCATTGTGTAAGGATCATATGCAGCTTCAAGGTTTTGGGGACGAGAACTTCCTGTTTTACGATGCAACCAACCAAGATCAAGTACTTCTTTCGCTAGGTAGTAAAGACCAAATGCTTTGATGCCTAAGTCTGATATTGTTATTTTAGTGCGTGGTAATAATGCGATTCTGAGAGCTTCCTCTGGAACATTTCTCAATTTTCCAGTTCTATTTTGAATACCCCAATTCCATAAATGTAAAGGAATGGTTGGTAAATCATTGGGCATATCTGCTTCACGGTCATATGTTTTTAATACATGAAATTGATTGTGCGAGATGATGCAGGCAAGAATGATTTCAGTAAATTGGTGAATATTTAATGTGGCATCTTGACGGTAATCACGACCACCAGTCTTTTTTACAGTACTGCCGTCAACAACACCTTTTCCTTTACCTTCTTTTTTGAAATAAGCTTGATACGTATTGAAAGCTTGTTCCACGATGCCTTTAGCATCACCACGTCTCGCTGGTGCATTTTCGAGTCTTACAGCGAATGTTTTTTCTAAGGCTTCAATTTGATAGCCTAATAATTCTCCTCGATCCGCGAGTAAAGCATCAGGTAGACCGACTGCTGGCCAATCTTCTGGCTGAATTGAGATTCCATACTCAGCACAATACTTAACCTTATCGGTCATCGCTATATTCAATGCTTGTATTGCAGCTAAATATGAAGGTGATTCAAAACCTATATAAAATCCTGCGACTAAACGACTGAAGACGTCAATCACGAAGTAAATAGTGGGTCTACCAACAATACTTTCAGGATTTGAGTTTGAAACTAGATAAATATCGGCAATCGTGGCATCAATTTCATAACGTGCTCCAGGACCTAAGGCTTGAGAGTTAGACGTTGATTGCAAAGGGCGATAGTCCTTACGGTAGTTTGAGGTACCAATACGAGCTTTTATACTTTCAATTTTTTTGAATTCTTTTTCGTAGTAATACTTGAACTGCCATATTGTCGGAATATCTGATTCTGCTATATCTGGATAGAAATTTTTATAAGTGGTTTGAAATTTCCGATATACAAATGGAAGTGAATGTTTATTGTCTTTTAAAAAGAATAATTTAATGGTGCGATAAAAAAGTTTTTCAATGTCTTCATTAACATTAATTCCTTGTTCACTATTATAGATACGAGGCCGACCTAATTTTTTGTCTTTAGCCGTTCTTTTTTGACCTTTAGCTCCACTATTTCTGTAATCAGGAAGTAATGCATTAGGAGTTTGTCCTCTTTGCCAATATCTGCGAGCTAAGCGATAAATAGTTTGTTTGGTGACTTTATGTTGATTCATGATTTCACTAACTATTTTTCCTCTTTGAGCTGGGATATAAAAGAATTCATGAGAGATCAGGGGATAAATAAGAGCATAATTTTGGTCACGTTTTATTTCTTGTATAGATTCCTTCTCAGCCTGAATGAAAGCAAGTGACTCATGTGGGTCTATTGCTCTTTCAATATTGCCATCTTCCAAACCTTTTAATATTTCTGTTCTACTAAGTTCGATTGGAAAAGCATTTTCAAGGTCAAGACGAATCCAAATCACAGAGTAAGGTAGGATCGTTAAAATCCTAAATAAAGAGCTTTCAAAACTTAATACTTCATTGATTTTCAGCATGAAGTACCTCATTCCAAATATTAAGCTCGCCCAATCGAATATGATCTGTATTCAAATCCTTAAAAGAAATATTCAGATCAAATATGAAATACCTTTGAGCAAGCAAGTCTCTAATTTCTCTTAGCGATTGTCCTAACTCAAAATGATATTTTTGATCAATAATTCTCGCTAATTCATTAATCTTTTTAGATTTATTTTTAATGAAAATATCTGCATAAAAGTGAAGTTTATCTAGCGTATTTTGTTCACTCAGTTGCATAGTATTTATTGAACTGTATAACCATTGAATGTTTTGGCTGACAGTTTTAGGAACTTGGTGCTCGGTAAAAATATAAAAAGGTATGTTTAGCTGTTTCCAATATTGTCGTTCAATTTCTATTTTTTCTATGGTGCGTGGGTCATTAAGAGCACTTGAATATTTAACCTGAACTACAAATTTAGGTGTTATTGAATTATGTGTAACCACTAAAAAATCGCTTGTCATGATTTGATAGTGTTTCCCAAATCTAGGGTGAGAGATTCCAATTTTCTCCGCAATTTCTAGAGTTTGTTCTAGGTCTAATGGATATTGTTCTCGAATATCCATAGTAGAGGAATGCCATTCCAGTAATAGAAAAGCAGATAGTTCTAGATCAGAGAGAAGGTGATGAGTTCTTTGGCTTTTATGACCAAAAACTCGGTGAGATCGACCTTCTGAACTCACATCTCGAATTGTGAGCCAAGGCTTATAGTTATTTCCAAAACCCTGTCCTCGTCCTTCTTTAATCCATTTTTGAATTTTGAGTTCATGATTTTGTGTGTTCTTAAAGTTAGCCATAAAAAAATCCACACATCATGCTGTTTAGAGCATAGCTTGTGTGGATTTTTTGAGCAATTCAGTATTACACTTTATTACTCAGTATGAGACTTCATTACTCAGTATGAAACTTTATTACTCTCATACAGAGGCTCCTTTTTTACATTGGGGTATTATTCCACCGTCACAGACTTCGCCAAGTTACGTGGCTGATCGACATCTGTTCCACGCAGCACTGCAACATGGTATGAGAGCAGTTGTACTGGAATGCTATACACAATCGGCGCCAAGATTTCATTCACACTTGGTACATAAACCACGTGTTGACGATCTTTCGCTTTGATGCCGCTATTTTCATCTGCAAAAACAAACAACTCACCACCACGTGCTTGAACTTCTTCCATATTCGATTTGAGTTTATCTAACATGTCATCTTGTGGAGCAAGAATCACCACAGGCATATCATTATCTACCAGTGCCAATGGACCATGTTTTAATTCACCAGCCGCATAACCTTCTGCGTGGATATATGAAATCTCTTTAAGTTTCAAAGCACCTTCAAGAGCGATAGGGAACTCAGTTCCACGACCCAAGAATAGGCAGTGATTTTTTTCAACAAATAATTCTGATAGACGTAGAATCTCAGCATTATTTTGTAAAGTATCTAAAATCACTTTTGGTGTATGCCAAAGCGCGGCAATAATTTCAGAGACACGGTCAGTTGAAATGCTTTGCTTAATTTGACCAATTTTCAATACCAATAGCATCAGTGCCGCAAGCTGTGTGGTAAAGGCTTTGGTCGAAGCAACACCAATTTCAGGGCCTGCGAGTGTCAACAAACTGTAGTTGGTTTCACGTACCATCGACGAGGTTGCCACGTTGCAAATGGTCATGGTGGTGATATTCAAGCTTTTCGCTGCTGCACGTTTTTGCGTATCACGCAGTGCAGCTAAAGTATCGGCTGTTTCGCCCGATTGAGAAATACAAACATACAGTGTGTTATTCACAATCACAGGCGAGCGATAACGGAATTCACTGGCAATTTCGACTTGGCAAGGCACATCAATCAGTTGTTCAAACCAATATTTGGCAATCATGCCGGCATGGTAGCTGGTACCACATGCGATGATTTGCACTTGTTGAATCTGGCTGAAATCTTGAGCTGCATTGGCAAGGAAATCATCACGAAGCGCATTACCATTTAATGCTTGTGAAATCGTTTGCTTAATCGCTTCAGGCTGCTCATAAATTTCTTTGAGCATATAGTGTTTATATTCACCTTTTGAAGCATTGCTTACAGTCGCATCAAGCTCTTTGATTGGTCGATTCACTAATTTACCATCGACGAATACTTCAATGGTATGACGTGTCAAACGTGCAATATCACCTTCTTCAAGGTAGATAAAACGGTTGGTAATCGGTAAAAGTGCCAATTGATCTGAGCTAATAAAGTTCTCGCCAATACCGACACCAATCACAAGAGGTGAACCTTCACGCACCGTGATTAATTCATCAGGATGGTCGGTATGTACGATACCCAGTGCATAAGCACCTTTGAGCTGAGGCACGACACTTTTAACCGCTTCCAAAAGACTCGGAGTGCTTTTTAAAGCGTCATTGACTAAATGCGCAACAACTTCTGTATCGGTTTGTGAGGTAAAAACATAACCAAGCGCTTCTAGATCATCTTTAAGCTTTTGATAGTTTTCAATAATACCGTTATGAACAACAGCCACATTGCCTGAAATATGCGGATGGGCATTATTTTCAGTTGGTTTACCATGGGTTGCCCAGCGCGTATGTGCAATACCGACCGAACCTGCGATATCTGCTTCTTCAACGGCTTGTTCAAGATTTGCAACTTTACCTACGCGACGTTCACGTAGAACGTGGCCTTTATTAATCAGCGCTAAACCTGCAGAGTCATAGCCACGATATTCAAGACGCTTTAAGCCTTCAATTAAAATATTGGTAATACTACGTTCTGCAACGCCACCGACAATACCGCACATAATTTAATCCTCTTATTTCTTCAATTTTTGTGGACGTTGATAGTTTTCTTTGGCAAATTGCTTCGAGCGTTCTACCGCAAGGCTATTGTCTGCCACGTCACGTGTAATGGTTGAGCCAGCACCCACTGTTGCACCATGACCAATGGTGACAGGAGCGACTAATGAGCTATTTGAGCCGATGAAGGCTGAGTCACCGATAATGGTTTTAAATTTGTTTGCGCCATCATAGTTGCAGGTAATGGTGCCTGCGCCAATGTTTGAACCTGCACCGACTTCTGCATCACCTAAATAGGTAAAGTGGTTGGCTTTTGAGCCTAACCCGACAGTGGTATTTTTAACTTCAACAAAGTTACCAATATGCACTTCATTGGCCAATTTTGCGCCTGGGCGTAAACGTGCAAATGGACCGATTTGAGCGTCTTCACCAACAATGGCGCTGTCAAAAACGCTATATGGTTGAACTTTAGTACCTGCCGCAATCTTGGTGTTTTTAATGATACAACCTGCACCAATTTCAACGTTATCACCGAGTTCAACATCACCTTCAATAATCACGTTAATATCGATACGGACATCTTGACCAACAGTCAGTGTGCCACGTAAATCGAAACGTGCAGGATCAATCAGGTGAACGCCTTGTTGCATTAGTTGTTTAGCTTGGAATGCTTGAAATTCACGTTCAAGGGCAGCCAATTGTACGCGGTCATTGACACCTTCCACTTCGAACGCACGTTCTGGTTCAACAGATGCAACTTCGAGACCGTCAGCAATTGCCATGGCAACGATATCGGTCAGGTAATATTCACCTTGCGCATTGTTGTTGCTTAATTTTGGCAACCATTCGTGCAATTTTGCATTACTTACGGCATAAATACCGGTATTAAATTCTTTGATTTTACGTTGTTCTTCAGAGGCATCTTTGTGTTCAACAATGGCTTGAATTTTGCCATTTTCACGTACAATACGACCATAACCTGTCGCATCATTAACCGTTAGGGTTACTAAGCCAATACCTGTTTGAGCAGATGCATCTAATAGTTTTTGTAATGTTGCTTCAGTGATGCAAGGTACATCACCCGAGAGAATCAAAGAAATACCGGTTTTTGCTAGGACAGGCAGAGTCACTTTGACTGCATGGCCTGTACCCAATTGTTCTGCTTGTTCAACCCATTTGACATTTTCATGTGCAAACGCGTTTTGAACCAATTCACCGCCATGCCCATAAATGGTAATTATTTCTTCTGCATTTAGTTTTTTCGCCGTGTTGATGACATGGCCAAGTAGGGGTTGTCCTGCGAGTGGTTGTAATACTTTGGGTAAACGAGAACGCATACGTGTCCCTTTACCTGCAGCAAGAATAATAACGCTAGTAGACATGTTTAATCCTAGGTGTTTCTATTACATAGACAAAATATAAAAATAAATACAGATGCAAAGCGCGGCCCAAAGACCTGCAATAATGTCGTCAAACATGATGCCAAAGCCACCACCGACTTGACGGTCAATGACACGAATAGGCCACGGTTTCCAGACATCAAATAAACGGAATAAAGCAAAACCAATCAATGCCCAAGTCCAGCTCATTTGCCCAAGATATAAAATTGGGAGGAAGGTAATGGACTGACCGGCAAATTCATCCCATACGATGCGGCCATCGTCATGGACACCCATGACTTTGGCGGTTTGACCACAAATATAGATCCCAATAATCGACATGAGGATCATGACTATAATGGAGTTGAAAAAGCCGATTGCAAGCCAACCTGGAATAAACAACAAAGCAAAAGCAGAGCCAAAGGTGCCCGGTGCTTTGGGTGCAAGACCCGAACCAAATCCCACGCCACAAAAGGCGATGACTCGGTTAAACCAAGACATGGATTTAAAGTTAATGGCTGGCTTATGCAAAATGCTGGTATCCCTTAAATTTTATGACTTGGTCAACACCGTGGTTGTTATAACGGATTCCCAAATTAGGGGTGATTTGACCGATTTTACTAATGTTTACATCTAATTCTAGTTGCAGAAGTTTTTTATAATTCTGCGGACTTATTGTAAAGCATAACTCATAATCATCTCCACCCGCGAGGGCGTATTGCCACTGCTTTTCTTGTTGTAATTGTTTTACATCGTGATCGATAGGAAGTTGATCTAATTCAATTTCTGCACCGACGTGTGAAGCAGCGAGGATATGTCCTAAATCTTGTGCGAGCCCATCAGAGACATCAATCATACTGTTGGCTAAGCCTTTGAGCTGTTGGCCTAATAAGCAACGGGGTGTGGGATAATCTAAACGGCGTTGTAAGCGATGACCTAAATGGTTTAAGCCAAATGCAGCATCACCGACTTGTCCGCTGACGCAGATATAATCACCGATTTGGGCACCTGAACGCGGGACGGCTTGTCCCGATTCAACCCAGCCGAGGGCTGTGACTGAAATCGTCAGATGAGGACTTTGTGTGGTATCACCACCAATTAAACTCACACCAAATTGATCGCAACAATCATATAAACCCTGACTAAAGCCTTTGAGCCAGTCATGATCAATTTGGGGTAGGCTCAATGCCAATAAAATACTGTGTGGTTTGGCACCCATTGCGGCAATATCAGAGAGATTGACGGCAACAGATTTCCAGCCTATGGCATGTGGGTTTGTGTCGAGGGGGAAGTGACGCCCAGCAACCAGTGTATCGGCACAGATGACCAATTGTTGCTGTGGAGGAGGGGTGAGCAAGGCTGAGTCATCACCGACCCCTAAATCGACAGAATTGATATTCTGTCGATTAAAATAGGTATCAATGATCGAGAACTCAGCCATACAACGTACTACTTAAAAAATTAATTAGCTTGTTGTTTTTCTGCTGCACGCAATGTAGTCGCTAAACGATCCAATACACCATTGATGTATTTGTGGCTGTCTGCACCGCCAAAATGTTTAGCTAACTCGATCGCTTCATCTAACACGACGCGATATGGAATCTCAAGATGTTCTTTGAGTTCATATGCACCAAGACGAAGTGTTGCAAGTTCAACACCATCTAAAGCGTCTACTTCACGATCGAGTACAGGGATTAAAAGCGCATCCAATGCTTCATGATTGGCAACAACCTCGGTCAATAACTCGTGGTAATAGCCGAGGTCGACCTTGTGCATGGCATTATCCACACGTGTACGTGCTTCAATCTCATGGACAGGATTACGGCTCATTTGCCATTCATAAATTCCTTGTACAGCAAAGCGACGTGCTTTACGTTTTGCTGCATAAGTTGCTTGAAGTGTTTGCGACATAGCGTTAAATAGCCTTTAACAAGTTAACCATTTCAATAGCAGTCAAGGCAGCTTCACTACCTTTATTGCCTGCTTTTGTACCTGAGCGTTCAATCGCTTGTTCAATACTATCCGTAGTCAATACACCATTAATTACTGGTAAGCCAGTGTCTAGACCAACAACGCCTAAACCTTTGGCACATTCGCCAGCAACAAAATCGAAGTGAGGCGTGCTACCACGAATCACTGCGCCAAGCGCGATGATGGCATCGAAACGACCTGAAGCTGCAAGTTTCTTCGCAACCACAGGAAGTTCCCAAGCACCCGGTGCATGAACAACAGTGATATTATCCTCTGATACGCCATGACGTTTCAATGTATCAACGGCACCTTCTAGCAAATGTTCAACAACAAAGCTATTAAAACGACCAACTAAAATCGCATAACGGTCTTCGTTCGCGAGATGTAACATACCTTCAATACGGCGAACTGCCATAGCAACCTCGATTATTTCTCTGATGTTTGATTTGCGGTGATGTATTCCACCACTTCTAAGTTAAAACCTGATAGTGCATTAAAGCGTAGTGGCGAGCTGAGAAGCTTCATTTTTTCCACGCCTAAATCACGTAAAATTTGTGCGCCGACACCAATGGTTTGATACTGCTGAGACAGTGCCGCATTGGATTTAACATTTTTCGGTGCAGTTAAATTTTCTAAAGCAGGGCCTAAGTCCTGTAAATGACGCTGACCAATCCATACTAAAACACCACGATCGCTGGATGCGATTTCTTTGAGTGCTTTATCGAGATTCCACGCCGGAGCGCCATCTTGTTTATTGAGTTTTAATAAGTCACGAACCGGGCTGAAACCATGTACACGGACCGTGGTTACGCCTTGTTTCGGTTCGCCTTTAACCAGTGCCAAATGAATGTCTGGATTACCAATTTCACGGTAACGGAACAATTCAAAAGTACCATATTCAGTATCTAAAGTTTGTTGATCAATGCGCTCAACGGTTTGCTCATTGGTCATGCGGTAGTGAATTAAGTCCGCAATCGTCCCCATTTTTAAGCCATGTTTTTCAGCAAACACTTCAAGATCAGGGCGACGTGCCATAGTGCCGTCTTCATTGATGATTTCACAAATCACTGAAGCTGGTTCAAGACCTGCTAAACGCGATAAGTCACAGCCCGCTTCAGTATGGCCTGCACGGTGAAGAACGCCACCAGGCTGCGCCATGAGCGGGAAAATATGGCCTGGCTGTACGATATCCGCAGGTTTAGCATGTGCAGCCACCGCTGTTTGAATGGTGTGCGCACGTTCAGCAGGTGAGATGCCTGTTGAAATTCCATTTGCTGCTTCAATCGACAAGGTAAAGTTGGTGCCGTGCTGTGCACCATTGGCATCTACCATGAGTGGTAGATTTAACTGTTGGCAACGCTCTTTGCTGAGCGTTAAGCACACAAGACCACGCGCATGCGTAATCATGAAGTTGATATCTTCAGGGCGTACGTGGGTCGCAGCGATAACAAGGTCGCCTTCATTTTCACGATCTTCATCATCCATCAGGATGACCATTTTTCCTGCACGAATATCAGCTACGAGCTCTTCAACAGTATTGAGCGGCATCAATCTTCACCTTTTTGTTTGTCTCGAATGACATTTACTTGCATTGATTGTTGCATAGTCTAACGTTTTTTTGCGTTCTTTGCCTATGCTTATCATTTTCCTTTAATGGCTCATTGTTATACACAGTCGTCAGAACCTTGAAAAGAGGACTTTATTTGAATTATGCCATTTATGCCCAATCTTTAAGCGATTGAAAAGCATAAAAATTGGCAACCTTATACGGATATTGAATAATTAAGCCAAAGGAAGCTGACAGTTTGTCGGAAGCGTTTAATCGCATAACTACATGAAGGATCACATAAAATAATCGTCACTTATGCAGCTGAGTGCGCGGCCAAATAATCTTGAATGACCATTTTATTGGCCTGCAAAATGCTTTTTTGTAATTCGGGATCATGCATTGCCCGTGCAATTAAAACCGCACCGACCAGTTGGGACATCATGGCCCAAGCTTTTTCCTCACTCGCCAAATGTGCGCTAAATAAAGCATGACCGCGCAGTAATTCCTTTTCATAGGCCTGTTTAATCGTGTCATCTGCACGAGCTACTTCGGTCGCAAGTGTCGGCAAAACACAGCCTTGTTCAGGATGTTCAAGGTGGGAAGGGGTTAAGTAACGGTCTAATTCAAAATTAATCCAGTCGGCTGCATTATGATGCGGGTTGCTTTGCCACATGTTAAAGCTTTGCTGCAATTCATATTCAACCAATGCTTTGAGTAAATCCTGTTTTGACGAAAAATGTGAATAGAATGCGCCACTAGTTACACCTGCAGCTTTCATTAAGCCGTCAACACCTGTTGCAGCAAAGCCATTTTTTTTCGCAATTTGCCCCGTAATGTTGAGCAATTCTTGTCGTTTTTGTTGTTTGTATTCGGGTTTATAGCGCATATGCATGACCCCAAAAAATTATGATTGACGATAAATTAACTATAACATAGTATTCGTTATAGTAACGATCGTTATTCAATAAAATTGATCGCACATGGAATATAAAAACTATCCAGCACGAGGAGATCGTCATGGAAAATAATCATATATCTAAGCCTGTCAAAGGTGTGGCATTGATCATTGGTGCAGGAGATGCCACCGGCGGTGAAATTGCCAAACGCTTTGCTCGTGGTGGCTATACTGCGTGTATGACGCGGCGCAATGTCGATAAATTACAGCCTTTAATTGCTGAAATTCAAGCGCAGGGAGGGACTGCTTTTGGCTTTGGTTCGGATGCTCGAAAAGAAGAGCAAGTGATTGAACTCATCGAGCACATTGAATCAAACATTGGCCCGATTGAGGTCATGGTTTTTAATATCGGTGCCAATGTGCCATGTAGTATTTTGGAAGAAACCGCACGTAAATATTTCAAAATATGGGAAATGGCATGTTTCTCGGCATTTTTAACGGGTCGGGAAGTGGCAAAACGCATGGTGAGCCGTGAATCTGGCACGATCATTTTTACGGGTGCGACGGCAGGGGTTCGTGGTGCGGCTGGCTTTGCCGCTTTTGCTGGCGCAAAACATGCGCTTCGTGCCTTGGCACAAAGCATGGCACGTGAACTAGGGCCTAGAAATATTCATGTGGCGCATGTGGTGGTTGATGGGGCGATTGATACCGACTTTATTAAAGAGACTTTTCCCGATTTGTACGCAAAAAAAGCGCAAAATGGTATTTTAAATCCCATACATATTGCAGAAAATTATTGGCATCTCTCACAGCAACCACGAGATGCATGGACGCATGAATTAGATCTGCGACCGTGGATGGAACGCTGGTAAGCGTAATTTGATTCAAATAAAAGAACGATACGCGGTAAGGTCATCCGCAAGTGTTTGAGACAGGACTACATCTATTCAAAAATGTTTTTGCGATACTTTGAATAATTAGACGCTAGTGAACGAGTTTTGCGGATGACAATGGTTTTGGGTACTTTTGCCGAAACAAAAGTACCTCCAGCCGAAGGCTAATCCCTTTATTTAAACCCTGGATGTAAGACTCCGTCAAATCGGCTTAAAAATCATTTAAAAAATACGATGTTACTTTTACGTGCGTAACATCAGTTAGGAAAATAAGCAAAAAAAGGACGAAAAACATGAAAGTCATTGAATTTTATTTTGATGTCGGCAGCCCATATAGTTATATCGGTTTTCATCGCATTCAACAGATTGCACAGCAGTATCAAGCCGAGCTGATTTGGAAGCCGATGCTACTCGGTGGAGTGTTTAAAGCCACAGGCAATAGTAGCCCAATGGCGGTACCTGCGAAGGCACGTTATTCCATGATTGATCTTCAACGTTGGGCAAAGCTATGGCAGATACCAGTACAGATGAATCCGTATTTTCCGATCAATACTTTGCAGTTGATGCGTTTGATAACCGCAGTCCAATTATTTCAGCCTGAACTATTTCTCAATGTACTGACGGGTATTTTTAACGCAATGTTTGGTCAGCCACGCAATTTAAATGATCTCAATGAATTAATTCAATTGATGCAGGAGCTTGGATTGGAGGTAGCGCAGGTTAAATCATGGCTTGAAGATGAAAAAGTAAAGTCTGAGCTTAAAGTTATTACCGAAGAAGCCATTGCACGTGGTGTGTTTGGGGCGCCAAGTTGGTTTGTGAATGATGAGCTGTATTGGGGTGTAGATCATCTACATTTTGTAGAGGATGCTTTACAAGGACAGTAACGCTTGGTGATACATGTATGGAGCATTTAAAAAAATTGAAAAAAGCGAACCTCGATTCGCTTTTTTATGATCTAACTCAAATCAAGACTTAGAAGAAGCCCATCGGCTTGGTGTCATAGCTCACCAAGAGGTTTTTGGTTTGTTGATAATGATCAAGCATCATTTTGTGATTTTCACGGCCGATCCCTGATTTTTTGTAGCCACCGAATGCTGCGTGTGCAGGGTAGATATGATAACAGTTGGTCCATACACGACCTGCCTGAATAGCACGACCCGCACGATATGAAGTATGCGCTGAACGCGACCAAACCCCTGCACCTAGACCATAAATCGTGTCATTGGCAATTTTAATGGCATCATCAAAGTCTTTAAAGGTTGCTACTGAAAGCACAGGGCCGAAGATTTCCTCTTGGAAAATCTTCATGTCATTGGTGCCTTTAAAAATCGTTGGCTCAATATAGAAACCTGTACCGACTTCATTTCGTGGGTCACCACCAGTAATGAGCTGTGCACCTTCATTTTTACCTGTAGCGATACAGCCTAAAATTTTGTCTTGCTGCTCTTGCGATGCCTGTGCACCAATCATGGTATCTGTATCGAGTGGATGACCCGTCTTAATACGTTTCACACGTTCTACTGCCATTTCCAAGAATCGATCAGCAATGCTTTCTTGTACCAATGCACGTGAAGGACAGGTACAGATTTCACCTTGGTTCAGCGCAAACATGGCAAAACCTTCGAGCGTTTTATCTAAGAATTCATCGTCTTTGTCCATGATGTCTTCAAAGAAAATGTTCGGTGATTTACCACCGAGTTCCAATGTCACAGGAATGATATTTTCAGTGGCATATTGCATGATCATTTGACCCACAGCGGTTGAACCGGTGAAGGCGATTTTTGAGATGCGTGGATTGGTCGCCAATGGACGACCGACTTCAACACCATAACCATTCACAATATTCAGCACGCCCGGTGGGAGTAGGTCTTGAATGAGTTCAGCCAAGACCAAGATGCTGACAGGTGTTTGCTCCGCAGGTTTCAACACGATGCAGTTACCCGCAGCCAATGCTGGAGCTAGTTTCCAAGCTGCCATTAAGATTGGGAAATTCCACGGAATAATTTGTCCGACCACACCAAGTGGCTCATGGAAATGGTAAGCAATGGTATTTTCATCAATTTCAGAAATGCCGCCTTCTTGGGCACGGATACAGCCGGCAAAATAACGGAAGTGATCGATACAGAGTGGAATATCAGCGGCTAAGGTTTCACGAATCGGTTTACCGTTGTCCCATGTTTCTGCGACAGCAAGGAGCTCTAGGTTTTCTTCAAGTCGATCGGCAATTTTTAATAAAATATTTGAGCGTGTGGTTGGGGAAGAGGCATTCCATTGGGTTTTGGCTTTATGCGCTGCATCCAAAGCCAATTCGATATCTTCAGCAGAAGAACGTGGCACTTTGGTAAAAACTTTACCGTCTACAGGGGAGATATTTTCAAAGTATTCACCTTTCACTGGCGCGACCCATTGGCCACCAATCAGGTTTTCATACTGAGCTTTAAACTGAACTTTTGAACCGGGTTGATTAGGATCGACATAACGCATATGAATTTTCCTTTGCTTGTTTATTATGATCTTGTTGGGCTGCCCATCTGTGGCAATCTACAGCTTTGGTATAAGGTACTTTTGTACATTATTTGATTAGCATAGCCTGTATAAGGTTGGAAAAAGGTTGGAGACAAGAAGGTTTACAATATTTTTTTTCAGTCTTAAAAACAAAAGCCGGGAAACGGATTTTTAGTCATGAATTGTTGTGAGAATAATGAATGATGATACAGAAGGATTTATCTGAAAAACGACAGAATGTCGAACGGTTAAGGCAGGGCATGAGTCTGTCAAAGCAGCAAAGCTCGCAATTGAATGAGAGCATTGCGAGTTCTTGGCAGCGATCGGCGCAGGCAGAAATTCCGGAAAATCGGAGTGCTGCGCCTTTGGTAAATTTAAGCCCTCAAAGTCAACAACAGTCGGCATTGCATCATGCGTTGCAACATTGTGCCGAAGATTTAAAACACATTGCCGAACAGTCGTCGATGGTACTTGCCGTGGGCGATATAGGTAGCACGATTATTTGGAGTGCGTCGAGTCGGCAAATGCAAAGTGCTGCGGAAAGTGTGCATTTTATTGCAGGTGGGCAATGGCGCGAAGAATTGGTCGGAACCAATGCTTTAGCGTTGTCTCTAAAAACCCAACAGTCGAGTTGTGTGTTTTCAAATGAACATTATATGCCGTCTGTACATGAATGGGTCTGCTATGCAGCACCGATTATCGATCCACACACACAGCAAATTTTAGGTGTGGTTGATTTATCCACCGTGTGGAAAAACCACAATAGTTTAGGGCTACTTGCGGCTGAACGCTGCGCTTCGATTATTCAATCGGCTTTACTTGATTTTCAAAAACAGCATTTGTACATTCGGGCCTTTGCTGTGCCGCAAGTGTTATTTAATGGCAAAGTGATGGTGCTGACCCCACGGCAAATTGAAATTTTGACCATCTTGGCGCTATGTCCGCAAGGCATGACCTTAGATACTTTGCATCAAGCCTTATATGGTGAACGTAAGGTGAGCGTTGGGACTTTAAAAGCAGAAATGTCTCAGCTACGCGATATTTTGGGCGGCATGTTAGGCTCACGTCCTTACCGTCTATTGGCACAAGTCGAAGCCGATTTTTTGCAAGCCGAGCAAGCCTTAGATGCTGGTTATCTCGATTCGGCGTTGAAACTATGTTCAGGGGTTTTCTTGGCCAAAACCGAAAGTCCTTTTTTAGGGGCATGGCGCGATTGTCTTGAGTCACGATTAAGCCAAGCGATTTTTAATGCCAAGGAAACGGATGTTCTACTCAAACATGTCGCGCGTTTCCCTGAAGCTATCGATGCGGTTGAACGCCTGATTGAGCTGATGCCGAGATCGCATCCCGTACATCAGACCTTGTTGAAATTAAAACAGTAAGTTGCAATGTCATTCGGGCTGTTAAAAACCTTTATTGGCCAGCCATTGAAAGAGCTGGGTATAGACTTGTTCACGCGCGGTTTTTTCCGAAAGCACTAAATCATGCAAGCCATTGTGTATGCTTTGAATGGTGACATCGCCCTGAATTTTCTTGGCATATTTTTGGATGTCTTTTACACCTAAAATCACATCACTGGTCTGCGCTGCTTTACCCCATTTTTTGGGATTTTTAGTTTGATGCGAGTGCATGACCAAGACCGGTACATCTAGGCTGATACCTCGATGAATCTCTTTTTGAGCCTCATAAATTGTCCGCACGAAACTTAAATACACCATTGGATAGCGGGTCTTTTTCCAGTCTAAATTGAAGTCCCATTCACCCTTGAGTTCGCGGTGTAAGCTGGCGGTGTACCACTTATTCAGTTCACTTGGAAATTTTAAATTGGGAAAGGTTTTTGCCAATTTACTCAGCTGTGGAATACCCAGTGCGCGTTTCACTGGATTCATGTTGAAATCATAAAATGGGCTATTGACCCAAAGGGCTTGAATTAAAGGATGATTTTGATGATGCGCCGCATACAAGGTGGTGGTTAATCCACCCGTTGAATGACCACAAAGCAGTAAGGCATCGTGACCTTCATCTGCAATGATCGTTAGGGCTTGATCTATTTCGGCATCGTATTCAGATAGTTCATGCACATTATAGTATTTTTGATGCGGGCGGATGGAGCGGCCATATTTTCTTAAATCCAAGGCATAAAAGTCGAAACCGTGCTGATTAAAGCGTTCCGCCATTTCGGTTTGGAAAAAATAATCGATAAAGCCATGGATATAGAGCACCGCTTTGGAGGTGGGGGCCGCTGCTTTTTTGCGAACCAGTGTGGCAACCACAGGGCCTTCATAATCATCCGGGAAGGTCAGCGTGGCTTGTTCATAGCCTGCGCCCAAAATGTCAGGCTGATACTGAATATGTGAATGGCTCATTATTATACTCATCAATATTATTGGACATTATGCTTTATCCTTGATGAGCCATAAGCTTTTGTCAAATGAATAATCGATGCTGTTATGCGAACTAAAAAAGAGTGACCTCAGTATGAAAACGACCAATCTAGAGTCGCTTCCCTGAAATAAAAAGTGAAATGGATTCAGTTGAGCCTACATCACCAGACTCAAAGGGTAATGTAGGCACTTAGGTCACTTAAACATGAAGACCTTTGAGGGCTTAACTTAAACAGCCGCTTTGAAGTCGACCACAGAAGCATTGGCTTTAAGCGCTGCCTTGAAAATATCAACCACTTGAGCATGATTCGCTTTACGTGGATTGGTCAGCATGCAGGCATCTTTTTGCGCATTTTCAGACATGATGCTGAGGTCTTGTTCTTTCACACCGAGTTCAGAAAGGCTCGATGGAATGCCAATCGAAGCAGAGAGTTCACGGATTGCTGCAATCGCTGCATAAGCCGCTTCAGTCACCGTTAAACCGTCGGTTGGCACACCCATGAGCTGTGCGATACGTGCATAGCGGTCAGGGCAGGCGATCAGGTTAAATTCGCAAACGTGTGGTAGCAGCACGGCATTACATACGCCATGTGGCAAGTTGTAGAAGCCGCCAAGTTGGTGAGCCATCGCGTGGACATAACCTAAAGATGCATTGTTAAATGCCATCCCTGCTAAGTACTGCGCATAGCTCATCGCATCACGTGCTTCTAGGTTTTCGCCATTGGCGACGGCAGGGCTGAGCCATTCACTGATCATTGAAATGGCTTTTTCAGCACAAGCATCGGTAATAGGATTGGCTGCTGTAGAAACATAAGCTTCGACCGCATGTGTTAATGCATCCATACCGGTTGCTGCAGTGAGCGCCGCAGGTTTCGCAATCATCAGTTTCGGGTCGTCAATAGCGATAAGAGGGGTACAACGCCAATCGACAATCGCCATTTTAACGTGGGTGTCAGTATTGGTAATGATACAGAAACGGGTCATTTCTGATGCCGTACCTGCGGTGGTATTAATCGCAATGAGTGGAGTCATTGGAACTGTGCTTTTATCGATGCCTTCATAGTCACGAATATGACCACCACCTGCAGTGACTAAGCCAATGCCTTTGGCACAGTCATGAGAAGAGCCGCCGCCGAGAGAGACAATAAAGTCACAGCCATTGTCATTGTAGGCATCTACACCGCTATGCACGTTGGTGTCAGTTGGGTTGGGTTCTGCGCCCGGAAAGATGTGACTTTCTACGCCAGCTTCAGTTAAATATGCGGCAATCGTATCTGCTACACCAAATTTGTATAGACCGGCATCGGTCACGATAAGCGCTTTCTTTGCGCCAAGATTTTGTGCCTTTGCACCAATTTCTTTAGCACAGCCGGGGCCAAAAAGTGAAACACAAGGGATGTAAAAACCGTTTGTTTGATCTGCAATATTTTTAAAAGCCATGGTGCGATTCCTTCTACCATTCATTGTCATTTGTTATGGGTGATACTCACCTAAACTGAGTATTGCGAGGGATGTTTTAAATTCACACCTACCAAAGACCTACCAAAATTAAGGCTTTGTTTTGAATTTATTTAATTGATTGAAATTTAATCATTAATTATTTTTGCTATTTTCTAAAATTCGCTAAAAGTCGTATACATTTAAGCCAAAATAGGCGTTGCGATGATTGGATGCATGATCGAGTTATCAGATTATAAAATCTAACTAAAACTACTATCAATTTACTAAATGCCCCAAAGCGCTCGAATCAGGATAGGCTATAACAAATAACGAGATAGTCACTTTTGTGCATTTCGCTTTTTGCAGTGCGAAACAAAAGATTAATTAAACGAGTTAAATAATGCCCAGTGAAAATTTGAAAACGAAACGACCTTTATATATTCCTTATGCCGGAAATACACTTTTAGAACTCCCACTTTTAAATAAAGGTTCTGCGTTTAATGAAGATGAACGTAAGAGCTTTAATTTGCACGGTTTAATTCCACACGTCACAGAAAGCATTGAAGAACAAAGTCAGCGTTCTTATCAACAATATTGTGCATTTAATAGTGATATCAATAAGCATATCTACCTGCGCAATATTCAAGACACCAATGAAACATTGTTCTATCACTTAATTGAAAATCACCTCAGTGAGATGATGCCGATCATCTATACACCAACAGTGGGTGAGGCTTGTCAGCGCTTCTCGGACATTTACCGTCGTCATCGTGGGATTTTTATTTCATATCCTGACCGTGATCATATTGACCAAATTATTCATAACGTGAATAAAAAGAACGTGAAAGTGATTGTTATTACGGACGGTGAACGTATTCTTGGACTTGGTGACCAAGGCATTGGGGGGATGGGGATTCCGATTGGTAAGTTGTCACTGTACACCGCGTGTGGTGGGATCAGTCCAGCCTATACATTGCCGATTACTTTAGATGTCGGAACCAATAACCAACAGCTGTTGAATGACCCGATTTATATGGGTTGGAGTCAGCCTCGTATCAGCGGTGAAGAATATTATCAATTTGTCGATGACGTGATTAAAGCCATTCAACAACGTTGGCCAAAAGCGCTGATTCAATTTGAAGACTTTGCACAAAAAAATGCGATGCCTTTATTGGAAAAATATCGCGATAAAATTTGCTGTTTCAATGACGATATTCAAGGGACAGCAGCAGTGTCTGTCGGAAGTTTAATTGCGGCATCACGTGCAGCAGGCAAGCAGCTCAAAGATCAAATCGTCACCTTCTTAGGGGCGGGTTCAGCAGGTTGTGGGATTGCAGAACAGATCATCAAGCAAATGGTGGCGGAAGGTTTAACCGATGCTCAAGCACGTGCGCGGGTGTTTATGGTCGACCGCTTTGGTTTAATTACTGAAAATCAGCCGAATCTTTTAGATTTCCAACGCAAGCTTGCGCAAGCACCGGATAACGTCGCACATTGGGCAAATGCAGATTCGGTCATCTCACTCCTGGATGTGGTTACACATGCCAAACCGACTGTATTGATTGGGGTTTCGGGACAACCGGGGCTGTTTAGCCAAGAGGTTATTGAAACGATGGCTGCAAATTGTGAACAGCCTATTGTGTTGCCACTATCTAACCCGACATCACGTGTCGAAGCGGTGCCTGCAGATATTATCGAGTGGACCAAAGGTAAGGCCCTGATTGCGACAGGTAGTCCATTTGCACCAGTGAATTATCATGGCAAGATTCATCAGATTTCACAGTGCAATAACTCCTATATTTTCCCGGGGATTGGACTGGGTGTGATTGCATCTGGGGCGAAACGTGTGACGGAAAATATGCTGATGGCATCTAGTACGGCATTGGCGGACTGTTCACCAAAATTGGCAGATCCAAATGCTGATTTATTGCCAAGTTTGGATTATTTACAGGATATTTCGAAGAAAATTGCATTGAAAGTCGCGTTGGCTGCGATTGCTGATGGTGTTGCGCCAAATGTCAGCGTTGAAGTGCTCGAACATGCGATTGAAGCGAATTTCTGGAAACCTGAATATCGTGATTATGTCCGTGTGACCTATTAACGCAATTTTAATTTTTATTCATATTTGTGGAACCTGACTCAAACCATGTTCCACATACTGAATAAATATAGATTGATTTTGATTGGTGTAAGCGATAGATAAAAAAGCCCCCATCTTTCGATGAGGGCTTTTTGAATTTGGAGCGGGAAAGGAGACTCGAACTCCCGACCCCAACCTTGGCAAGGTCACCGAGATTTATTCCATTAAATGACCTTAATTATAAGTATATGATTTGATTACTGGTATATAGTTTTTGGTGGAGTAAAATTTTGATCAATTTAGATCATTTAATGTGGTTTTGGTCACTTCATTTTAGACATTTTAGTTTATAAAAGTCACCTATGTTTTGATGCTGATTTTCGTGAGAAATAATAACAATATATAGTTTAATATAATGATTATTAATAATTTATAAATCGACTACAACATGTAGTAGCGAAGATGCTCAAAATGCACTTACTACGTAACATCAGTTAAATAAAAGTCTCCCACAAACCCAATACGGTTCACTTGGGCCTATGCAGTCTGAAATAGGTTTATAAACTTAATCTGATCTTAAGAACTTAATCTTAGCTTTGTAGAGAAAATCTCTTGAAGGATGAAACGAGTGGATCAGCGAGTAGATGTACTAAATTTTAAAAAACTATTATATCTAATGAGCGTCTTGATCTTGATTAGCCTTGGGCTATGGTGGGGAAGTAAGCTGCTCTCGAATAAAAATATAGAGGCTAAAGTAGAGAGACAGGTTTCAGAGGCTGAGAGGAGTCCTGAAGTCTCAGAGCAACAAATCTTAATTTCTTCAAAACAAATTGAGCAAGTTGGGATCAAATTACACACATTAGGTGCTTCTTCTACTAACATACAAAAACAAATTATTTTACAAGGGCAAGTACAGTGGTCACCAGAAAGCAAAGTTGTACTGACTAGTCCTGTTTCAGGAATGGTGCAGCAAGTTTTGGTACAACCCTTGGCAGAAGTTACCCGGAATCATCATGTACTTGCTGTACATAGTCCAGATTTAATTCAGATTCAAAATGAAATATTGCAGCTTCGTGCTCAACAACAATTAGCCCAGCAAAATTTAACACGTGAACGTAGCTTATATGCTGAAGGCATTATTGCCGAGAAGCGTGTGCAAGAGGCACAGAATCAAGTACAGCGTCTTAATATTAACTTAGGTGCAAAACAGCGAATGCTGCAATTTATGGGAGGAGGGCAGGTAAATAGTCTAAATTCCATTGTCTATGTTAAAAGCCCAACAAGTGGTTATATAGAAAACTTACAGGTTTCTACAGGTCAGTATGTTGAGGCTGGTACAGTATTAGGTCAACTTGTAAACGCTGATTCACCGTTACAATTGTTATTACAAGCTAATTTAGCTGACAGTAAATATGTGCATATTGGGGATGTTGTTCAGGTTGAAGGTTGTGATATTACAGGGCATATACAAAATATCGCTCCAGCACTTGTAGGGAATACACAAACTCAAAATATCATCGTACAAATGGATACCAAACATAATTGTTTGCGGGTGCAACAATTTGTCAAAGTTCATGTTCAAAGTAAGCAGCCAACAGTAATTGCAGCATGGCCAGTACCAAGTACTGCCATAACCTCACAAGATGGTAAACACATTATTTTTGTTAAAAATCAGAAGGGGTTTGAAGCTGTAACGGTTGAAGTTCTATCAGCTGATCAGCAGCAAAGTTATATTACAGCTGAAAAATTAAAACCCAAAATGCAACTTGCTATCAGTGGTGTAGAGCGTCTCAAGGCGGTGTGGTCTGGCTTTGGTGCAGAGCAAGCACCTATTAGCACTACAGAACGTTGAGGTGAGACATATGTTAAAACGTCTTATCGCCTTTTCACTTAGTCAGCGCATTTTAATATTATTGCTCACATTGGCGATCAGTGTGGCAGGCTACATTGCTTTTACGAAACTACCAATTGATGCTTTTCCTGATGTGTCAAGTACGCAAGTACAAATTGTGATGAAATCGCCCGGCATGACGCCCGAAGAGGTGGAAAGCCGTATTGTTGTACCCATTGAACAAGAAATGTTGGGAATATCTCATCAGACAGTAATGCGTTCGCAATCTAAATACGCGATTGCGATTATCACATTAGACTTTGCTGAAGGCACTGACCCTTATTGGGCTAGACAACAGGTGAATGAACGTTTAAGTAATGTGATGTCTGCATTACCAAGTAGTACGTCAGGTGGAATTGCACCCATGACGACCCCATTAGGTGAATCTTTTATGTTTACCTTACATGGGCCACTCAGTGATATGGAAAAACGAACTCTACTTGATCGGGTGGTTCGTCCACAACTTCGTAAAATTGAAGGGGTCGCCGATGTTAACGCTTTGGGGGGACTTGTTCGTACATTTGAAGTGACCCCTAATTTAGAGGCCCTGGCGGCACGAGGCTTATCTTTAACACAGCTACAACAGGCAATCGAGCTAAATAATGCCAGTGATGGTGCTGGGCGGCTTAATGAAAATGGAGAGTCATTACTGATCCGAAGCGATAGCCGCGTCAGAAACCTTGAAGAGTTAGGCGATATTATTGTTTCTAGCCATCAAGGAACATTGGTGCGGGTTAAAGATGTTGCACAGGTACATACTGGAGCACTCACACGCTATGGTGCAGTGACTGAAAATGGCCAAGGTGAGGCTGTCCAAGGTATTGTATTAACTTTAAAAGGTGCGAATGCACGTCAAGTCGTTCAACATGTTCGTGAGCATTTGTCCGACATTGAAAAAACTCTGCCACAGGGTACAACGATTGAACCATTTTATGATCGTGGTGAGTTGGTAAACCGAGCCATTCATACCGTAAGTAAAACGTTATTAGAAGCTATTGTCTTAGTCTTGATTTTACTTTTATTGTTCTTAGGAAACCTAAGGTCTGCTTTAGTGGTTGCGGCAGTTTTACCATTATCTGCACTAAGTACTTTTTTGATGATGCACCATTTTGGTTTAAGTGCCAATTTAATGTCTTTAGGTGGTTTGACGATTGCGATTGGTTTATTAGTGGATGCTGCAGTTGTAGTGGTTGAAAATATTGAAATGCAACTTGCTGAAGCAAAAGAGTCACCGCAACGTTCTTTTTTACCGCCATTAAATATGATTTACCGCGCAGTGTCTGAGGTTGCAGTACCAGTCACAGCAGGCATGATCATTATTATGTTAGTGTTTATTCCATTGGTCACGCTTGAAGGATTGGAAGGGAAGCTCTTTTCACCTGTGGCTTTAACAATTGTATTTGCTTTATCAAGTTCACTAATTTTTTCTTTGACAGTGATTCCTGTACTGTGTTCATTCTTTCTAAAACCGAAAGCACATCACACACCCTTTTTAGTAGCTAAATTAGAAACTGGTTACCGAAAACTTTTGAATCTGAGTTTAGCCCATCCTAAACAGATTTATGTCTTAGCAGGTGGTACCTTACTTCTGGCTGCATTGATTTTCCCATTCATTGGAAAGTCATTTATGCCAACCATGGATGAGGGAGATACTATTTTACAGTTAGAAAAAATCCCTTCGATTAGCTTACAAAACTCAATTGCATTAGATCTGGATATTCAAAAACGTATTTTGGAACAAGTGCCTGAAGTTGAAAGAATTGTGGCACGTACAGGTTCTGATGAATTGGGATTAGACCCTATGGGGTTAAATGAAACAGATAGTTTCATTGTGCTAAAACCACAAACGCAATGGCAAGTCAAAAATAAAGAGCAAATTTTAGAAAAAATTCGTCTTGTACTTCAAGATGTTCCTGGCGTGAACTTAACATTTAGTCAACCCATAGAGATGCGCACTTCAGAAATGTTGTCTGGAGTACGAGGAGATTTGGCTGTCAAAATTTTTGGAAGTGATTTAGACCAGCTTAATGATTTATCAAAGCAAATTGCAATAGTTCTACAAGGCATTGAAGGCAATGAAGATGTCATGACACTCGAAAATTCGGGAGTACAGTATCAAGAGCTGCGAATCCATCGTGATATGGCTATACGAAATCAATTGGACAGTCAAAATGTTCAAGCCCAACTCAAGATGCTCGTGGAAGGCAAAGAAATAGGTTCCATTATTGAACAGGGGCGCCCTGTTCCATTAATGATGAAAGGGGATCCACGTTTGGGAGAGTCGAGTTTTGAATTTTCCAATATTGCCTTGCCAATTGAGAATGCAGCTGCAGTGCCATTGTTATCTTTAGCAGAAGTGGTTAAGACTGAGGGTGTCGTAAAAATTGATCGTGAAAATGCATCACGAATGTCAGTGGTACGTGCCAACGTACGTGATCGTGATTTAGTTAGTTTTGTAGATGAAGCAAAACAATTGGTTGCAGAGAAAGTCAAGTTACCAACCGGCTACTCACTCAAATGGGGGGGGCAATTTGAAAACCAACAACGTGCGGCTGCTCGCTTAATGCTTGTTGTACCTGCTGCATTAACAATGATCTTCTTTTTACTATTTACGACTTTGGGTTCGGTGCGTCAAGCCGTATTGGTTTTCGTCAATATTCCCTTTGCGTTAGTCGGTGGAGTATTTGCATTAGCATTAACAGGTGAGTATTTATCTGTTCCTGCATCAGTTGGTTTTATTGCCTTGATGGGGATTGCTGTACTGAATGGTTTAGTGATGATTAGTTATTTTAATCAACTGATTTCTCGTGGTGTTGCAATTGAGGAAGTTGTTCGTGAAGGTGCTATGCGCCGTTTACGTCCAGTCATGATGACCGCGAGTATTGCAGCTTTAGGTTTGATCCCATTGTTATTTACTACTGGCCCTGGTGCCGAGATTCAACGTCCATTGGCGATAGTTGTGATTGGAGGGCTTATTTCTTGTACTTTGCTGACTCTGATTTTACTTCCTAACTTGTTTAAAAAATTTGGTTTAGCGCGAGATCATCATGTCTGAAATATGCCAACTCTCTATTAACGTGTCCTCTGATATTGCTGAAGAACTTATGGAGCATTTGTGGTTAATTCCTGAGTTGATTTCAGGGTGTACTTGTGTCAACGCACAAGGGTTTGGTAATCGCCAACATTATCGTAATGTTCAGGAAAAAATTCGCGGAGCAACTGAACGGAATCTTATATTGCTGATTGTACAACACGAATCTGTATCATTGGTTTTGGCGCATATTCAGCAAAAATTTAAATCAAGTGATTGTTTTTATTGGGTCATACCTACATTAATTTCTGGTTATATGAGCCAAGGAGCACTTGACTAATGACATTAAATATCAAATTTAAATCAACACTTCTAGGCCAAATTTGGTATCTGTTTGGGTTGGGCTATTGTTTTACAGTGGCTTCGACAGCAATTGCAAAACCTCAACTTGAAGCTGCTTTGCCACCACTTGAAGCAGTACAACAGAGTCTAGTAGAACATCCGAATGTGCGTGCTGCAATATCAGAGCAAGATTATGCAGACTTTGCCCGACAAGGATTAAAAGTAGGGCAAAATCCGTGGACTGTTACAGCCGGTATGCAAGTACGTAAGACGGATACACAACTAGAGCGAAAACAAGCCAATAGTTATGAACCTAGTTTGGGGATAGAAAAACAAATACGTTTGCCTAATAAATACCGGCTAGATCAAGATCTAGCACAACGTATTTCAAGTATTGCAGAACTGAAGTATGAGAATGCTCAACATCAAGCATCTAAAATGTTGTTAAATAGTTGGTTTGCTTATATGCGAAGCACATTGCATTTGAAGCGACTGCAAGAACAGCTGGATCAAATTCAGCAATTTATCCAAGTGACTGAACAACGTATTCGAGCAGGAGATGCACCACGACTTGAGCTAATGCTCTTGAAGAATGAGTACCAACAACTTGAGGAACAATATATGCAAGCTAAAGCTGCATATATTCAAGCTCAGCAATTGTTGGCCCGCGATTATAGAGGAAAGATCCCTGAACAGTGGAGCAGCGATGTTATACAGCCTAGCCCTATACAGTATAGTCAAGCAGAGTGGGTACAGAAAATTTTGTCAGTTAATCATGAGTTAGCACTCGTAAGGATGCAAGCTACACAGCAATACGCAGTATTAAAAAGAGAGCAGCTTAATAGACTGCCAGATCCTACGATTGGTTTTGGTTACAGTAGGGAGCAATCGGGAGAGGAGAATTTATTAGGGGTTAGTGTTTCAATTCCTTTGACTGCGCGACAAGTCGGTATTGCTTCAGGAATGGCAGCGGCAGAAGCAAAAAAAGCGGATTTGGAGGTATTGCGTGTAGAAAAACGTCTGCGTCAAGAAATACAGGGGTGGGTGATTCAAATGGAGTCAGCGACTGTACGGAATACGAAGGCGCAAGAAAACTTACAACTGTTGCAACAACAACATCACTTGATGCAAAAAGCGTATAAATTAGGTGAGTTGAATCTCAATGAGCTTTTGTTGCATTCGCAGCAATTGATTGAAGCACGTAGCCGAGTCGATCAAGCTAAAGTAGATTATGCAGAAAGTATGAGTTCCTTATTACTTGATTCTCATCAATTGTGGCCTTTACATGAGATGGATAGAATTTAACAGTAATATTTACGAGCATAGTAGGGATTATAAATTTGCGCTGTAGTTTGGTAAGCAAGAGAAAAAGGTGTTATGAGAGTTCTATTGGTAGAAGATGATAGCTTGTTGGCAAAAGCAACTGCACGTGGTCTAGATCAAATGGGCTTTGTAGTTGACATTGCGAGCACAGCAGAGCAAGCGTACCATTTTTTAGTGAGTTATCATTATCACTTTATTCTACTAGACTTAGGTTTGCCTGATCGAAATGGGATTGAAATTTTAAAATCACTACGTCGCAAAAAGAATCAAGTTGGAATTATTATTCTGACTGCTCAAGATCAAGTTGATGATCGTATTACAGGTCTAGAGGCAGGAGCTGATGATTTTGTTGTTAAACCTTATGATTTACATGAGGTCGTAGCAAGGATTCATGCTGTATTACGCCGAATTTCAGGAGAGGTAGGGGACCTAATTCAGGTTGGAAATATTAGTATTAACAAAGCGAGTAAACAAGTACTGTTAAATCAAGTCGAAATTGAGTTGACACATAAAGAGTTTCATTTATTGGAGTTATTTACTCTCAATCGTGGTCGTGTAATTTCGCGTGAAAATATAGAAAATTCATTTTATGCTTATGACGTTGATGTGAGTAGTAATGTTGTACAAGTCCATATTCATAACTTGCGTCGGAAATTAGGTAAAAATATTATCCGTACAGTACAAGGTTTTGGATATATCATGGATGAACAGCATTAAATGGCTGATCCAATTCGCAGCTATTCATTAACCCAGCGCTTATCTATAATTTTACTGGCAATTACCACTAGCGTTTGGTTGGGTAGTTTAGGAAGTATTTATTGGGGAATGCAAAACACTGCCAATAATATTTTTGATAAGTCATTAGCAGAAACTGCTCATGCTTTATTGTCTACGACTCTAAGTACCCTAGATGGAAAAGTACCGCAGCATACAGTGATTGAAAAAGCTAAGGGTGAGCATTATGACCAAATTGTATTTCAAATTTGGCATCGTGATGGACAATTAATTTATCGTTCTATTGGTGTGGAAACACAGCCATTTGTTCAGCAAGATAATTTTGGTTGGATTAAACTGAATAATAATACTTATCGTAGTTATTCTGTTTGGGATAGTACGCATACAATACAGGTACAAATTGCGCAGGTTTGGACAATTCGAAAAGATATTCAGCAAGATATGTTGCTGTTTTTGATTTTGGTTTCAATCATATTTTTGCCATTATTATTATGGTTGATTATTTGCACGATCCGTCGTCATTTATTGGCTGTATATAGCATTAGTCAAAACTTAGAAAAACAATCCATTGAACATTTAAATCCAATTAAGCCAGTTGTACCGAAAGAAATAGAACCTTTAGTGAGCTCTTTAAATACCTTACTTAGTGAGATTGCTGAAAGTATGCAACGTGAAAAACGTTTTACCTCAAATGCCGCTCATGAACTCCGTACACCATTAGCTGCTATACGCTTACATGCCCAAGTACTTCAAAATGCACGTTCCAATGAGGAGTCTAAGGAAGCTGCACAGGACATTATTACAGGAGTAGACAAAGCATCAAGAATGATTACTCAGTTGCTTACATTAGCGAGGCTTGAACCGAATGCCACACAAAACAAAAGCAATATTGATTTGGTAGATATTGTTAAAGGTACAGTTGAAATGATGGGTATTCAGTTCAGAAAAGCAGGTGTAGACTTACAATTGCATCTCACCTCAGTGTGCGTTTGGGGGCAGTCAGATCAGTTGGAAATTATGTTGAGAAATATACTCGAAAATGCCATTCTTTATCGTAGTTCAATACATAAACCTATTATTAAAGTCAGTTGTGGAAGTATTGGAAATGGTAGTTTTATACAGGTTGAAGATAACGGCATAGGTCTAGATGAAGCACAAATCCCATTTATATTTCAGCGTTTTTATAGAATAAATCAAGCCAGTTCTGTAGTAGGAAGTGGTCTGGGATTATCTATTGTGAAGCAGATTATTGACTCTCATTTAGGCAAGATTACTTTACAACGTGCAAATGCAGTTGGAGGATTGATTGTCAGAATTGAATTTTTCAAAAAATTGAATATTTATTAAAACGATAGTCAAAAAAATAGATTTTATCATATTGATTTATAAATTTAATTTAAATGCTGGCGTATATCGTTGTCCACTCATAATGTTCTCTCCTATGCAAAAAGAATAGACGAAATTTGTCTAGGAGAATGGTGGCAGTCCAGGGCCTGGTTCAAGCATGACTTGAGTAATACTCGGGCTGTGCTCATGATTTGCTTGAGCATTACTTGCGGATTTTCCCCAACGTGCTTGGGCTGCATTTTTGGTTTTATCAGATTTGATTTGAAATCAAAATATGTATAAGTTTTTGTAGCTCTCAGATTATTTTAAGTCATTTTTAAGATTCAAATTTTAGGCTAAAGCATATTAAAGTCTTTGAACTAAAAAAAATGCTTAAGCTGCCTTCTTTTCCCGGTCTACGCCAGATCAAACCCCTCAGCCTTGCACGCTTCAACCTGTTACTCGCCATTTGGCTGGGACTGGTCTTAAACTTTGCTTTCTATCAGAAAATCCATCAACTGACGCCTTATACCAACCTCAAGGCAGACGCATTATTGGCGGCTACAGTCTTGGTAGTTATCGGCTTGTACAATCTGGTCTTGCAGTGGCTGAACTGGAAATGGAATGCCAAGATACTGGCCAGTGTGCTGATCATTCTGGGCGGTTTTAGTGCTTATTTTGTCAATAGTCTGGGGGTTGTTATTACGCCGGACCAGATCCAGAATATGCTGCAGACCGATGCCCGGGAAGTCCGTGATCTCTGGTCAATACGGCTGGTGATCTGGACGCTGGTCTTTGTGATTTTTCCTTTGTGTATCGTCTGGATGCTGAACATTCAGCCTGCATCTTTCGGGCGTCAATTGTTGCATAAAAGCCTGAGCAGTCTGCTTTCGGCCGTATTGATTCTAGGACTGTTATTCTGTTTTTATGTCGATTATGCAGCCATCTTCCGCGAGCACCGCGATCTGAAGGGCATGATTTCCCCGCAAAATAGTATTGCATCCACCGTATCCTACTATAAAAAGAAAGCACCTAAAGCCAATTTGCCTTTGATTCCTTATGGTGAAGATGCCCATCTGCTGCAGCAGGCTCAAATACAGAAACAACCCAAATTGATGGTGCTGGTGGTTGGGGAGACTGCACGTGCCGAGAGTTTTGCTTTAAATGGTTATGCACGCAATACCAATCCTGAACTGAGCAAGTTACCGATAATTAATTTCAATCAAGTCAGTTCTTGCGGAACTGCCACAGCTGTTTCAGTACCGTGTATGTTTTCAGGGATGACACGTCAAAACTATAATGAACAGTTGGCTAGCCACCGAGAAGGTTTGCTGGATATTGCTCAGCGGGCCGGTTATCAGGTGACCTGGATTGATAATAATTCGGGCTGTAAAGGTGCCTGTGACCGCGTACAAAAATACCAGATTCCAGCCCAACTGAAACAGAGATGGTGTGATGCTGGTGGTGAATGTTTTGATGAAATCCTGGTGGATAGCCTGAAAGATTATCTGGCGCATCTGGATAAAAACAACTCGAAACCGCAGTTAATTGTACTGCATCAGATGGGCAGTCATGGCCCCGCATATTTCAAGCGCTCCAAAGCACCATATCAGCCATTTCAACCGACCTGTAATACCAATGCCATTCAGGGCTGCAGTACAGAAGAATTAAAGAATAGCTATGATAATTCGATTGTATATACAGACCATGTTCTTGCCGAGATCATTGAAACTTTAAAGCAACAGACTCAATATCAAACCGGTTTCTGGTATCTGTCTGATCATGGAGAATCTACCGGAGAGCACGGTTTATACCTGCATGGTGCTCCTTATAGCATGGCGCCCACGCAGCAAACCCATATCCCAATGCTGATGTGGTTTTCTGATACCTGGCAACAGTATAATGCCCTGCAGCTAAACTGTTTAAAAACACAGACCGGACAGGCACGCAGTCACGATCATCTTTTCCCCAGCTTATTAAGTATGCTGGATATAAAAACGCAAGTGATTGAAGCTAAAAATGATATGCTTGCACAATGCTCATCATCATTAAAAAACAGAGCTTGAAATGCATAAAATACTGATTATTGAAGATGACTTTATGATTGCCGAGTCGACTGAAACATTGCTTAAACTGCATCAGTTTGAGGTGTACTGGGTCAATAATGGGATTGAGGGTTTAAAACAATTACAGCAGCAGGTCTACGATATTGTGCTGCTCGATTTAGGTTTGCCAATGATGGATGGCATGTTGGTGCTAAAAAATATCCGGCAGAAGTTTCCGAATTTACCGGTATTGATTATCTCTGCCCGGGATCAATTACAAAACCGGGTAGATGGGCTGAATCAGGGAGCTGATGACTACTTGATTAAACCCTATGAGTTTGACGAACTGCTGGCCCGTATTCATGCCTTAATCCGACGTGCCGGCTTAAAAAATACTGTGACAGATATGAATAAGAAATTATCACACAGTGGGCTGGAACTGGACCTGGAACAGCACATCGTATGCTTTAATGGTGAACCGATCGAGTTGTCTAATCGGGAATGGTCTATTCTCACTGCACTCCTCATGCATCCTAGCAAAATTTTTTCTAAAAACGATTTAGAAGACAAACTTTATGATTTCGATAGTGATGTAAGTAGTAATACTGTGGAAGTCTATATTCATCATCTGCGCGCCAAATTAGGAAAAGACTTTATACGGACGATCCGTGGTCTAGGATATCGCTTAGGATAGAGCATGAAGCCAAAACGTTATTCCTTACAAAAACGTCTAATTATTTATATTTCATTGTTTAGCGTGGTATTGGGCTGTGTACTAATCTTTGCAGCATACCGGATTGCACTTGAAGAAATTAATGAAGTCTTGGACAAACAGATGCAAAGTCTCGCAGAGCGCATTGCAGAAAATCGTCCAGAACCGCTACAAAGCAAGATCGATTTAGAAAAACAGTATAGTGAGGAAGATTTATTTGTAGATATCTGGTCTTATACACATACTACATTACATCCACAGGATGTTTTGGTTGCATCGGTCAAGAAAGCAGGATTCTATACGCATCAGACCCCTTACGGGACTTGGCTAACTTATATTATTCCTGGAGACCAATTGCAGATCCAAGTGAGCCAGCAAAAAAATGTCCGGCAAGAATTAGCATTGGAACTCGCAGCGAACATGTTTCTCCCTTATGTACTATTTCTTCCTTTTGCTATATTCGGTTTAAGCTGGGTAATTCGGAGAAATTTTCAGCCTCTTAATGATTTTAAAACAGAATTGGCCAGCCGTAAGGCTCAAGAATTAAAGCCGATCGCAATGAAAGATTATCCCTTGGAGCTGGAACCGACCATTCAGGAAATGAATTACCTGTTTGGCCGTATTTCCCTATCACAACAAGAGCAGCGCCAATTTGTAGCAGACTCTGCACATGAACTACGTACACCACTGACAGCTTTGAATTTACAGTTGCAGATATTATTACAGCAATTTCCACAAAGTGATGCCTTGCACAACTTGAGTCAGGGCGTCTTGAGGATGCAACATCTGGTAAATCAGCTATTAAGTCTGGCCAAACAGGAAGTCACAGATGGTTTAACTGAGCCTGTACAATCCCTGTCTCTGAATCAAATGACAGTCGCCTGCATTGAGCAATTGATCCAACTGGCACTACAGAAAGAAATTGATTTAGGGGTGGAGCAGCAACAGGAACTGTTGATTCACGGCCAAGCTTCGGCCTTGCATTCAATTATTTATAACCTGATCGATAATGCGATTAAATATAGTCCGAAGGATGGCGTAATTAACGTATCGATTTTCCAGCAAGGCCAGCAGGCAGTTTTACAGATCGAAGATAGCGGAACCGGGATTGATACTGCTCAATTCAATCAGATTCGGCAACGCTTCTACCGGATACATAATTATGCAGAAATTGGCAGTGGTTTGGGTTTGTCCATTGTAGATAAAGCCACCGAACGCTTGGGTGGAACACTAGAATTTTCCCGAAGTCTCAATCTGGGTGGCCTTTGTGTACAGGTCAAATTTCCTTTAGCCAAAGCCTAAGGGGATAGGCTTAGGGCTATTTGGGCGTTGAGGCTGCTTGATTAAACGCGCTAAGGAACAGTTTTTTCTATCTCTAATTTGTGACTAAATAGCGCATAGCCGATAACATTCAGACACCAGATAATCCAGCCAGTCCAAAGGTTATGACTCAGGAAATGCGCTCCACGCATCATTTGTGCCCAGCCCATGGCTAACCCTAAAATTACCGCAGCGATCAGAAAGAAATAAGCCCGCTTGGGGTTAGACATGCGATAAACAAAATAGCCAGCCATTAAGGAAAAACCGCTAGAGGCATGCCCTCCAGGAAAACAGTGGCCAGCAGTAGCACTAAAATCCCATAAAATACCATCATAAGTAGGAATAACCATATTCCAGGGACAGGCATGGGCTGACTGGGATTTTAAAATTCCGATCGAGGCTGTGGTCACTGCTACCATGCTAAAGAAATAGCCAAATTCCCAGCGCCGCGTATGCCAGTTCTGCCATTTTAGTGAGACCTGCCAGCCTAGAAATAATAGGATATACACCAGAATCAGCATGTCTTTAACATAACGATGATTAAGTTCTGCCAGCGCCCAATTTTGCCGAAGGGGAAATTGTCCCTGACCATCGATAAAGGGATAGATAAGCTGTAAATCAAGCACTCCTCCAATATCAAAGAAGTTCAAAAGAACCAAAAAACTGAAACTCAGTAGTAATATTTGATTTAGTAAAAAACGAGATCGCTCTGACAACATTTTAAATATTCCATTCTTGTCGTTGTAGCAAAAATGAGGTCACAATGAATGACCGATTAAAATGATGCCCCAAGTTACGGTAATTAAACTGAGTGCGACAAACTGAGCGGCACTGCCCATATCCTTAGCATTTTTGGATAACTCATGCTGTTCTATGGAAATACGATCCACTACTGCCTCAATTGCTGAGTTAATCAGTTCAACAATCAGTGCTAGCAGGCACACAGCCACCATGAGTGCTTGCTCAGCTAGACTCTCGGATATCCAAAAACTAAGAGGAATCAAAATCAGGTTAATTAGCACGATCTGCCGAAAGGCAGCTTCAGTTCGGAAGGCTGTTTTAAGACCGGCCGCGGAATAACGGGTAGCATTGAAAATACGTTGTATTCCGGAAGTGCCTTTATAGAGTGAACGATCAGGGGACATAGAAGTGATTCAGTTAAGACGAGATTTGATTAATTTAAGTTCTTAACCTTAAAACTCTCTTAAAAATGGATGTCGATTTGATCCGCATTTATCTAATCAGATTTATGATCTAGATGTGTATTTCAATCAGCTTTCATATAAAAAATTAATTTGAATGGATTGGGGAGAATTCACCTTTTGAATGTTTGTGTAAAAAAGCTGTTTATTTATTTGTCATATTCTGAAAATATTTCTTCAATTTCATCCCACTGTGGCAATTTACAATTTTTTTTATTCACTTCGAATTGTAAACCAACACCATCAAGCACACGTTCAAATATGTCAAATGAACCTGTAAAACGGCCATTTTCCATCTCTGAAATTGTTGTTTTATTGACTTTAGTTTTTTTCTGCAAGACTTTTCTGTGTGTGGCCCAATCCTTTTCTGGCCAAACGTATTTTTTTACCTATTTCACCTCGTGTAGCCATTTTTTGCTCCCCAAATTTGTTAGCTATATAGCAAACTTTTAACTAATAATAGTTAATGTTCGCTATATAGCAAACTTTTATAATGATTCTTGAATGGCTAAATTGAACTTATAAGATTCAATTTAGCCTCGAATTAAGTTAATAGAATCCATATATGTATGGCAGTTATCAATAATGAGGCAGTTGTATACCTCTTGAGAAGAGGAACTTCTTATACCTTAAATTTAAATTATTAGACAAACAATGACTTTTTTTGTGTGTAATAAGGCCTTGTATATCTTAATATTTACCCTGAAGCCGAAGCCCTTCGACTACGTTTAATATAGTAATTAATCCCTGAGTAGTCTGAATCTGTTCTATTGGAATGCCTTTGGTTAACTTATTTGGTGCCTTCATAAAATGCTGCATCCATTTAGCCTCTCCACCTGTTAAAGCATCTAGTGATATTGCAATACGAATTAAAATAATTGCGAGCTCTCCCTGACTTGAATCAGGATCTAACTCAAGCGAATTTAAAGTTTCTATTGAATCTAAATTGAGAATGATAGCAAGCTGGCCCTGTGTCAAACCAAGTTGATTTGCAGATGATAAAACAGCTTTAGCTAATACCTTTTTTTGTTTTGCAATTTTTTCTGGTGTTTTATGCATGACTGATCTCTGTTTCAGACGTTGCTGATATCTAGAGTTTATACTATTTGATTACCATTTCTCATAGTTCAAATTTTTATTACAAACAGCTTAAAGATGAGAAACTATCATGAGATACATCAGTAATTTGAATACCCCAAGTGCTTTTGCCTCTTTACCTTTGAAGCAGAATTTAATTCGCCTTTCATTTTCATTCAGGCTGAAGTTTTCTGCCCGTAATGTTAAATCCTGTAATGTCTTTTTGAGCTCTGTCTTGCTCTGCTGAGAGAGTTCTAAATGAAGATATTTTTTGGGAAATAAGCTATGAATAAAAGAAAGAAGTTTCTTCAGTTGCCGTTTTTCATTCAGTTCAAAAATTAACTGGGCTGAATTTGGCTGAACTTTTTCAAGATAAATTGAGTAGATCATATGAAGCTGTTTTTTATATTTACTTTGTACATTTGCATAACGCTCCTGGACATGGTGAATGACCTTTTTCTCCTCCTGATTGGTTGGCAACATGGTAACTAATGCAGCAGGAGTTTTCCTTAAAAAATCTGTGGTAAATAACCTCGATGATTTTTTTTGGTTTACACAGGAGGTTTTCAAATGCAGGGCTCTGGCACGTAATTTTTGTGCGATTTGCAAAGGAATGCCTTCAGGTAACAGAAGATCTTGCTCTTTTTCTACTGCAAGAATGTGATGCAATAATTCAAAAGTCATCTCTGAGTCATGAGCTCCTAGCATCAGTGAATCAGGCGATTTCTGTTGCCTTTGTTGATATTGATGATCATGTTGCCTGTAACGGTCTTTAGTGAGTTGATCAAATAAAAACTGTTTGATCGCCCGCTGCTGAACAGGATATTTAATAGAATCATCATGTTTCAGAATATTAAAATAGGCTTCTTTAGGAAGCGGGCTGTGCATTTGATTCAGCTGGTAGCTAATTGCCAGATGCATTAAATGCAGATAGCTTGAACAAGTGGTTTCAGGCGTTAGGTGCCCGGCAAAATGAGAGAGTGCATACCAGGTTTGCTGACTATTTCTGTTTCGCAACAATGCATAACGGATACGTAATTGCTCATGTGGGCTATAGTCAGTAAATGCATCTGCAAGTGTTGAGTTTTTTAAAATCAGGTAAAGATGATTAAATGCAGAATGGCGCAGACTATGGTAAGTAAAATTGTGTTCTCCAAAAACTGGTTGGATCAATTGTTTAAATAGGGAATTCACTTCATTTTCATGAGTTTCCTCTAAGGACTGTTTTAAAAATAGCGGTTGTGCAACTGATTTTCCTTGTTTTTTTAGCAGACGTTTTCTATTCTGACTATATGTTTTAAATGCATGTAATTCGTCGGCTTTAAGTAGATGATGCAGGGGAATTTTGCGGTAAGCTGAGTAGCTTTTTTGATTTTTATTGCGATTGTTGCGAATGGTGAGTATCACTGCATCTTCACTAATAAATAGATCACGTACGAAGATATTTAATGTTTCATTGATCCGTAGTCCGACTCTGAACCCTAGAATAAAAATCAGTTTAAATATATTTTTATCCTGAATCGAAATATCTTGAGTATTTTCGAGCTGCTCTAGCACGTGGTGAAAAATATGGGGCGAGATCAATGCTGTTCTGCAGATTTTTACCTGGATTAAATTATCTAGATCGATAGTAGGTGCTTTAAAAAATAAGGTCTGTTTGTGATGAAACTCCTGTAGACGTTTTTGTAAAGTCGCTCTAGTTGTTTCTTTCTTTAATAAAAGCATTTCTCCATACAGATCTTCAAAATCAGCATCTGAAAATGATGAAATATCTTTGTCTTGCGTTGCCTGCAGCCAATGGACTGCAAACTGTGAAAACATGGTATTTAGAGAACTCTGCTTAATTGGCTGAAAATCTGCTTGTATAAGCTTACGTTTAAATCGTTGCAACTGTTGGATAATTTGATTAAGGCAGTCAAGTTGTGCCTCTGTTAATTTTGAGCGCAGAATAGTCCATAGCAGTAAACGCTCCAAGGCTGGAGGTTGTTCCTTGGCATATAATTCTATGAGTCGATCGCTATAGTTTTTTGCACGAATAGCTTGACGTATTTCTACTAAAGCATCAGCTATATCCATTGAAATATTGGTTATAGAGGGAGCCTGATGGTTTTCATAAGTATTCTCAATCTTATTGTTATTAGGATGAGCTTGTTCAACCTGAACAAAATAAGCTGCTAATTGTTTTTCGAGAGGACTGGAACTGTAAATTTCATTTTTTAAGATACAAATGGACATTTGATCCAGCCCGCTGTTTTTCAGGAACTGTGTATAGTAAAAACCGTATTTTAACAGGTCTTTACAACGCACCTTTTCCTCAGGGAAGCATTCAATAATACAAGCGTTAATCAGATGTTCTGCATCTTCAATATCCGAAAATAAATCAAATTTTTGATGTTTTAGTCTGTAGATCCAGCATTTCACAATATCGTGTAGCACAAACGTTTTGGTATAGCTGACTGAAAAATCAGGGTTATTTATACGCTGATTACCGAAATTCCGGTTCGGGATATCAAGTGAAACAATATGATTCAGGTTTAAAAAACTTTGAAATTTCTTTGTTTTTAAAATGATTTTTAAAAACTTTTGCAGTTCGGCATGGTTATAAATGCCATTAAATAATATTGAACTGATCAAGCAGAAGCCAAGTGATTGGGTTGGACTGAAGTCATTATGTCGTGTCCAGTAAGCAATCATATTTTTGGCAAATTGATTAACTTTTTTACCATGTTTTAAGGTTTCAATATTTTGTAGTGGCAGAGACCTTTCGTGCCTCACGGGGGCAGCAGGCACCGGATAGTGGTGATCCGATGAAAGATTAAAGCGCTTGATATATTTAGCAAATTCTATACGTGCTATTTGGTAGCTTCGGATATTGGATTTACAGCGCTCTAAAAGCCGGTCATCAATTTGTCGATAAACTTCAGGATAATTTTCAAGTGTCATCTCTGAGCATTTTTCGCTAAATAATTGCAGAAGAAACGCTTTTCTCTCTCTATGTTTCTTTAATCGTTTGAGCGAGTGAGGATGTTTGCTCATGTAATCATTATTCCTGTGAAATTTGACATGCTTTTAAGTTCTAAAATTTCGACCAGCTTGTCTTGTGCTGCTCTAATTTGATCGTAATCTGTTGTCTCAAAACCTGAATAGCGGTTAAACAGTTCCTGCATAGCTTCGTCATGACCAAAGATGCCTTTTATTAGATCTTCATTGCAGTATTGGGCAAAAAAATAGCGAGCGAAGTGGCGGGTCCAATTGCGCTGTAATGCTATTTCAGTACAGTATTTTTGAATATCAGAAAGTTCCAGATTTCGGACATATCCTTTCGAATCGTAAAATAAGAGCAAGAGATGTTCACCATCGAAGACCTCTTGGATTGCTTGTACTTGTTCTTGCGACAGATAGGCTTTAGTGAGGTGCAGAAAATGTTTCAAATACTTTAGGTAATGCTGTATTTCATCACGGAGAAAATTATTAAAAGGTAAATAGCGTCCAATGGTACTCGAATAACGCTGCTCTTTATCTGCAACTGCCATCAATTGGTTGTCAAGGTCAATATAATCTAGATTGGGTGGGAAGGACTCACTCGGCCGTGCTGAAGTTGTCAGCATGCAAATATGCCAAAGCCAGATTGAATAATGATTTAAAGTCTGAAAGGGATTGGGATTATTCCGAACTTGGTGGTCAAGCTGGTAAAAAAAAGACTGGACGAATGGGAGATCCGGTACTTGCTGACTGCCAAACGTAATAGGGGATTTAAATTCCTCAATATATCCAGTGTCAAGCTGAGGACCAACCAGATCAAGTGTTTGAATATAAATATCTAAGATATCAATAATTTTTGTTGAAAAATAATGGCATGGAGTGTAGTTGTTAACATTCTCCCCAGCGAATAATTTACTTTCTAACTCATATCCTAGTTCATTCAATGTAATATCACTGATTAAACGAGGAAGATTTTGAGCTGTTAAAGGGAAAGTAATATCATCGCTGATTCTACGTAGATACTCTTGCACATCAGAAGCAATATCAGCTTTATCCCAATTTTTTAACTGAAAGATTTGATCTAAATAAACTTTGGGTAAGGGTATTGTAAAAGAATTACCAATGTTGAGCATATATTCTTTTAATAATGCATCTTTAAATTTAGAGTTATCAATACTTTGCTTGAAAAAACAGTTTCCATGAGTAAAACGGATTTCTTTACTTTTTGAGCTTAGAAAGAAACGAGTTCTGAATACCAGTAGCTCTTCATAATGCGTGAAACTAAATACTGAGAATAAAAGCAATGCATGAATTGGAGAGTTTTCTGCCTGTTCTAATAAAATTTGCATAATGTACTGTGCAGTAGGCAAATCGAAGACATGAGGATTTGCCTTGCTCATTAATTCATTCTTGTTTTGATGCAGAATTTTGTTTTTGAGATTATTGATCTGAGCTGTAATAGAACATTGCTCTAGTGAATTGAATTCAAAATTATGGTCTTCAACTTTTTCTATAGTTTTATCCTCACGTGGTTGTTTTGCTATACCGCGTTCAAAATGAGTCTGATGAGTTTGCTCATAATCGAGAGTTATTTTTGATGTCTTCCTAACATCGGTTTGAGGAGGCTCTTGGACGCTTGGATTATTTTGTCGGTGTCTTTTTAGACGATCTGATTGAGTATACGCATACGTATAAATAACGCGGATATTTGCCAGTTGTCCAATTTGTTTTGCTGTTAATTTTGGAGTAGAACGTTCAAGTAAATCTTTATTCTCTACTTCAGTTTCATTTAAAAACTCAAGCAGATCCTCCAAATCCATAGGAAGAGCTGGTAAGAAGCTATAAAGCCAATGGTATTCCCGCTTTGTGCTGGCTAAACGAAAACGCATACAAAGATTAGCTACAGTGGAGGCATGTTCTTGGCTATCAAGCGATTCAATACATTGAGTATTGAAAATGGCCCATTTCAGTGCATTAGCTTGATAGGCTGAAGGGGTGTTGATCACTGCAACAAGGTAATGAACCAAAGGATATTCACTGATTGATTTGTCTGCAAGTTGTTGATTTATAATATTGTTGATTTCAACGATTTCAGTAGGTTTAATGAAGTCATTGAGTTTGATTGAATCCTGATAATTTTCCAGCTTTGCTTTTGCTAATTTTTTATAGAAGTCTCGAAATGGCTCAAGCTGTAATGCCTGAGTATCTACTAAATAACTATATCCGTTCATGATGAAATTCCCGCCAGAATTTTTTCTAATGACAATGGACCTGTATAATTTGAAATAGAACTTACCGGACTTTTGGATTTAGACAGCCCTGATAGTTCTCGTAGATGATTGACAGTTAAGGCTTCCTGACCGAAAACTTCCTGAAGATGTGCAGCTAAGTATTGTTCATTTAGCCAATGTGCGATGATATCTAAGCCATGAATTGAGTGATGTAATCCGGAACACAGTAAGCCCCTTACTTCGCTTAAAGCCTGGATGGTGAATTCGTAGGAATTATTTTTCTCATAAGCTCTGAACTTCAATTCAGTTTTGTTTTTATGGTGAAAATGAGCATAGATCCAGCTGAAATGACTACTAAAAAAATAGAGATCCGGTTTATTAGTTGTAAGGAGTGGGATGTCGACATGCTGTTTAAAAGTAAAATCCAAATGATAGTTTTGCTGTTTTTCATTAAGCTGGAAAAATAAGGCGATCCAAACTTGGTAGGCGTGCATACTGTTTGGATAGCATATTAATTGCAGATTTTTTGTGGGTACGCGGTAATAGGATATGCTTTTCTTTTTTACAGACATACAGTGATACTTCCCCATATTTGTGCCAAATGGCTGAAAATAAAACAATAATATTCATATAATTTTCAATAGTGGGACAATGGCTAAAAATACCATATATTGTGTTTTTATATTATTTAAATAACTATATATAGTTATTTGTTGTTTGTAAAAGTGTGATTTAAATCAAAAATAAATAAGTTTTTTCTAAGCAGGGGACAAATTTAACTTGATTGATACCGGGAGCCGTATATGGAAATTAAACAACTGAAACAGGTAGAAGTCGTTACCGATGTTTTATGTGATGTATGCAACCAATCAACGAAATTGGAGTTTGGAACTTTATCGGCACATTGGGGCTATGGCTCCAGGCATGACGGGGAAAGATATGAGTTGCAGTTATGTGAGAAATGTTTTTTTTATGCCTTGGCGACATTAAAAAAAGAGCGAGCAGATGAGTTTATGTTTGATGAAAATTTTGACCCTTCGACCCTAGATGGGTTTGGGTTGAAGTGAACCTATCATCGTGACAGGTTCTAAGAATCCAGAAAATACTGACTCAGATTCAAGCCAGCAACTTCATTTTTAATGGCGAGTAAGGGATTCAGGAAAAATATTGCTCTTTGCTTCGATGTCACTGAGTTCAGAAAAGGCTTGAATACCGCCTGCGGCTTTAATTGCATCTAAAGCGACAGATAGAGCTTCCTGATCTGACAGGAACGTTTCATCCCATACGGTAGAAGTACCACTTTGGCTCACCACTTCCAGTGTCCAGTCACTATCAGGTAATCGATAAATTAGAATTTTAATTTGCTCATTATCCTCTTGTAAAACATGAGATAAGGGAGAGTCGATTAAATCATTTTCATCATAATCCAGAGTACTGTCATTATCAGACATCAGCGGCAGCCTTTATTGTATTTAACATCCGTCCATAGTAATGAATGAATGAAATTTTGCCTAGCGGAATGAATATTATGGGTACAAAGCGCAGCTAATTCTAAAAAATAATAGCCCCGACAATAAAACAAAATAATCCAAAAAATACCCAAATCCAGACATTCGATTTGGGTTGCTCGGTATCTGATGTATAGACAGATTGTTGTTCCTGAGCAGGATTTTTTTGGTTGCCAGCTCTGTTCGTATAAGGTCGATGCTTTGAATAAGATAAGCCTGTGCCTGGAATACCAACGCTGGTTCGGGTGCCTTTTTTGCCAATATTTAAAGAAGCACCAGGTTTGCCAATGCTTGCACTGCTGATGCCTTTATGCGTCAGATTGATTTTTAATCCAGGTAATATTTTAATACTCTTACGAAATCTGAAGCCCATATTTTTTCCATTTACAAGAACCAGTTTGGTTTCTATCTCAGTTGTCCGGATACAGTGAAATAAGAGTTTGATTCATTCATAGGACTGATCATTTGACTTATCTAGTGAAATATCAGTATGTTCTTTAACATAAGATATTGGCTTTTAGACAATGAATCAAACATCAAATTATTACAATCAACATGCTCAAGCATTTTTTGAAAATACCTATCAGGTTGAAATGGAAAGTCTTTATGCACCATTTCTAAGATATTTGCCGGAACAGGCATTGATCCTGGATTTGGGCTGTGGCTCGGGGCGGGATACTTTGGCATTTAAGAAAAAAGGCTATCAAGTTGAGGCAATTGATTATTCTACCGAGCTGGTTGAAAAGGCGAGAGAGCTGACAGGCATCGAGGTACGTCAGCAAAGTTTTTATGAGCTGAATGAAGTAGCTAAGTATGATGGGATTTGGGCCTGTGCTTCTCTTTTACACTGTGAAAGAGATCGCCTGACTGAAGTGCTGGCGCGCATATTTAAAGCATTAAAGCCAAATGGTGTGTGTTATATGTCTTTTAAATATGGAAATACAGATCGTGAGAAAGAGGGGCGTAGCTTTACTGATCTAAATGAGCAGCAAGCTCATGACTTACTCAAACAAATCGACCAGGCTTTACTTTTACAGCAATGGATTACAGTAGATAAACGTCCAGACCGTACAGAAGAGTGGTTAAATATCCTGATTAGAAAAATGCAGGCTTAGCCATGTTGTTTAGTACAGCTGAAATACCAACACCTCAAGAACAGCTGAAATTTTTGAAGCATATTCAGCAGATATTGCAGTCAGGGACTTTTACTTCGACATATAAGTTTGCTTTGCTGATAAGTATCACGCGTCTGGCGATTGAACAGGGTCAAGATACTGGTGCTGCCTTGCATTTGGAATATCAAGATATTGCTGAAAAGTTTATTGACCTGTACTGGAAACAGTCACTGCCGTTTCAGTTTAACCAGTATGAGCCTTTTACTATTCATCAAAGCACTGGTAAGCAGGCAAAGATCATCAGTGAAATTCAGAATGCACAGCAACAATTCAAAACGCTGGCTGCGTTAAGAAAAGACCAGTTTCACTGGAATCAGCTCAGAAAAGTGGTTGCAGCGACCGTCAAGCAAATGCCGGTGGTGTATTTGCAGAATCTGAATGGTCAAACCGTAGAGTTTCTCTATCATCTGCAGGATTGCAAACAGTCACTTAAGCTGTTGCCCAAGGTGATGTATTGCTTAAGACAATTCAGTGAAATTATTGAAGAGCTGTGCCAGAAGCGCTGGATTGATTTTGTCCGACTGAACAAGCAGAACCTAGTTGTACTTGATGGCTTGCCTGACCTAGATGAATTCATGTTTGCTCCAAGTCGTAATCAATTGGGGCAGGTCGCGGACTTCTTAATCGACTTACAGCAATGCCAGTGTTTTTACTGTGGCAAAAGCCTGAAAAACTCAAAATATGCCGTGGATCATTTTATTCCTTGGTCTCTATATCCTGCCGATACCGGGCATAACTTTGTTCTGGCGGACGACAAATGTAATTCACAGAAAAGCAATTATTTGGCATCCGGGCAATTCTTGGAGCAATGGATGGAACGTAATCATCTGCATGATCAGGCGATTAGTCGGGAGATTTCGCAACTCGGTTTTTTGACTGATCTGCAGCGTTCACATCGGGTTGCAGACTGGGCCTATCAGCAGGCGATTGAGCATGAGTATTTAGTTTGGTTGGGGGGCAAAGATAAACAGATATTGGCTCATCCTATATCTGGTGTCTTTTGAGACCGTTATTCTTTGCAGAGATTCTGTTATCCCAAGACCAATATTTTCAAGAACAAATTGAATATTCAGCAAGATAGTATTCTATAGACAGCTGAATTAGAGCTTTCAGCCCTTACAGACTTTTAACTGGAGGCCTTCATTCTCACAATATGCTGCTACAAAATTTAGAATATTCACCTGTTTGGAGATTGAATTGACAGATCACTTGGCTTGAGCACGGAAATTTATGTCCTTTTCCATCTTTTTACTGCTACATGATTTAGAATTTTAGGTAAAATCATTTGATTAATGATTCACTTAATTGGACTTCTATAACAATGACCCAGGTGCAACTGCAACAATTACAAAAACAACTTTGGAATATTGCCAATACTTTGCGCGGCACCATGGGCGCCGATGAATTCCGTGATTACATTCTGGGTTTTATTTTCTTTAAATATTTATCAGAAAAGTCGGTGAAATTTGCCAATGAATTGCTCGATGGCGAAGACCTCAGCTTTTTAGAATTAGATGAAAATAATCCTGAGCATGTGCCGTACATCGAAGAAATTAAAAAGAATGCCATTGCCGAAGTCGGTTATGCGCTCACACCAAAACAACTATTCCATACCTTAGCCGAGCGTGGTCGTCAGGGCGAATTCATTTTGGATGATTTAACTGCAACCTTAAAATCGATTGAACAAAGCACTTTAGGCACCGACTCTGCCGATGACTTTGCCAACCTGTTTGAAGATTTGGATCTAAACTCGACCAAGCTTGGCAATAATGCCAGTGACCGTAATGCACTGGTGGCGAAAGTCCTGAGTCATTTAGATGATATTGATTTTGATATTAGTAATACTGAAGCCGATGTACTGGGTGATGCTTACGAGTACCTGATTGGTGAGTTTGCCTCAGGCGCGGGCAAAAAAGCGGGGGAATTTTATACACCGCAAACCGTATCGACTTTACTGGCGAAGATTGTCACCCAAGGCAAAGACCGTTTACGTTCAGTCTATGATCCGACTTGTGGTTCGGGTTCGTTGTTACTACGGGTAAAACGTGAAGTTAAAGATGTCGATATGATTTACGGTCAGGAAATGAACCGTACTACCTACAACTTGGCACGCATGAACATGATTCTGCATGATGTGCATTTTGCCAAGTTCGACATCAAGCAGGAAAATACTTTAACCCGTCCGCAGCATTTAGATAAAAAGTTTGATGCGGTGGTGGCGAATCCGCCATTTTCTGCAAAATGGTCTGCCGATCCGTTATTTTTACAAGATGAACGCTTTGCCGCGTATGGCAAATTGGCGCCAAGTTCCAAAGCCGATATGGCTTTTGTACAGCACATGCTGTATCAACTGGATGACAATGGCACTATGGCGGTGGTGTTACCGCATGGCGTATTGTTCCGTGGTTCGAGTGAGGGCGTGATTCGTCAGTATTTGATTGAGCAGATGAACGTGGTGGATGCCATTATTGGTCTACCCGCCAATATTTTCTATGGTACTTCAATTCCGACCTGTATTTTGGTGTTGAAGAAAAACCGTGAGCATAGCGGCAATATTTTGTTTATTGATGCCAGCAATGAGTTTGAAAAGCAGAAGAATCAAAACAAGTTATTGCCTGAGCATTTGGATAAGATTGTTGCGGCATTTGAACAGCGTGAAAATATTGAAAAGTATGCGCATGTGGCGACCTTGCAAGAAGTCAAAGATAACGATTACAACCTGAATATTCCGCGTTATGTAGATACCTTTGAAGCGGAAGCCGAGATTGATTTAGATGCGATTGCAAAACAGCTTCAAGCTTTGGAAGTTGAGAGCCAAAAGACCGATGCCATCATTGCAGATTTTTGTAAAGAGCTAGGCATTGTTTCACCGTTTGCGGAGGTGAAGTAATGGCTGCGCCAAAGTTAAGATTTAAAGAGTTTGATGGGGACTGGAACAAAAATACTATTGGTAATTTTGTATTAAATTACAAAGGTGGTGCATCTCTAACACCAGCAGATTTTGTAGAATATTCAGATTGCGAAGTTATTCCTAAAAAAGCTATATCTTCTGGTGGATTACTTCAATTGGATAAAGTTGTTCCAACTTTTTGCACTCTTGAATTTTTTAATTCAAATCAAAATTATATTGTAGATAGTGAATATTTAATTACAACTCTACGAGATCTTGTGCCTAGTGGTCCAAGTATTGGTTATATCGTTAAATATGAAAGTAATAAAAAATATATTTTAGCTCAAGGTGTTTATGGATTCAGAATAAAAAATGATCTTAATAGAGATTTTTTAATCCAGTTCTCAAATACTTCTAAATTTAGACTACATATGCAATCTATCATGGTTGGCAGTACCCAAGTGCATATTAGAAATCAAGATTACTTTTCTACTGAGCTTTATACTCCGTCGTTACTTGAACAAACCAAAATTGCTTCTTTTCTTTCCGCAGTGGATGAAAAGATTAGCCAACTCACCCAAAAACATGAACTGCTCAGCCAATATAAACAAGGCATGATGCAAAAGCTGTTTAGTCAGCAGATTCGTTTTAAAGCGGATGATGGGAGTGAATTTGGGGAGTGGGATTTTATTGAACTAGGTACAGCTACTGATGTGACCAAATTAGCAGGCTATGAGTTTACCAAACATATTGTTTATAAAGACTCAGGTAATTTAATTGCTTTACGTGGTCTTAATGTTAAAAATAATAAATTAGATTTATCAGATGTAAAGTATATTGATGATAGTGATTTGAAAATGTTAGGTCGAAGTAAATTATATATTGATGATCTAATATTCACATATGTAGGAACGATTGGTGATGTCGCATTAATCCAAGAAAATGAAAAATTTTATTTAGCTCCTAATGTTGCTCGGATACGAGCTAATAAAGAGTTATTGAATCCTGTATATTTATTGCAATATTTTAATGAAACAAGTTTTAGGCGTAATGAAATCGAGAAATTTATTGCAACGAGTTCCCAGCCAGCTCTGTCAATGACAAATATTAGAAAATTTCACATAGCTAAACCTTGCCTAGATGAACAAACCAAAATCGCTAATTTCTTATCTGCAATTGACCAAAAAATTGAAGTCGTGGCACAGCAAATTGAACAAGCCAAACAGTGGAAAAAAGGCTTGTTGCAGCAGATGTTTGTGTAGGGGGAAAAGATGACCGATTACTTTCAAAATCTTGTATTGCAATTGCTCCAAGAACCCAGTGAGCAAGAATGGTTAGAGTTTAAAGAAAACTACCATAGTGCCGAAGAAATTGGAGAGCGTATTTCTGCCCTATCCAACGGTGCATGCATACGCAACAAGCGGTACGGTTATTTGATTTTTGGAGTGAAAGACCATGATCACAGTATTGTTGGTACTCATTTTAATCCCAAAAAACAAAAAGCCAAAGGCAATGAGGATTTAGAGTTTTGGTTACTGACACGCTTAAACCCACGCATTGACTTTAAAATTCATGAACTCGACATTGATGGTAAGCATCTTGTTGTATTTGAGATTCCAGCAACTAGCTATGCACCTGTGAGTTTTTTGCATGAAGCCTATATTCGTATTGGGAGTTATACCAAGAAACTCAAAGACTATCCTGAAAAAGAAAAGCAAATTTGGCAAAGCATGTCTTCGGATTGGAGTGCAGAGATTTGCCAAGATGCGACACTTGAAGATTTAGACCCGATCGCCATTGCTACAGCTAGACAGTTATTCATTCGGAAAAACCCACGATTAGCTGAAGATGTCCCAACTTGGGATGACCTCACCTTTTTAAACAAAGCCAGAGTCACAATTAAAGGGAAAATTACACATACCGCTATCGTATTGCTCGGCTTGCCTGAATCAGCACATTTTATTAATCCTGCGGTAGCACAAATAACGTGGATTTTAAAAAGTGCTGACGGTGTAGAAAAAGACTATCAACACTTTTACACGCCATTATTGTTAGCTGTAGATGAGGTCTATCAGAAAATTCGTAACCTAAAATATCGGTATTTGATGGATGGGACGCTTTTCCCCGAAGAAGTCGACCAATATGATCCTTATATTATTCGAGAAGCATTAAGTAATGCGATTGCCCATCAAGATTATCGTATGCGTGGGCGAATTACGATTGTAGAAAAAGAAGATTCAACTTTAACTTTTCAAAACTACGGTAGTTTTTTACCCAAATCTATTGAAAACGTAATCTTAAACGATACACCTGAACAGCAGTACCGTAATACCTTCTTGGTCAATGCCATGATGCAATTAAATCTAATTGATACCATCGGCAGTGGTATCCGCAGAATGTTCATCAAACAACGAGAAAAGTTTTTCCCTATGCCTGATTATGATTTCGCAAATAATCGCGTACAGGTCAAAATTACAGGTAAAGTTTTAAATATAGATTACGCAAGGAAACTTGCCGAACTTCCTGAATTATCTTTAGACAATATTATTGCCCTTGATCAAGTACAGAAGAATCATTTAATTAATGATGAAGATGCCTACGACCTTCGTAAAAAAGGGCTTATTGAGGGGAGAAAACCAAATTATTGTATTTCGGCAGATGTTGCACAGCATACGGATCAACAAGCTGAATATTTGGATATGCGTGGGTTAGATGATCAGCATTATGAAGGCTTGATTTTGGAATATTTAAAAAAATTTGGACAAGCAAAACGCTCAGAATTAGAAAAGTTATTGTTAGATAAACTTCCTCAGGTTTTAGATGAACCTAAAAAAATAAATAGAATCAGAAATTTAATGCAGAAAATGAGACGTAACGGCTTAATTAAAACTGAAGGAAAAACATGGAAAATAGCTAAGAAATAACTAAAAAATAACTAAACTTAGCTAAAATAGCTAAGTTTAGTTATTTTTATACATAAGTAATTGTTAAGTATTAAATTAATTCAAAGGAATAAAATGACATTCCAAAGCGAATACCAACTTGAAAATGAACTGATTAGCCAGCTCAAGCAATTGGGATATGCTGCGGTGACCATCAAGGATGAGAGTCAACTACTGTCTAACCTCAAAACCCAGATTGAACGTGCCAATGGACTAGCGCCACTATCTGATACAGAGTGGAAGCAGGTCATTAGTTTTCTGAATACCGGCACGGTATTTGAACGGGCCAAGAATCTGCGTGATCTGTTTCCAGTCAAATTTGACGATGGAACTAGCAAGCACATCTTTTTTCTGTCGGATGATCCAAGCAAGAACATCTATCAGGTCACCAACCAGATCACCATTGACCACCGCGACTATAATGGCAGAACCAGCCGTTTTGATGTGACTTTACTGGTCAATGGTTTGCCTTTGGTACAGATCGAGCTGAAAAAGCGCGGTATGGAAATCGCCGAAGCCTTTAATCAAACCCAACGCTATATTCGTGAAGCGTATTGGGCTGGGCAAGGGCTATTTGGCTTTATCCAGTTGTTTGTGATTAGTAATGGTGCCAATACCCGTTATTACTCCAACGGCACCACAGGCATCGAGTTTGCCTTTCCATGGGCGGATGTCGATAACAAACACATCAATGAAATTGTCGACTTTGCCGAAGCTTTTTTCAATCAGCAGCATCTGACCCAAATGCTGACTCAGTACATGGTGCTGCTAGAAACCACCAAAAGCTTGATGGTGCTGCGTCCCTATCAGATTTATGCAGTACAGAAAATTGTGGAGCATGTGCAAAACTCCGATCAGAACGGCTATATCTGGCACACTACAGGTTCAGGCAAAACCCTGACCTCATTTAAAGCCAGTCAGATCATCATGCAAATGCCCGATGTTGAAAAGGTCTTGTTTGTGGTCGATCGTAACGACCTCGATACGCAAACCTCACGCGAATTTAATGCTTTTAAAGCCGACAGCGTCGACAGCACCGATAACACATCGACCTTGGTAAAACAGCTCGATCAACGTCATGACAAACTGATTGTGACCACCATCCAAAAACTCAATCGAGCCATCAGTACTGACCGATATTTAGAATCGATTGATTATCTTAAAAATAAAAAAGTGGTCTTTATTTTTGATGAATGTCATCGCAGTCAATTTGGTGAGACCCATCAGAACATAAAAAAATTCTTCAGCAATGCACAAATGTTTGGTTTTACCGGTACGCCTATTTTTGAAAAGAATAGCCAAAGCAAAGCAGGTTTAAAACTCACCACAGACTACCTGTTTAATGCGTGTTTGCATAAATACGTGATTGTAGATGCGATCCGCGACCGTAACGTCTTGCAGTTCCAGATTGATTATCGTGGCAAATACACCGCCAAAGGCATGGCGACGAATGAAAGTTATGAGGAAGACGTAGAAGGCATCGATACCAAAGAACTGTATGACAACCCACAACGCCTAGAAATGATTGCCCGCTACATTGTCAATATTCACGATACCAAAACCCGTAATCGTGAATTTACCGCAATGTTCTGTGTCAGTTCGGTCGAAACACTGACCCAATATTACGACCTCTTTGAAAAGGTGCAGGCTGAAAAGCAAATTGAAGATGAAGCACAAGGTCGGATATTTAAACCGTTGACCATTGCCACCATCTTTTCGTATGCGGCAAATGAGGCTGTACCGACTGATGACTTAACTGGCTTGATTCATGAAGAAGCCGCAGATATTCCAACTCAGGTCAACTCATCCAGTCGGGATAAGCTAGATCGCTACATTGCCAATTACAACCGACAGTTCAAAACTAACTACAATTCTGGTGATCAATTTTATGCGTACTACCGCGACATTGCACAGCGCGTAAAAAACAGACAGATTGATATTCTAATCGTGGTCAATATGTTCCTCACGGGCTTTGACTCTAAGCCGCTAAATACCTTGTATGTCGATAAAAACCTAAAATATCATGGCTTGATTCAAGCATTCTCTCGTACCAACCGTGTCTATAACGATAAAAAACCATTTGGCAATATCATCTGTTTCCGCAACCTAAAACGTGCAACGGATGAAGCGCTGGCACTATTTTCCAATAAAGAAACCACCAAGATCGTCCTTGTTCCAAGCTATGCGGAAATCGAACAGGATTACCAAGCAGCGGTGAGCAAATTGTTTGCCTTAACGCCCAATTACCAATCAGTCGATGATCTTGTTACTGAAGAACAGCAACTGGAATTTATTAAAGCTTTCCGTGAAGTGATGCGCTACAACGCGCAATTACAAACTTTTATTGAGTACGATCAAGACCAAACACAACTGGATAAACAGCACTTTGCGAATTTCGCCTCTAAGTATGCTGACCTATGCCGTGCCGTTAGAAAGACGACCAAGAAAGAAAAAGTATCGGTATTGGATGATGTCGATTTTCAGCTGGATTTACTGCACAGTGACCGCATTAATGTTGGCTATATTATCAATCTACTACAGCTTGTTGTTGATACGGACTCAGAGGACAAGCGTCAGAAGTACCAAGCGCAAATTTACGATTTAATCAGTAGCGATATTAGTTTGCACGATAAGCAAGACCTCATTCAAAAATTCATTGAAGAAAACATGCCGAAGATGATCAATGGACAGAGCGTCCAAACGGCTTTTGCTGCATTCTGGGATGCTGAAAAAGAACAGGCCTATCAGCATCTTTGTAAAGAAGAAAATCTGAAACCAGAAGCGATGAAGCAGGTTCTGGAGCATTATGAGTTCACCAAACGCCTACCACGTAAAGAAGAGTTGAAGGACTTACCAAACTATAAGGTTAAGCTGTTTGAGCGGGAGAACGTGTTTAGCAATTTGCTGGCCAAGACCCGGAAACTGATTGAAAAGTTTTATGTGGGGTTTTAAATTGTCAAAGAAGTAAAGCACCTTAGTGGTGCTTTACTTCTTTAGGTGTATGCATTTGTTCCACCCTTTCTAAGACAGTGGCAGAGAACGGTGTCAACGGCATTCTAAAATTGACCCCTTTGACCTCGTATTAAGTTTCAACCTGTGGCTGAATCCCTATTCTTTTTTTATCCTTCAAACGGCTTTGTTGCACAAACCTATCTGTAAAGGCTTTTTCAGCGATATAATTTTCAAATGAAGAAGCCTACACACAAAATCTATTGCACAACCAATTGGCCCGCATATAACCGAGCACTCATGAGTCGCGGAAATATTGCCATTTGGTTTGATCCTGCTACGCAATGGTATGCTCCATCAAAAGGCAAACAAGGGCGAAATCAAACCTACTCCGACGCAGCTATCCAATGCTGCTTAATGATTAAATCCTTATTCCGTCTATCTTTACGTATGGTCACTGGCTTTGTGCAAAGTCTGATTAAACTTTGTGGATTAAATTGGACCGCACCAGATTACAGTACGCTTTGCAGAAGACAAAAACATATTGATATTGCGATTAATTATCAAAAAAGCAGTGGTGGGCTTAACTTGCTGGTAGACTCAACCGGTCTAAAGTTTTTAGGTGAAGGTGAATGGAAAAGGAAGAAACATGGACCTGAATATCGTCGCCAATGGCGTAAACTTCATATTGGTATAGATGCTGAAACCCTTCAAATACGCGCCATTCAACTCACTACAAATAATGTGAGTGATTCACAAGTGCTTGGTGATTTACTCGATCAGATTCCACAAGATGAGCAGATTGACTCTGTTTATACCGATGGAGCTTATGACACCAAGCAATGCCGTCAGGTCATTGCAGATCGGCAAGCGCATGCGGTGATTCCACCTAGAAAAAATGCGAAACCATGGAAAGATACAAAGATCAGCTCGCTAGCGCGAAATGAATTACTTCGAACAGTTAAACGTTTAGGCAGGACATTATGGAAAAAATGGTCCGGCTATCATTGCCGAAGTTTGGTCGAAACTAAGATGCATTGCATCAAATTATTGGGGGATAAACTCAGTGCAAGAAAATTTGATAGCCAAGTCAATGAAATTCATGCACGTGTAGCAGTCCTCAACAGATTTACGGAATTAGGTCGACCACTTACCCAAGTTACGCCTTAAATTTGGCTCAATTAGGGGGGCTTTGTATTTCAAATCTTTGTGCAACAAAGCCTGTTGAAACCAAAAACAGATGTAAGTAAAGAATTAATGCAAATTAACCAGTATATACCTGAGCTTATTGAGAATTAACATGAACTGATTATGCTCTGACAAAGATATATTATGGTACTAGTTTTGATTTTTTTATTAGACCTTCAAATTAATTTAATTTAGGTTCTACTTGGATTTATCAAATTATTAAATTTTTATATGTAAAAAACCAATTATCTCGGAAGATAATTGGCTTGAGCAAAGAGTTTGGCTATCCGCTTATTCGTCGATCATCCCAATAACACGGTACTACAATCAAATTGTTTTCATGTAATCGTGACCATAATCGGACACCTAAATCCTGCTGCATATTTTGGACTGTGAAATTGGAAATCAGCAGGGTAGATTTCATATTGTCATAACGGCTATACAGAACCTTATGTACCATTTCCAGACGTTTCTCATGCCGGTCATGCAAGCCATATTCATCAATCACTAATAAATCAAAACTGGAAAAATGCTCGATAACTTCCTTTTCAGAGCGTGAAGCATCTGACCAGGTATCCATCATTTTTTGAGCAATTTCTGCACTGGTATAGTAGCGTGCAGATTTTGTACTGTTATGCAGAATGTTGCGAATAATTGATGCACTCAGATGGGTTTTACCTGTACCCGGCGTACCAATCATCAACATGTTCGGGTTGTGGTCAGAAATAATCTGCTGTGCAAAGGCCTGACATAGTTTGATGGCATTGTCTTGTGCAGGGCATGCAACTACATAATTCTTGAAGCCACGATCTAGGTAGCGTTTATTGAGCCCTGAATTTTTAATTTTCTGTTGTAGCAATCGCTGTTGCAGTTCATTCTCATAGGCTGCATGTGAGTGATGAACAGTTTCTTTGGCACACAATTTACAGAGCCTGTGACCAGCAATTTCCATCAGGGGTATATGATGGGTAGCGCAAAGTGTTTCCGTTGTTTCTGCGCGAAACTGGAGTGTTTTAAGCATGGTATTCATGACTAATCTCCTAAATCCACTTTGAATTTTCTAAAAAACTCTCATTTTTTTCTTCAAAATTTGAAGATGAAGATGAAGATGAAGATGAAGATGAAGATGAAGGGCATGATTCAAGCATGGCTTGAGTAATACTCGAGCTCTTCTCAGGAGCTGCTTGAGCATTTACTTTTCGTTGCTTGGTTGATGCTTGAGCATTACTAGCGGATTTCCCCCAACGTGCTTGAGCTGCATTTTTAGCTTTATCAGATTTCATTTGCTGATTTTGCAATGCTTGGCTTTTTAAACTGCTTAAGAAATTTGAATGAATCTGCTCAGACTCGACTTCAAACAATTCTAGGGCCATCAGCGTATTTAACAAAGTTTTAGCCTTGGTGTGCTGCGGTAATTTCGTGATGCTACATACAGTAGCTAGGTCATGAGGAATGGCACCATTTTTCCAGAAATCCATCATTAACAGCAGTGCCGCACCAATTTGTTCTGCTGTCATTCGTGCAAATTTTGCCTGTAGGTCGCCAATATAGAGTGGCATCCAAATTGAAATATCTTTATGCATGTGTTCACCTTTTTTATAGGTATAGAGGGGCTAAGGTCATCAATTAGATAACCTTGTATATTTATTTGATCAGGGAGCCAGGCTCATTAACCGGATGCGGGCCTGTTGGGCCAGGTCGTCGTAATGGGCTTGCCCTTCATCCAGCATTCGCTGTAACCAGAGTCTCAATGCTTGGTGGTCATCGAAGCATTTGTTGATCTCCAGCAAAAATGCCAGATTGTGCAGTTTGGGAATGTGTAGCTCATGGATTAATTCACGAGCGACCATATCTGCTTCAAAACTGACGACCACACCACCAAAGAAAGCTTTACTATTCATGTGCAAGCTCCTCTGTATTTAGTTTTTCCAGCATGGCTTCAAAAGCACTGCCATCACGACGTGTGACGTTTGGAATGTAGCGGCTGTAAACACGGAACAGCATTTCAGTGGTCGAATGACCTAGCTGACGTGCAATCCATTCAGGATTTTCACCAGCAGATAACCAAAGTGTGGCAGCTGTGTGACGTGTCTGATAAGCACGACGAGGCGTTAATCCTAAAAAGCGCAGGATAGGGTGCCATACACGCTTATTAACTAAACGGTAGTCTAGAGGACCACCATCACGGTTGCAGAAAACAAAACTGGATTTACCATTATTTAAGCTTTTCTGTTGCAGAAAGGCTTGGTACACCCGGTCATTCATCTGGATCGTGCGGTCAGAACCATACGTTTTGGTTCCACCAAGAACACCATTCACTAACGCTTCACGGATATGGATCTCACGACGTTGCAAGTCGATATTTTTCCATTGAAGGCCATCGATTTCACTGGTGCGCATACCCGTAAAAAAGCGGATGGTGTAATAAGGTTTAAAGTCGTCACGAACAGATGTAATAATTCGCTGAACTTCTTCAAGAGAGAAAGGCGTGACTTCAATCCGACCTTCTTTCAAACTTTTTATGTTTTTGTAAGGGCTATCAAAATCATATCGTTCGGATGCGCTATCTAGTATCATACGAAGTACTGTCATAATCTGGTTGATTCGTGATGGTGAAAGGCATTCTTGGTTATTTCCGTATGTCACTTTGGCGAGGGATGAACGGAATCCAAGGATGTCTGACTTTTTAATGTTAATAACAGGAATTGTTCCGAAATATGGAGTTAAATATTTTCTAATAACAATCCTAATTTTTTCTGCATAGCTGCTACGCCATTCTATTTCTTTATCAGCAACCCATATTTCACAGTACTTAGAAAAAACAGGTGCTTTAGAACTCACTGCATTGATTTGGTTTTCAGCAGCTTTAATTTCTGCCAGTCGAGCACTTTTGGGAAAATATTTTGCATAATCAAATACACCTAAGAGCATTTCAGCTTCCATACGTTCAATCGCTTTTTCAAGTTTTTTACGATTGTTAGGTGTATCTTCCATTGCAGTTGTTTCACGGCAACGCTTATTTAAGTACCGAAAATCAATTGTAAGCTTGCCGTATCTTGTACGGATTGAGGCCATGTGATTGAACTCCTATTGTAGTTGTAGGCTATGAAGAGAGCCGAACGAGGTTTTTGTCATATCTTCCTCAATGCGTTCCCAAACAAAAAGAATTTTGCGCCCACCAAATGGGCGAATGTAATGAACGCCTTCAAGTAAGACGCTATCTTTGAGTTGATTTCGGATAGTACGCTCGTTGTAATGAATTCGTTCCGAAAGTTCTTTTGTAGTAAGATACGTGAAGTTCATATGTATATCCTTTTAAAAAGTATCACAATGATGTTATTTAAGATTACAATGCAATACTATAAGCATTTAATACATCATGCAAGTACTTTATTACACAATGGTGGTAATTAATGATAGTTTGCAATTTGCCAGTCTTATTAGCAGAACGCAGAATGAAGGTTGCGGATGTTGCGCGTGAAACAGGGATGAGTAAAACCACTCTGCATAAACTTTATAATGGTCAATCGACTCGTATTGATTTTGAAACTATTGAGAAGCTCTGTTTATTATTGAATGTAGAGGTAGGAGATCTTCTGAAATTACAAGCTGAAGAATCTTAAGACGATGAAATATTTATGAAATTAAGGTGACCAAATTTGGTCACCTTAATTTTTTTAGAGTATTTTTGATTGTGGGACAAGTATGTAGATATTGAGTAAGTAGGGCTGAATTTTAAAAACTTAAAATGATCTGTATTTATCGAGAGTTTTATTGCGTGACCAAATTTGGTCACGATCCTATTTGATCTTGTAAAAATATTGAATTGAAAATAATAGAAGTCTAATGACATAGAAATTTTCGGTGGAATAATTTTTTAAGCAGTTTTAGAAAGGGGTTCTTATCTTTTTGATTTATTGAAGGCACTTTTTGGTCACTTATGGTCACCATGCAAATTGAAGACGTTGGGATAGACGTTATTTGAAAGCAGTCTAAAAAGCTTTCTTATTTTAAAAAATCTAATAAAATCAACAATAAAAAAGCCCCCATCTTTCGATGGGGGCTTTTTGAATTTGGAGCGGGAAAGGAGACTCGAACTCCCGACCCCAACCTTGGCAAGGTTATGCTCTACCAACTGAGCTATTCCCGCGGAGTCTATCCTGTTTTTTTACTAAAAAACTGAATCGAAAAAAATTTGGAGCGGGAAAGGAGACTCGAACTCCCGACCCCAACCTTGGCAAGGTTATGCTCTACCAACTGAGCTATTCCCGCGGAGTCTATCCAATTTTTTAAATAAAAAACCGAATGAAAAAATTTTGAGCGGGAAAGGAGACTCGAACTCCCGACCCCAACCTTGGCAAGGTTATGCTCTACCAACTGAGCTATTCCCGCATAGCCACGTATAATACATTAAGGATTTTTCAGGTCAATAACTTTATGAAAAACTGTGCATCGTTTGCATAAAATAAAAACAATTTGTTTGAAAATTGGAATATTTTTGCAGGTCAAAGGCTTCCATTTTGATGAAATCATGCAATTCAGGCGGTTTCAGCAACTTTGCGACACAAGAACTTCAACAAATACAGGCTATACTAAGACCAGTTGAACTTTTTTTGAATTTGGGAGAGCCGTTTTGAGTTTAGAACAGCAATTAATTGAGCGTCTACAGACATTAGCGCCTACACATCTTGAAGTGGTGAATGAGTCCGCAGGTCATGGTGGTTATTTCCCAGGTAAAGAATCGCATTTTAAAGCTGTGATCGTGAGTGAGGCTTTTGCAGGCTTGCGTTTGGTGCAACGTCATCAAAAAGTCTATGCCGCAGCCGGTGATTTACTTAGTCCGGGGCAAATTCATGCCTTGGCCATTCATGCGTTTTTACCCGAAGAATGGAAAGGTCAAGACACCACTAGCCCTGAATGTGCGCATGCACCCAAGTCATCTTAAGGTGAGCCATGGAAACGCAATTAATCATTAAAATCATTCATATGTGTGGCGTGGCTTTAGGCTGTGCTGCCATTTTCATTCGTGCTTTTACGCTGTTTAAAGGGACGCAGGGCAATTTACCGAATCCAGCAGGTCGTAAGTTTTTTGTTGCATTGCAACATGGCTCAATGGCTTTAATTGCTGTGACAGGGATTATTTTATTGTTTATGAATAACTTTGATGTGCAGCCATGGTTCTATGCCAAAGTTGTGTTGTTTTTGGCGCTGCTGTCTTCTTTATCTAAAGCGTATAAAAAAGATGACAGTGTTTTATTGGTTCAGCGCCGTGCGGGCTTATTTATTGCAGCTATTGCACTTATTTTCATCATTACATTGGTTATAATCAAACCAGTTTTTGGATAAATGGCTTATCCACATGGCCGATTTCAAGGCTTGAGTAGAAAAACAAAGATTAGAGGGTTTTGAATGCGTACGCGTGTGGTATTTAACCAAAAAGGTGGTGTGGGGAAATCGAGTATTACGGTCAATTTAGCTGCGATAAGCGCGCACCAAGGTTTAAAAACTTTGGTGATTGATCTCGACCCTCAAGCCAATTCAAGTCAATATTTGTTGGGGGATGATGCGACGTATTCGGCAGATAAGCCTGCACTTGAACCCAATATTGAAAATTATTTTGAAGAAGTCTTGGGGACACAACAAAGTAAAGGTTTGTTGGGAAATGCCATCGGTTCGATTTTGAAAGGTCGTGCCAAAGGTTTGGAAAGTTATGTGCATGCATCACCTTATCCACGCTTAGATGTGATTCCTGCCAGTCCAAATTTAGGCGCGTTGGCACATGCCTTAGAATCTAAGCATAAAATTTACAAACTCCGCGATGCTTTGCAGCAGATGAGCGGTCAATATGATCGAGTGTTTATTGATACACCGCCGGCCTTTAACTTTTTTACCTTATCTGCGTTGATTGCGGCAGATCGCGTGCTGATTCCATTTGACTGCGATGTGTTTTCAAAACGTGCCTTACAGACCCTGATCGAAAATGTGTTAGAAACGCAGGATGATCATAATGATCATTTGGAAATTGAAGGCATTGTGGTCAATCAATTTCAGGCACAGGCGAAGTTGCCGCGCGAAGTTGTACAACAACTCAAAGATGAAGGTCTGCCTGTATTGGACAGCATGTTGCCGCCTTCGGTGCTGATGAAAGAATCTCATCATAAAAATCAACCTTTAATCCATTTGGCTGCAGATCATAAATTGACGCAAGCCTATCAATCATTGTTCAATGAAATTGAGCAAAAGTAGTATCGAGAAAAGTATGAATGCACTTAAATGTGGTCTAGTTGCTTTCACTGCTGTTGTATTGGGTGCATGTGCAAGTACGCCTAAACCAAGCTATGTTTCACCTACACAGTATCAGTCTTTGAGTTGCCAACAATTGCAAAGCGAATACAACCGAATCCACGACTATATTCAAAATGGTGTAGAAACACCGAAGCGCACAGGCGTTGGTGTCGGTGTTGGCCTTGGTGGTGGCTGGGGCAGCCGTGGAGGTTGGGGCATTGGTCCGAGTATTTCGGTCAATATGGGACAATCTTCAAATACCAAACGTACCGAACTTTCACGCGTTCTAGGTGAGCAAGAAGCGATTGTACAGGCAGCAAAATTTAAGGGTTGTCCGATTATCGTTCGCACAAATTCGGCTACTGCAGCAAAATCATAAACGGATCATGAGCAGAGGCTTAGGCCTGTGCTATGAGAAAAGTGTAATAAAATTTGTCAGTAGGCGAGGCGTCTACTGGCATTTTTTTTGAGCCAAATAAACTGCACTATTTAGAGCCAATAAAATATTTAAATCTATGAAAAAATTAAATTAAATATCATTCGTAAATTTTAATACCTTCTTCTGGTCTTGAACATTCAGCGTGAGTGCATTGACTTGTACAAGGATAAAACTGACCTAGCGCGTACTTGTTTTTTTAAATTCATTTCGGCTAAGGTGTGCGCTTTGAAACATTGTCTGGGTATTTATGATTGAGAGTTGGCTTTTTGTATTGGCAATGATTGCGGTGATGATGACGCCGGGACCTAGCAATGCACTAATGGCAAGCTCTGCACATCAACAAGGCATTGCAAAGACGTGCATGCTGATTCCTGCAGAATTATTGGGCTATTTCTATGCCATTAATTCGTGGGCGTTGATTATTCATTTAAGCGCTCCAGTGTGGCCGAATTTAATTCACTTGCTACATTTTCTCAGTATTGCCTATGTTTTATGGTTGGCTTTTCATTTGTGGAAATCGACGCATTTACACCAGTACAATCAAAAACATCCTTCAATTCAACCACGTGAATTATTCATTTCCTCATTAAAAAATCCGAAAGCGTTGCTTTTTGCTGCAGGTATTTTCCCGATTGAAACTTGGGCAAGCCCATTAAATTTTATTTTGGTTTTCGCTGTATTTAGCGTGGTTTTGCTGCCTGTTGCGTTGTTTTGGATGTCATTTGGCCGGACGATTTTGGCGGGTAAGACTCAAAAAATTAAGGCCGATCTTCTATATAAAGGATCGGCCCTGATGCTGATTTTATGTATGTTCCCTGTGGTTTTACGCTTTTTTGCTTAAAGGCGTTCACCATATCAGTTTACTTTTTTAATTTTGCTCGAATAAAACCAATCACACCCGGTAAAACACTAATAATAATGATGCCGAAGATCAGATGGGTGAAGTTATCTTTCACGATGGGCATATTGCCAAATAAATAACCCAAAGTGATAAATGAGCCAACCCAGCAAATCGCACCAATCATGTTAAAAGTCAGGAAGTACTTGTAGTTCATGCTGCCTGCACCTGCGACAAAAGGCGCGAAGGTTCGTGCAAAAGGAATAAAGCGGGCAAAAATAATGGTTTTACCACCGTGTTTTTCAAAGAATTTTTGCGTATTCACCAAATGTTGACGGTTAATAAAGCGTGATTCAATTTCAAAGACACGTGGGCCAATATATTTACCAATATGGTAATTCAGCGTGTCGCCCAAGACCGCAGCGATAAACAGCAAAATCACCAAAACCCATGGATCCATGGCACCTGTTGACGCAGCGAGCGCGCCTGCTGCAAACAGAAGACTGTCACCCGGTAAAAAGGGCATGACCACTAAACCGGTTTCAACAAAAATGATCAGGAACAGAATTGCATAAATCCATACGCCATAATTGGTAATAAACTCGAGTAAATGGTCATCAACATGTAGTATAAAATCAATCAGTTCCATGGGGCTTATATGTGTAAAATAGTGGTCTGATGCTATCAGTCTGGGGCAGCAAAGTCAGTATTAAAACGTAATTAATTATCAGTAAAATCGTTCTATATATGGAATGATGAGTATTATAAAAGCATATTTAAAGAGAATAAGAAACGACCTAATCTAAGCACATCTTTTGAACAGTATTAAAAATAGGTTTCAGTATGTTTAATCCAAATCTAGTGGTGAAAAATCTGAGTCAACAGCCGCAAATCAATGCAGTGATCAGTCTCGTTGCACGTATTTTGATGGCTTATATCTTTATTGTGGCAGGTTGGGGCAAAATTACCGCTTACACTGCAACCGGAGGTTATATGGAGTCAATGGGTGTGCCAGCTGGGCTTCTTCCGATTACTATCTTAGTCGAGCTAGGTGGCGGCTTAGCTTTATTGTTTGGTTTTCAAGCGCGTTTTGCGGCATTGGGTCTAACCGTATTTAGTTTAATCACTGCATTTTTATTCCATGGTGGTGCAGAAGATGGCATTAACTTTATGAAAAATTTGGCGATGTCAGGCGGCTTATTATTTCTCATGTTACATGGTGCAGGTAAATTCAGTTTTGATCATTGGATCGAAAAATCAAAATAAAGCGGTCATGAGTCCGAGCATCCATCAAAGCGGCGTTCTGCCGCTTTTTTCATGTCTATCGCTGATTTAAAGTAAATCAATAAAGCCCTGAAATGTGTTGTAAAAAACATCGTTTGGCTTGTGGTTTTTGCCCCTGTCCGAATAGTGTGCGAAAGTCCAAGAAAAATGTTAGAATACGGCGCTTATATTCGTTGCCTGCATAGTTGTTTGCCATGACTACCAATACCCAAATTACTGAAGACCGTATCCTGATTTTGGATTTCGGTTCTCAATATAGTCAGCTTATTGCACGTCGTGTACGTGAAGCTGGTGTTTATTCAGAAATGTACGCATTTGATATGTCTGAAGAAGACATTCGTGCATTTAACCCAAACGGGATCATTCTTTCAGGTGGTCCAGAAAGTGTTCATGAAGAAGGTAGTCCGCGCGCACCACAAGTTGTATTTGAACTTGGTGTACCTGTTTTAGGTATTTGCTATGGTCTACAAACCATGTCAGAACAACTTGGCGGTAAAGTTGAGCCAGGTACTGTGCATGAATTTGGTTATGCAGAAGTTGATATTAAAGTCCGTGATGCTTTAATTGGTGATCTTGAAGATACTAAAGACCAATTAAAAGTGTGGATGAGTCATGGCGATAAAGTGACTCAAATTCCTGAAGGTTTCCAAATCACTGCAAGCACACCAAGCTGCCCAGTAGCGATGGTTTCTGATGAAAAACGTCGTTTCTACGGTATCCAATTCCACCCAGAAGTGACACACACTGCGAAAGGTGCTGAGTTATTGTCTAACTTCGTACATGGCGTATGTGGTTGCCGTAACTTGTGGAACTCAGAAAACATTATCGATCTTCGCGTAGAACAACTGCGTGAGCAAATTGGTGATCAAAAAGTTCTATTGGGTCTTTCAGGTGGCGTAGATTCATCTGTTGTAGCTGCACTTTTACACCGTGCGATTGGCGACCAATTGACTTGTGTATTCGTAGATAACGGTTTACTTCGTTTGAACGAAGGCGAGCAAGTGATGGACATGTTTGCGAAAAACATGGGTATCCGCGTGATTCGTGCCGACGCTGAAAATCGCTTCTTAACAGCACTTGCTGGTGAAGTTGATCCAGAGAAAAAACGTAAAATCATCGGTCGTGAATTCATTGAAGTGTTTGCTGAAGAAGCACGTAAGCTTGACGGTGTGAACTTCCTTGCTCAAGGTACCATTTACCCAGACGTAATTGAATCTGCAGCAAGCAAACAAGGTAAAGCACACGTGATTAAATCACACCACAACGTAGGTGGTTTACCTGAAGATTTAGCATTCGAATTGGTTGAGCCAATCCGTGATTTGTTCAAAGACGAAGTACGCCGTTTAGGTACAACTTTAGGTCTTCCATTTGAAATGCTTTACCGTCATCCATTCCCAGGCCCAGGTCTAGGTGTACGTATTCTTGGTGAAGTGAAAAAAGAATATGCAGATATCCTTCGTCTAGCAGATGACATCTTCATGCAAGAACTTCGCGCAAGCGGCTGGTATGACAAAACTGCACAAGCATTTGCTGTATTCCAACCTGTGAAATCTGTGGGTGTCGTAGGTGATGGCCGTCGTTATGCATGGGTGATCGCGCTTCGTGCTGTAGAAACTGTGGACTTTATGACTGCACGTTTTGCACATCTTCCATACGACTTAGTAGACAAGATTTCTACACGTATCATGAACGAGATTGCAGAAGTTTCTCGTGTTGTTTATGACGTATCGTCTAAACCACCTGCTACGATTGAGTGGGAGTAAAACTGGGGTTTCACGAAGCACTGCTTCGTGCCAGTTTTACGCCAAGAGCTATGCTCGCGGCAGTTTTGGATTTCAAGAAACAACGTTTCTTGCCTAAATTACGGCAAAGGCTATGCCTGCGCCAGACTGGGGTTTTACGAAGCACTGCTTCGTGCCAGTTTTACGCCATGAACAAAATTTAAAGCACTGCTTTAAATTTTGTGCAAGATGCCTGTGGCAGTATCTCATTTAAGATATATCCAATAAAAAAAGGACGCTTCAGCGTCCTTTTTTTATATCTCAACATTCTATTTATAAACAATTGACCAACTACTATCGCTTTCATTATTCGGTTCAGCTTTGGGCTTTGCTTTATGGGTAAAGCTTTGCCAAGACTTTGTCGATTTACGTTCCGGTTTCATACTTGAATCATAGCGCTCTACACGGTTACGGCCATTTTCTTTTGCCTGATACAGCGCAATATCCGCTTGCTTAATCAGTTCAGTTAAATTTTGCTTATGTGATTTAAGCTGTGAAACACCAATGGAAACGGTAAATTGGATCGGATGATTTGCGACATTCAGCAAAGATTGATTTTGAAGCGTTAAACGAATACGTTCCGCGATCAACATTGCATCCTGTATTTGCGTTTCAGACAGAAGCACAATAAATTCTTCACCACCAAAACGAGCCAAGACATCTTTTTGGCGCATTTCTTTGCGGGTGGTTTCAGCGATACATTGCAGTACCTGATCACCAACATCATGCCCGTAATTATCATTAATATGTTTAAAATGATCGACATCAAACATCAATAAGCAAGTGCTTGCAGGCGTTGGCCATTCATGGATGCGATGCTCAGCCAATTGAACAAACTGACGACGGTTGTATAACTGGGTGAGCTCATCTGTATGCGCAAGATTTTTCAGCGTATGCATATTCCAGTCGTCAAGCAGGGTACGTAAAAAATGACGGCGTGCATTGAGCGTATTGTTCCAACTCATATGCAGGCTGATCATCCAAATAGGAATAGACACCACCACAAAAATCAGTGCTTCTTGCCATGATAAAAGCTGACTCACCGCAAAATACACCAATAGCGAAATGAGGCCCGAACAATACAAGGCGGGCTTAAATTGTGTTTGTACGCAGACATTGGCAATTAAAATAAAGATCGACGCACCATAGATATAGGACGAGACCATTGGGCTATTTGAAGCCAGTAATAAGCCAATCCAAATCGCGGTGCTGCAGACTGTCCCAATCGGTAAGATCATGTCGAGCACACGAATATCTTTTTTGTATTTAAACAGATAGAAGCTGACCAATAAGGCAGCAACAATCATGGCCACTCGAGAAAGACCTGACCAAAAGAACATGTCAGGGATAATAAAAATGTCAGCAAAAAAATAAAGAAGAAACGTAATCTGCGCCATGTAGTTTACTTGACGCAAATAAGGTAACTGATGGGCATACTGATGTTGTAGAAAATAGTTTCTAAACTGCGTAGGAATACGTGCAAAGGGATCTGCAATAGCTTGTTCAATCTCGGCACGATTGGCAAGATCACACTCAGAAAGTTTCAAAGTATGAGTATGATTTTTACGAACTTCCTGAGCAGACGAATTAGTCCGAGAACTCATTCGTACATCAACAGACATGTCCCTTCTCCATAAATGGCTTAGGACAAATTATGAACAAAAAACACACAAAAATATCTACCTGAAACTAGGGATTTTTCGAATGAATGAAAAAAAATCGTCTGATGAATGTTACAAAATATATTATTAACTTGCTGTTTTATAAGTTGAAATTTGATTGCGTCCTGCAGATTTTGCTTGGTAAAGTGCCTGATCGGCCATGCGAATGACACTTTGTAAATCTCGGTTTTTTTGACCAAATTCGGCAACACCAATTGAAACGGTAAATTTAAGTTTTTGTAGTGTATCAAGTTCTAAATAATCATCGGCTATTGCCCGTCGTAGACGTTCGGCAATATCTTGAGCCTGACGCAGGTGTGTCTGCGGTAAAAGAATTATAAATTCTTCACCGCCGAAGCGGGCAATGATGTCTTGGCTACGTAAGGTATGTCGGCACGTTTCTGCAATTTGTTGTAAAACATGATCACCAATATAGTGCCCAAATTGATCATTAATATTTTTAAATTTGTCGACATCAAAAATCAGTAATGAAAGCGGCTGTAACGGTTTGGACTGATGATGAATATGATAATTGGCAAGTTGAATAAATTGACGGCGATTGTTTAAGCCGGTCAGCACGTCGGTATGCGCCATAATATTGAGCGCTTCACGGTTCAACTGATCGAGTTTACTGTGTAAAAAAACAATTCTGGATTTTTGCGTTGAATTCCAACTGATATACAAACTAAATAACAACACAGGGGAATAGATCAAGATAAACAGTTGCAGTTGATGGATATTGCCAGAAACGGCGAAATACACCCCAATCAGCAAGATTAGACTGATACACAGAGAAATGAGCACAGCAGCTTTAAAGCGGATTTGCACACATAAATTGGCTAACACGATAAAAACCAAGGATGCATATAAATAAATCGGCACATCAGGGCTATTGGATAAATTGAGTAGACTAAACCACAGGGCAGAAGCGCCAACGATCGATAGGGGAAGCATCAAGTCAAAGAGTAAAATGCTCTTGCTATATGTATAAATGACCCATGTGATGCCCATCATCAGTAAGGTATAGGCCGTTTTTAAGCCTATCGCGAGCAAGCCCACATCGGGCAACATAAACCAATCCGCTATGGCATAAGAGAGATAGGCCAATTGTGCCACGATGTTGACTTGGAAAAAGAATTTAAAAAGTTGACGACGATGGTAGTGGAAAAATTCTTGACGAAATTGAGCAGGAACGCGAACAAAGGTTCCTTTCAAGGCTTTTTGGATCAGTGCACGTGATTCTTTCTTATACTCATTGATCATGCAAGATTACCGACAGGTGAGCATGGTTTGTATGTAAATTTATGTAACTCAAATAATCTATATTATTCTTATTTAAAATTAAACACGTTATTTCAATGATTTGTGAAGTATTTGGTATTGTTTGGTTAAAAGTGAGTGTTAATTTGTGTTACTTAGATTTACATTTCACGTGATTTTAACAAATAATTTTGCATTGGGTTTGTCTAAAGAAGCATCGATAACTGCTATCTGTATGTCATATTAGGCAACAAAAAAACGATTGTCCTATCTCTGTGATTCAGCGTATTAATGACAGCTGAAGAAGATTGAGTTAATGCAGATATAATGGAAAAAATGCATAGCTCTAGCCGATAGTCCTTGCATCGGCTTAGCCAAATTTAGGGTAAGAATATGACCAATACCAATTACACAGAAATATCTCATTCCGACGATTGTGAAAAATACGTCAATCAGTTCATTCAAGAATTTCCACTGCGCCGTGCTGAAATTGGTCAAGGCACAGTGATAAAACGTGCTTTACCGAGTCGGCATAAACGGATGATTGGGGCATGGTGTTTCCTTGACCATGCCGGTCCAGTGCATTTTCCGCAAGGTGATGGCTTAGATGTTGGGCCGCATCCACATATTGGTTTGCAAACATTTACCTGGATGATTGATGGCACCATGATGCATACCGACAGTTTGGGCACACATCAGTTAATTCAGCCCAAACAAGTCAATCTCATGACGGCGGGTTATGGTATTTCGCATACTGAGGTTGCTCCAGAATCTGAAACGCAAATGCATGCTGCGCAACTTTGGATTGCATTGCCAGATGACAAAATCAATATGGCGCCCCAGTTTGACCATTACCCAGAGTTGCCTGTGGTGACACAAGACGGGATTGAATTGACGGTATTGGTGGGTGAATTTTTACAGACTAAATCGCCGGTAAAAGTACATAGTGAATTATTGGGTGTCGATCTGCGTAGTTCGGAAAGTCAAAGTACCGTCCTGCCGCTCAATCCAAAATTTGAATATGGCTTTATGGCCCTCGAAGGGACTGCCAGTATCAATGGTCACGAGCTAAATGAAGACAATATGGTGGTACTTGAGCCGGGCTTAACCCAAGTCAAAATTGACCTACATGCAGGTGGTCGTGTTTTATTATTAGGAGGTGAACCTTTTGAATCACCGATTTTGCTGTGGTGGAATTTTGTGGGGCGCACACAAGAAGAATTGAATATTGCCCGTGAGCAGTGGATTAATCAGGACGAACGCTTTGGCTCTATTCCAGACTATGATGGTCCACGACTAGAAGCACCGGCGTTCCCTGATAAAATGCGTCCATCACGTTAACTTAAAAATAAAAATGAACAGCCGTACCTGTGGTGAAAATGGTGCGGCATAACCATGAGGGAGTCATTATGGGTATCGTCGCAACGGCAACAGTAAACACCTTACAAGCACCGTGGTCAGGTGAAATTCAGATTGGAAAACATCAACTTATTACCGATAAGCCCGAATCATTTGGCGGTGGGGATTTAGGTTTAGCACCGTATGATTTACTGTGCGCCTCTTTAATTTCATGCACCATGATTACCTTGCGCATGTATGCAGCACATAAACAAATCCAATTGGGGGAGTTTAGTGTCGAGGCAGACTTTTGTGCGAACCGTGAAGGTGCTGAATGGGTTGAGCGACGCCTGCATTTTCAAACATCCTTGGATGCAGAATTAGAGCAAAAGATCTTGTCCATTTGTGAAAAAACTCCAGTGACAAAAAACTTTATTGCGCAGTGTAGACATTAAAACCACTCTAGTTTAATTTAAAAGCAGGTCGCTGCTGTACTGTGCAAAATTTAGTTTTGATATAGCCCTAAGCAGTGATCTGACACTTTTTATGATTTAAGTACTTCAAAATAATAATGGCTTGCCAGAAATAAGAAAATTTTAGACTTCATATAGGAGATGAACCCATGCGGGTGCTACATCATCTAGAAAAATCTCGTTCATTTCGTATTTTATGGGCAATGCAGGAATTAGGACTGGATTATCAGGTTCAGTTTTATCTGCGCCAGCCAAATTTGTCTGCTCCCCCTGAGCTTAAAGCCATCCATCCTTTAGGGAAGTCGCCCATATTGCAGGATGATGGACTGGTCTTGGTAGAATCTGCAGCGATCTTGGAGTATTTACAAGAGAAGTATGATCGGCATGATTTTTTTGCAGCCAAGGCGGAACATTCAAAACAACAATATCGCTTTTGGATGCATTATGCCGAAGGTTCTCTAATGCCGTTGTTGGTGATGCAGTTGGTCATGAGCAATGTGCCACGCCATGTACCTTGGGTCATCAAACCCGTCGCTAATCGCATTTGTGATGGGGTCAAAAAAGGTTTTGTACGACCTCGCTTAAAAGAAAATATCGAGTTTTTAGAAAACCATTTAGCGGAAAATGAATATTTTGTGGGACCGTTTAGCTTTGCGGATATTCAGATGACATTTCCATTAGAAGCCGTCATGACCAGAACTCAAGGGCGATATCCACAAATTCAGGCTTTCTTACAACGGATGCAACAGCGTCCTGCATATCGCCGTGCCAAACAACAAGAACAACAGTTGGAAGCACAGCAAGACCGGCAGGATGATTCTGCTTAGCTCACATGATACAAGCGTTCTTTAGGGAAGACGACTTTAAACAGCGAACCACGGTTTTCTTTGGACTCAATTTCAAGGTGTGCCTGATGTTGCATCAAAACGTGTTTCACGATGGCAAGACCTAAACCTGTTCCTCCCGTTTGGCGACTACGTGCGCTGTCCACACGGTAAAACCGTTCCGTTAAACGGGGTAAGTGTTTCGGGTCAATCCCGATACCCGTATCTTCAACGGTAAAATAACCATGCGTACCATCATCATGCCAACCAATGGTCACAGTACCGCCTTTCGGGGTGTATTTAATTGCATTGGTGATGAGGTTACTAAAGGCACTCGCCAATTCCATATCTGATCCGATCAGGTCACAGTGACTATCAATTTCAAGATTCAGTGTATGTCCATAATCCACATTGTAAGCATGTGCATCGTCATACAGTTGGTTCATTAAACTTGGCATTTCAATGATTTGATTTTTAGCGACTTTTTTATCATTTTCCAGACGAGATAATAATAACAAGTCATTGACCAAAGCATTCATACGGCGGGTTTGAGATTGCATTTGATCGAATGCACGTTTCCAGCGTGGATTTAAATCTTCCTGATCGGTAAAGGTTTCGATATAACCACTTAAAACTGTGAGCGGTGTGCGTAACTCATGTGAAATATTATCGACAAAGTCTTTACGCATCTGCTCAAGGTTATGCATGCGTGTGACGTCATAGGCCACCAGTAAACGACTTTCGCGACCAAAACGGGTCAATTTCACTTGCACATAATGGTCTTCAAGCACCGATGATTTCATTTTCAAACCATCGGGGGCTAAATCGATATTGGTAAAGTATTCGATAAAACTGGGCTGTCTTAAAATACTTAAAATATTGCGCCCTTGATCGAGCTGTTGAATCCCCAAAAGCTTTTCTGCAGCAGGGTTCCACCATTCGATTTGGTGTAATTCATCAATCAATACCACCGCTTCAGCAAGTGCCACTAAGGAAGATTGGGCGCGGTCAATCAGGCCGACCATTTCAGCTTGTACAATGCGTTCTTGGCGCTGCGCACGGTAAACATTAAAGAGCAAAGCCCCCCAAATGCCATCTAAATTCGGCGGGACATCATAGGGACGGTTTGAAATCCATTCGTTGACCAAGTACAGCGAACGCATTTGCAATGCAAAGAACACTGCAAAGGCAATTAAGATGCAGATCCATAAGTACCCGATACCAAAGCCGATGAGTGCAGCAATGAGCAGGAAAAATGCCAAAAGTCTTAAATCCTGCTTGGCAAAAGTCCATAAACTGCTGTAACGGAATTTTTTATGTTCACTGGCAAGTTCAGGGACGGGATACGGTTCGTACATAGAAAATTAAAGACCTAAAATGACTAACCCATCACAGCGTCTGCACGGGTAGAGAAACGGTAACCTGTACCACGAACAGTTTGCACATAACGATCGGCTTGGAAAGGTTCAAGAACTTTACGCAAACGACGAATATGAACGTCAATGGTACGGTCCTCAATATACACGTTTCCACCCCAAACCTGATCTAATAATTGAGCACGAGTGTAGGCACGTTCAGGATGAGTCATGAAAAAGGCCAGTAGACGATATTCAGTCGGTCCCATATCTAAAATGGTGTTGCCAAAGCTGACACGTTGGCTGACTGGATCGAGGATTAAGCCATTGGCATCAATGGTTTTTTCTCCACCCAATGCATTTGAGCGACGCAGCACCGCTTTGATGCGTGACACCAATTCACGGGTGGAAAAGGGTTTGGTCATGTAGTCATCTGCACCCGCGTCTAGACCTTGGACTTTATGGTCTTCTTCACCGCGTGCAGTGAGCATGATGACTGGAATTTCTGACAAATTTTCATCGCGTTTTAAACGACGACAAAGGTCTACACCACTCACGCCACCAGGCATCATCCAATCCAATAAAACCAGTGCAGGACGCTGATCTACAATCATTTGGTGCGCTTGTTTGGCATCTTCAGCTTGCTGACATTGAAAACCAGCCATATCCAGTGAAGTATGGATCATTTCCCGAATCGGGAGTTCGTCGTCGACGATTAAAATATAGTCATCTTTCACAGCGCAATACCCTATTTTATGTAAACGGTAGACCGTTTTATATTTATGACAGGCTTATTACAAAGATTAATTATGACAGTATCATTGCAAAAATGATCTTTCATTGGGGTTTAGAAAGAAATTGTGACAATTTAAATCCTGAAATATTCAACAACATGGGCTGTGCATCATGCTGTTGTCACAAAAAATCATTCAAAAAATTGTAAAGATCAGTGTTGAGCTCAGAATTTATTTCCTGGGTTTTTCAGAAAAAGCATCCAACAAGGCCAAAAAGACCACGCTACATGACGATAAAACTTCGTCCATCGGTTGTTTATAATCACTCATGACCCAGCGAATCGCGATTTGGGTGACATAACCATTGAGACCTGTTGCGACCATTGAAATTTCGCGTTCTGAACGATCAATATTCGGCATCATGAGCATGACAAAGGCATGAATCATACGGTCAAAGCGCATCATGGTTTCATGAATTGTGGCTTGGTTATGTAGCTCTTGTACCAACATGGCATCGATGTAAATGATGCGCGCCATACGGGGATTATTTTTTAAAGTTAACAATAGGGCGGTTAAACCCGCTTCAATCATTTTTTTAGAATCGGTAGATGCTTGCATGATGGCTTGCATCACATTTTGTTGCAGTTCATCGATTAATTTTAAAAAGATGGTCTGGAACAGTTGCTCACTTTTCTTAAATGATTCATAAAAATAGCGTTCGGTCAGCTTGGCTTCCAAACAAATATCTTTCACAGTCACTGAAAAAAAGCCATGTGTTCCATAGGCTTCTATACCGGCTTCAATCAGTTTTTCACGTCGCGCTTGCTTACGTTCACTGAGAGAAAGCCCTTTAAATTGACGTTCCTTCACATTTTTTGCCTGTTGTTGTTCTGTGTGATTTGTTGCATCTGTCATGAAAATATACGCTGAACTAAAGCAGAATTTTGTCTTATTTTAGCAATAATTTCAGTTTAAACCTATGTTTAAGCATTGGCGATTTCAACAGCTTAGCACGTCCTAAGATGACATTGACAATATGTATTGTCAAAACTATATTAAGTTGACGAACTGCACACATTGGCAAATGAGATCACGCTGTGATAAAGCCAAGCGGCAGCATAAAGGAATAAGGAATCACAATGAAAAACTTCAAAAATAAAGTGGCTGCCATTACAGGTGCAGGTTCAGGTATTGGTCAGCAATTGGCTGTGCTTTTGGCTAAACAAGGCTGCCATCTGTCTTTAAGTGATGTGAATGAACAGGGTCTAGCGGCAACCGTAGACTTAGTGAAAGCCAGCAATGTACGTGTAACCACGCAAAAACTCGATGTGTCAGACCTTGCGGCAATGAAAGCATGGGCAGCACAGACCGTTAAAGATCATGGTTCGGTGAATATGATTTTTAACAATGCGGGTGTGGCATTGGGCACGACCGTTGAAGGGGCAAGCTACGAAGAGCTGGAGTGGATTGTTAATATTAACTTCTGGGGTGTGGTTTATGGCACCAAGGAGTTTTTACCGTATATTAAGCAAAGTGGTGAAGGTCATATCATCAATATTTCCAGCTTGTTTGGCTTAACGGCACAGCCAACACAGTCGGCATATAATGCCACTAAATTTGCAGTACGTGGCTTTACCGAATCTTTACGCCAAGAATTGGATATTGAAAACTGTGGCGTGAGTGCGCTATGTGTACATCCGGGCGGGATTCGTACCAATATTGCCAATGCCGCAAAAATGAATGATAGCCTGAAAAGTTTAGGCATGAACCCGCAAAAATCGGCACAGTCCTTTAATAAATTCTTGCGCTGTCCACCTGAAGAAGCGGCTCGTCAAATCATTGAAGCAGTACAAAAAGATAAGCGTCGTTTATTGATTGGTAATGATGCAAAAGCGATTGATTTAATTCAACGTTTGCTACCGACGGGTTATCAAAAATTAACTGCCATGGCGACTAAATTTGGTCAATAAGCGGTAATTAAAATCAATTGAAAAGAACCCACGTCAGTGGGTTTTTTTATGCTCTAGTAATATCAGAAGCGCAATTTGATCCAAATAAAAGAACGATACGCGGTAGTGTCATCCGCAATTGTTTGAGACAAGACGATTTTTAATCAAAAATATTTTTACGATCCTTTGAATCATTTGATGGTATTGAACGAGTTTTGTCGGTGAGGTGTATTGCACCGCAAGATGGTTTCCTTGCGAAGCACGCTTCTCATTTTGTCGAATGAGAAACAACGTTTCGTAAGAGTACCTCCAGCCGAAGACTAATCCCGTTATTCAATCCCTAGATGTAAGACTCCATCGAATAGATTTAAAAATCATTTTAAAAATCCGAAATTACTTTTACAGGCGTAACATCAGTTATTAAAAGCCCAAAGCGTATTTCTTATTTCATAAAATGAGATATAAAAATGGAAATAACTGATGATTTGAAATAAGCAACTGTTGAATAATCAACAGTTTTTTGGCGTTAAAACCAACAGAATTTATCAGATTTAAATAATAAAACTTTAAAAAATACATACTTAAAATGTTGGCACAGTTGTTGCCATATTAGAGTGAACAAAACTCACCACTGTATGGAACATTTATGAGTACTTTTACGCATCGATATCTTTCTGCTTTTCGTGTCCTACAACAGGCATGTTGTTGTGCTATGACACTCGCGATGATGCGCGCTTAAATTCTAAAAGCTGTCTTCGAGTTTCGGTCGTGCATAAGTTGAATAAAACCTACGACCACTCAGATTAATTTTTAAAAAACCCACGCAGTACATTCACTTCATGCACCTTGCATGGGGTTGGGGGATTTTGCGCTTTGGGAAAAATGTTAGTGAAACCAAATCATGAAAAAAACCACATTAACCGTTGCGGTCGGACTGATTTTATCCGCAACCAGTCAGCTGAGTTTTGCATCGGATGAAGCACTTCAGCAAGAACTGAGTAGCTTAAAACAACAAATTGAGAGTTTGCAAAAACGCTTAAATGCCGTGGAATCTGGTGCGACGAAAAGCCAAGTCGTCGAAACGGCCGCTGTGACGACAGACGGTACGACCAACGCCGCTGATGTTGAAGGTGAAACGCAGGTTGCAGAAGTAACCACAGCAACATCCGAAGATATCGACGGCTTACGTACAGATATTGAAAACTATAAGTACGATCAGTCACGTCAATATGAACGTCAAACCACAAAATCGACCCGTGACACAACCCTGTATGGCACGGTTCAACTACGTGCCAGTGCGCTCGATGAAACGGGTGTGTTGGGGGCAACCAAATCGACATTTGATATTGGGACTGCGCTAATTGGTGTGCGCGGGAATTTATTTCGTGATTATAACGAAGGCAAAAACCTCGATTATCAATTGTCCTTTGGTTATGGCAAACGCAATGATGGCACCAATAACAGTAACTTTAACTTACTAGATGCCTTTGTTCGCTATAACGCTTTTGCCACCAATGCGGGCCCCGAAACAGCCAAACTCAACTTTACGCTCGGTCAGCAGTTATTGCCCTTTGGTCTAGATGAGCAGTCTCCTGAAGATTTGCGTCCGACCATTAGTACCGCTGCAGCTTCGACCTTTTTAGGACTGTTTAACCGTCAAAATGGATTTATCGTCCGTGGTGATGCCAAACCTTTTGTCGACTTTGCATCGAACTACCGTGCGCCGCTGTTTGAGTATGCCTTAGGGGTAACCAATGGGAATGCCAGTAATAAGGCGGATGACAACAACGGCAAAGATTATATCGGTCGTGTGGCTTTTACATTGCCAGTGGACTACGCCAGCATTTTCCGTGAGTTAAAGTTTGGGGCTTCTTATATCAAAGGCGAATCGAAAATTTCAGCCGGCGGAATCACTGATAATGCTGCAAAACGCGATCGTTTGGGTTTCGATATTTATTATAACCACGCTCCATTTGGTGTGACCTATGAATATCTGCAAGGCAAAACCGATTATGTCGACACCATAGCCCAAGACATCAAAGAAGCCAAAGCGGAAGGGCATACATTTACTGCCTTCTACACCTTGGGCGATCAGTTCTACAACAGTATTAAATCCAACGCCAAATTTGATGATTTCTGGCCGAAGTCAGTCCAAGGCTATTACCGTTTTGACCGCCATAACCCGAATAAAAACAACGCAAGCTATCTCGATACCGCGAGCGGTCGTATTGGTGAATATGACATTCACTCTTTGGGTTTAAACCTATTTTTTGCGCAAACCACAAAATTCCAATTACAGCTGAATCACTATCTGTTTGATGTCGAAACGGCAAATCAAAAAGACACCAATGAGCTGCAAGCTCAGGTTCAGTACACCTTTTAATTCAAATATTTAAACCATTAAGGAACATTTAAAATGAAAATTATCTCTAAAAAAATCGCAGCCACATTCTTGGCACTTTCAGCACTTGGTTTAAGCGTTCAATTGCATGCTGCCAATCCCAAAGAAATTCGCATTTCAGTATCAGCTGCGGGTGAGGGGGGTAAACCCAAAGTGGGCGGTAGTTTTGTAGCTACAGCACATTTACGAGGTGTGCTCGAACAAGAATTTAAAAAAGATGGCATTAAGGTGAATTGGCTCTTTTTCCCAGGAGCAGGCCCTGCAACCAACGAAGCTTTAGCCAATGGCAAAGTGGACTTTGCATTGCATGGCGATTTGCCCTCATTGGTTGGACGTTCAACGGGATTAAAAACCAAAGTCTTGTTTTCAACAGGGCGTTTTGGTCCTACCTATGTGGTGGTGCCTGCCGGATCAAATGCTAAATCCTTTGCAGATCTAAAAGGCAAAAAATTCTCCGTCTTTAAAGGCACCAATGGTCAGATCGTCTTTAACCGTGTATTAGCAAAATACAATTTAACTGAGCGCGATTTACGAGTGATTTCGCAAGATGCCTATTCGGCGCGTACTGCGTTAGCGACAGGTGATATTGATGCCACGATTACTTCACCGTTTAGTTTGCAAGCGCGTGGTGTGGCGAAAACATTACTAGAAATTAAAGATCCCAAAGTTGCACCGATTGCGCACTTTTGGGTGACAGAAAGTTTTGAAAAACAATATCCAGAGGTGGTGCAACGTGTCGTGACGACACTGATTAAACAAGCGCAGTGGAGTTCTCAAGAAGCTAATCGTAGTGCGCAATATAAACTTTGGGCACAAAGTGGCATTCCGTTGGTGGATTATCAAAAAACGTGGGATGGCTGGAATTTAAAAGACCGTACTACACCGCTATTAGACGAGTTCCACCGTTCACAAATTGACAGTGCTTTAAAAATTGCCAAAGACGCTCGTTTAATCCGTCGTGATGTGGATACCAAAACATGGTATGAGCCGAAGTATCTGAATAATGCCTTGAAAGAGCTGAAGTTAGAGGGTTACTGGCGCCAATTTAATGCTCAAGGTCAACCGAAGTAAGTCGCAGCCATGAGTCGTCCGATTGAAAGCAATGTGATTGCCAGTCCATTAACCACCAAATTTATGAGCAGTTTTGTGCTGCTTACGATTTTGGCTGGACTGGGTGTGGGTGTAGCACGGGTATTAATTTCCTTGTATGCCGTGCATTTAGAAGCCACCGAATTGCAATTGGGGCTAATTTCTGCAGCGCAAAATTTTGGCATTTTGATCATGGCATTGCCGATTGGCGTGTTGGTACAGCGCTTTGGGTCTTTGAAAATATTCTGCATCGGCAGTGTGTTGGGCGCTGTGGTCTATAGCTTAACGCCACTCAAAGCTGGTGCATGGTATCTCTTTGCAGTCACAGCCTTAGTAAGTTTTGTCTTACCCATGCGCTTTGTTTCGATCAATACCGTTTTTTTGAGCAACTTAAAACGTTTAGGTCCAGTCCGTGCGGGTTGGTTTCGCGGTTCGCACATGATGGGATATTTCCTGATTGCGCCTGCATTGAGCGTGTTGTTGGTCGAGCATTTCGGCTATGGCGGAAGTTTTTATGTGGTGTCTTTGCTTTTTTTAGGCACCTTGCTGTTGGCTCCGTGGTGCTTTCAACGTAGCACTCCGCAAGCGACGAATCACCCGCATTTTCAATGGCGAGATATTGTGGCGCCTTTGGCACTCATCAAAACCCATGCCTCGCTGCGGATTGTTTGCATATTGGAATTTTTGAGCAGCGTGGCAAATAACTACTTTGGCTTTTTCATTGTGGTGATTGCTATCCAAAGTTTTGCACTTTCAGAGCCAATGGCGGTGATGCTGCTGACCGTACAAGGCATCGTCTTTGTGGGATCGCTATTTAGCATGGGCGGTTTGACTGAGCTGATGGGTTATCAAAAGTTTTATTTGATTGGCCTAAGCCTGATGGCAACGGCATTACTGATTTTAGCCTTAACCAAAATCACGCTGTTGATGTGGCCTGCTTCGGTCATGTTTGGACTAGGGCTCGGTATGTTGCATATCGCCAATTTTATGTCTTTCGCCCGAGTCGGTGAGCAAACCGCGATGGCTAAGATTTCTCCAATTTTAGCCCTCGTCGGACCTTCGGGTGGACTGTTGGGTGGCTTGATAGGCGCCGTATTTGGCGCACAGGTTGGACTACAAAATTTATTTTTACCAATCGGGCTGGTGTTTATTGGTCTGATTATTTTGATCAGCAAAGATCAGGAATTTATTCAATTTTTAAAACCTGATGTCTCAGAACAGAGCGTAAAAGGACAAGAATTATGAGCCTTACGGATGTATCTGCACATTCGGTTCCCTTGCAAAGTGACCGAAGTGCGTTGGATTTTTTTAAGACCTATTTAAAACTAACTTTGCAAGTGGCGTGTGGACTCCTGATGCCAGTTTTGTTGTTGGGTCTATGGTATGTGGCAACACTTAAACAGTGGTTGCCTGAGCAGATTTTACCTGCACCGAGTCTGGTGTGGCAAAGCACAGTCGAATTATGGCAAAGCGGTGAATTGAGTTTTCATTTTGCCATCAGTGCCAAACGTATTTTATGGAGTGTCTTGCTTGGTGCCAGTGTCGGGATTTTGCTTGGTACTGTGTTGGGATTAGCAAAGCGTAGTCGGGACTTTATTTTTCCGACGGTGAATCTTGTTGCGCAATTTCCCATAGTTGGCTGGATTCCATTATTGATGATTTTCTTAGGCATCGATGAGGCTTTGAAGATTGCCGCTATTTCATTGGCTGTTTTACCACCGGTGTTGATTGCAACCTATAAGGGCATTACTCATGTGCCGAATAGTTTGATGGAAGTGGCAGAGGTTTACCAATACAGCAATTGGCAGAAACTCAAAGAAGTGATTTTCCCAGCTGCACTACCCAGTGTGATCAGTGGTTTACGTCAAGGCATTATGCAGGCGTGGTTGGCATTGGTTTTTGTCGAGTTATTAGCGAGTAGTGAAGGAATTGGTTATCTCATGGTGTGGGGACGTCAGCTAATGCAGATGGACTTGATCTTCATGGCGATCATTCTGATTGGTATTACGGGCTATGTCTTAGATACCTTGCTGGCTTGGTTAGAAAAAACTGCGCGCTTTCACGCAACCCGAGTAGGAGGCAACTCATGAGCATTCTTTCATTACACGGGGCAGCGCGCCAAGTCTTAGTTAAAGCAGCAAAAGCACTCGTTCTACCTGTGACATTTATCGCACTGTGGGCAGTAGCCTCACAGCAAAATTGGGTCGATCCAAAGTTGATTCCTAGTCCATGGCTCGTGCTGCAAAAAGCAGTAACCGTGCTCCAACAACCGAGCTTTTTGACAGGTTTTGGCGAAAGTTTGGCACGTAATTTTATTGGCTATGGCATAGGTGCGATAGCGGGTGTGTTGTTTGGCATCTTAATCGCGAGTTCACGTCTTTCAAATTGGTTATTTGCACCGAGCTTTCATGTATTGCGTCAAATTTCACTGTTTGCATGGTTGCCACTAATTTCGACTTTTTTAGGTGAGGGACATGGCGCCAAAGTGCTGTTTATTACTTTGTCGGTGTTTTACCCCGTGGCGCTACATACCTTTGAAGGCGTGAGCAGTATTTCGCATAAATATCGTGAAGTGGCCGAAGTCTACCAATTTCCCAAGACATACGCGTTTCGTAAATTGATATTACCCGGTGCTTCTGCGCAGATTTTTGTCGGTTTACAACTTGGGCTGATTTTCGCATGGCTTGCCACTATTGGCTCTGAATTTTTATTGGCGAACTATGGCAATGGTCTGGGCAATATCGTGATTCAAGGGCGTCAGGCTTTTGATGTCGAACTGATTATTTTTGGCATGTTGCTGATTGGTGCTGTAGGCGTGTTGCTCAATACGGTACTGACTTGGGTTGAACGTAAAGTTTTAGCTTGGCAGCAGGTTGGATAGGAGAACATAACAATGAAAAAAATGACAATCCATAACATTCCTCAACTCTGGCGCAATATGTTCCTTGCAGCATTGGTCGGTGGCACAGCCTTGGTTGGTTGCAGCACGCAGCGAGTGGATGAACCTCAGCAAGTGGCTTTAAAAGAACTACGCTATCAAAGCTATCCGGGACTGGTGTCCTTACCTGAATTGGCACAAGACTTGGGCTATTTAGGCGACGTTAAACTCAGTTATGTCGGCACGGTACAAGGTGGGCCACAAGATTTACTCACTTTGGTGGCCGGTGATGTTGATTTTGCTGGCGCCTTTAATGGTGCTGTGGTGAAGGTCATCGCTGCGGGTCTAGATGTCGTTCCCGTAGTGGCTTCTTATGGCAGCGATGCTGAGCAAAATGTGGGTTTCTACGTGCTAGAAAATAGTCCTATTCGTGGCCCACGAGACTTTATTGGCAAGAAAGTCGCAGTGAATGCCTATGGGGCACATTATGACTTTGTGGTGAAAGATTATTTGGCCCGTCATGGCTTAACTGAGGATGAAATCCGTCAGGTCGAACTGATTATGTTGCCACCGGTGAGCTCAGAACAAGCTTTACGGAATAGGCAAATTGATATTGCGGTGTTCTCAGGCATTTTGGAAAAACGGGCCTTAAAACATGGTGGTGTACGTAGCATCTTTAAAGATATTGATTTATACGGGCCCTTTACCGCAGGCAGTTTTTCGATGCGCGGTGAGTTTATTCAAGCGCATCCCGAGTTGGCTCGCACTTTTGTCAGTGGCGTGGCCAAAGCTCAAGAATGGCTACACCACACGCCGAAAGAGCAAATCATTGCCCGTATGGAAAGTATTATCGAAAAACGTCAACGCAATGAAAATACAGCACTGATTCCATATTACACAGGCACAGGTGTCCACGAAGTGGGTGGTGTGCAAAAAGATCAGGATTTTGCACCATGGGTGAGTGCCTTAGAAAAAGAACACAAATTAAAACCAAATCAAATTGAGGTCAGTCGCATCTATAGCAATGAATTTAATCCCTATGCGCAAGACCAAAAATCAAAAGGAACATAACAATGACCAGTGCATTACATTTAGATCACGTGCGTAAGGTATTTCCTGCACAAAACCATGTCGGCAGTAAAAATTATAAGCCTGAATTTGTTGCCGTAGAAAATGTCACTTTGGATATTCAACCGGGTGAATTTGTTTCAATCGTAGGGCCAAGTGGCTGCGGAAAATCTACATTATTAGACTTAATTGCGGGTTTAACCAAACCTTCGGCAGGGCAGATTTTACTGAGTGGCAAGCAGATTACTCAACCGGGTTTAGACCGTGGCATTGTGTTCCAGCAATATGCGCTCTATCCATGGTTAACCGCACTGGAAAATATTGAATTTGGTCTAGAAGCCAAAGGCGTAGCAAAAAAAGAACGCCGTGAAAAAGCCGAATACTATTTGCAGCTTGTAGGCTTAAGTGGCTTTGAAAAGCATTATCCAAATGAGCTTTCCGGCGGGATGAAGCAGCGGGTTGCGATTGCCCGAAGTTTGGCTTATGAACCAGAAATTTTATTAATGGATGAGCCCTTTGCTGCCTTGGATGCGCAAACCCGAGAAACCTTGCAAGCCGAGTTGATCAATATCTGGAAAAGCTCGAAAAAAACCATCGTTTTTATTACTCACAGTATTGATGAAGCGATTTATCTGAGTCAGCGTGTGGCGATTATGACATCAAGACCGGGGCGGATTAAGGAAGTGATTGAAATTCCGCAAAGCCTGCGCAGTTCTAGTGAAGATGTCCTTTCATTGCCTGAATATGGCCGAATTCGCCACAAAATTTGGTCATTGCTCAGTGAAGAAGTGATAAAAGCGCAAGCCCTCGAAAAACATAAACAGCTTGCACATAACTAAAATATTCAGAGGATTTATTTATGTCATCGACTAAACAAGCCATCAGTTATACGCAAACCTATAACGACATTAAACCCCGACTACAGTTCACATGGTTAAACACGGTCTTTAAACGCACCATTGCCATTGTGGCTTTTTTCTTGCTGTGGGAGATTCTGCCGCGGAGTGGTGTGGTCAATCCAGCCTTTTTACCGCCGCTATCTGTGGTGTTAGAAACCACATGGCAGCTATATCAAAGCGGGCAATTAGGCATCCATTTCTTGGCCAGTATTCAGCGTTCCATTATTGGTTTCATTTTGGCCCTAGCGATCGCCATTCCATTGGGTCTCATCATTGGTTGGTACAAGCTCGTGGCTGAAACCTTAAATCCATTGTTAGAATTGTTTCGGAATACCACAGCACTGGCGTTAATGCCGCTGTTCATCTTATTTTTAGGCATTGGTGAAACCTCAAAAATCAGTCTGTTGGTGTATGCATGCACATGGCCGATTTTATTGAACACCATTACAGGCGTACAAACGGTCGATCCTTTACTGATTAAATCGGCACGAACCATGGGCCTAAAACCCTATCAATTGTTCAGAAAAGTGATTCTACCTGCATCCGTACCCACGATTTTTGTCGGTATCCGTCTGGCAGGGGCGATTTCGATTTTGGCCTTAGTGGCAGTAGAAATGTTTGGTGCCAAAGCAGGTCTGGGGTATCTGATTATTTATTCGCAGTTCAGCTTTGAAATTCCACAAATGTTTGTGGGGATTTTAGTCATTACTCTTGTAGGCTTATCCTTTAACTACTTCTTGATTGGTCTAGAGAAATACTTCACAGCGTGGAAACGTAACCCCGTGGAATAATCTAGACGAAATAGAAAAATAAAAAAACCTCGGGATATACCGAGGTTTTTTTATTGCTGATTTTTTATATTTAAAATAATGCAATGAATAAAAAATAATGTGGATGAATATTTATTTATCATTTTTGTATGGATTATTATTTTAATGTGGAGAAAATAAAAATATGACTTATTTATAATAAGCCATATTTAATCAGGCGAGTACGAATCACGTTGCGTGTCACTCCAAGCAAACGAGCCGTATGCACTTGATTGTATTGACAGTGCTGATATGCACTTCGGATAAATTTTTCTTCAATCAGCTCATTAATATTGTCTTGCTTAAGTTGATTTGCGGCTTGAAAAATTTGTAAAAAGGTCTGCTCAAGTAACTGTCCAGCATCTTGAATATCCTTGATATTGGCTACAGCCGAGGTGGCATTTTGTAAGTTAAAAGGTTCTGCACGTGAAAATGACGATGCGCTTTGAATACTCGAAAAACTAATATCTTCCGGTTCAATCACACCTTTTTCACTGACTAAAATCGCATGTTGAATGGTATTTTCTAATTCGCGAATATTGCCCGGCCAACTATGTAAACTGAGTTTTTTGAGAGCCAGTTGGCTGAGGCGTAATGGTGTGTCATGTGGGTTGGTTTGATAGACCTGAATGAAGTGTTTGACCAAAGGCAAAATGTCGCCACGACGCTCTGCGAGACGTGGAATGCGCAGCAAAGCCACATGTAAGCGGTAGAATAAATCTTCCCTGAAACGCCCGTCTTGTACGGCATGCTCTAAATCGACATTGGTTGCGGCTATGATCCGAACATTAATCGGAATGGATTTGAGGGAGCCGACTCGAACGATCTCTCTTTCTTGTAAAACACGGAGTAATTTGACTTGCATCGGCAAGGACAGATCATCAATTTCATCTAAAAATAAGGTGCCATTATGGGCTGCTTCAAACCAACCGACACGGTTGTTAATAGCCCCTGTAAACGCTCCTTTTTCATGTCCAAATAGTTCGCTTTCGACCAAGGATTCGGTAAAGGCGCCACAGTTCACCGCGATAAAAGGACCTTTGGCACGATGGCTCAATTGATGAATTTGGCGTGCAACCAACTCTTTACCTGTGCCCGTATCACCAATGATGAGTGCATTGGCCTCACTTGGTGCAATTTGTTCAATTCGAGACAACAATGCTTGCGATAACGGGTCTGCAAAGACCGTCGCTGTTGCCCGTTTATGTTTCAGTGCAGAGGGCACCGCAGGGTGGGTCAAAATAGACATATCGTTTCTTATAGTTGTTGAAAATGCAGATCATGATGAAAGATTTAAAAATAAAAGATAAATAATAATTCGATATTTAAATATCAGTTTCACCGATAAATTCATGTATGGATTATTTATCTGATTTTAAGATAAATAAAATCGGGATAACTAAAGGATAAATCAAGATATAGCAAGTGATTGAACTGTTTTATAGTAAAGCTCTCTTAATAACAAAAGGCATAATTAAAATGGCGATTACTTCAGTAAATGTGCGAAACCAATTCAAAGGCGTGATTAATGAAATCGTAGAAGGTCCAGTGGTTTCAGAAATTGATGTGGAAACCAAAGCAGGCTTTTTTACGTCCGTGATCACGACGCGTTCGGTGAAGGATTTAGACTTAAAAGTAGGTTCAGAGGTGGTGGTGTTAATTAAATCGACGGAAGTGTCACTGGCTAAACTCTAAGGTTTAGTCCAGCAAAGTTTGTCAGCACAAATAGAGAATAATGATATGAGCGTAGAACAAGCTGGTTCGGTTTCTATTCAGCAGCTAACGAAACATTATCCCACACAAAAGCAAGAAGACTTAACCGTACTTAAGGACATTAACCTGAATATTCAGCCGGGTGAGTTCATTAGTATTGTGGGAAGTAGTGGCTGCGGAAAATCCACATTATTACGGTTGTTGGTTGGTCTAGAGCGTCAGTTTCAGGGCCAGATTTTGGTTGATGGTCAGCCTATACAGGGCACGAGTTTGGAACGTGGTATCGTGTTTCAAGATCATCGCCTGTTTCCATGGTTGACGGTACGGGAAAATGTACGGATTGCATTGCATAAAAGCCAGTTTAGCCGTGCAGAAGAAGATGTATTGATTGATGAACATTTAGAGTTGGTCAAATTAACCCAATTTAAAGATGCTTATCCTTCGCAGTTGTCTGGTGGGATGAATCAACGTGTAGCGATTGCCCGTAGTTTGGTGAATCGACCACAGATTTTACTGCTCGATGAACCCTTTGGCGCACTTGATGCGTTGACGCGTCAAAATTTACAGGATGAATTACAGCGAATATGGCAAAGTGAAAAAATCACCATGATTATTGTCACCCATGATGTCGAAGAAGCGGTATTTTTGGGTGATCGGGTAGTGGTCATGCAGCCACATCCGGGACGAATTAAACGTATTGTAGATATTCATTTAGCCCATCCGCGTAAACGCGAAGATGTCCGTCTGACCAATATTAAAAATGACATTTTGACTGACTTTAGTGATCCAGTAAAAGATCAGTTGCCTGAACCTTTATCTCACCGATTTGCCGATTATAAATTTGCATGGTAAGTCTGAATTGACCATCACCTAAACTTTTAAAAGCCCTGAATTCAGGGCTTTTTTAGGCTTATCAAATATAGGTCAGTATGATCATCGCTTAAGTTGGATTAATATCAGTCCATAAAAATGCCCCAGTTGGGGCATTTGTTTTTCAGTTTTATTAAACGTTGGTTTATGAGGCTTGGGAGGTATGTCTTTTTTCTAAAACATATTGGTTTTCAGGTCGTTTTAAACCTAAGTTTTCTCGTAAGGTCTTGCCTTCATAAGCCGTTCGGAATAGACCGCGACGTTGCAGTTCAGGAACGATGAGATCGACAAAGTCATTTAACCCCGCAGGTGTTGTTGGCGGTAGGACATTAAAACCATCGGCAGCGTCATTCTCAAACCATTCCTGCAGTTGGTCTACGACTTGTTCCGGCGTGCCGATCAAGGTCCAATGTCCACGGGCTGAAGCGATATATTGATAGAGCTGACGAATACTAAAATTGTGCTTCCGGGCAATATCAATCATCATCTGCTGACGACTGGAGAAATTAATGTCTGCATCTTCTATTTTCGGGAAAGGGGCATCTAGATCAAATTTGGCCAGATTAATGCCACCTGCCAAACCAGACAATAAACTTAAACCCACTTCTGGGTGAATTAAACTATTTAAAAAGTCATATTTTTCTTGGGCTTCTTGCGCAGTCTTGGCAACAAAAATCGAAACCCCCGGCATAATTTTGAGATCATCCGCATGGCGGCCATATTTCACTAAGCGGTTTTTGACATCACGATAAAAGGCTTGCGCATCTGCTAAGTTCTGCTGTGCAGTAAAGATCACTTCGGCATATTTACCGGCTAGTTCACGACCATCTTCAGATTGTCCTGCTTGAACAATCACCGGATAGCCTTGCGGTGGGCGAGAGACGTTGAGTGCACCCAGTATCTGATAGTATTGACCTTGATGATTGGGCTGATGCTGTTTGCGGGCATCAAAAAATTGCCCGGTTTCTTTGTTGTAATGGAAGGTATCATCCTCCCATGAGTCCCAAAGTTTTTGAGTCACCTCAATAAATTCATCGGCACGTTCGTAACGCTCTTTGGGTTCAGGGTGCTGCTGAATGTTAAAGTTTTTTGCGGCATAGGCAGAGGCTGTCGTTACTACATTCCACGCAGCACGACCTTTAGAAATATGATCTAAAGAAGCAAATTTACGCGCCAAAATATAAGGGTCTTCATAAGTCGTGGACGCCGTGGCAATAAAGCCAATATTTTGCGTCACAGCAGACAAGGCTGCAAACAATGTGACGGGTTCAAAGCCGACGCCTTTATCGCCCAAACCTTTTTCACCTTCGACAGCAGAACTCCAGCGGACAGACAGACCATCGGCAAGAAAGTAGGCATCGAATAGACCACGTTCTGCGGTTTTTGCCAGTTCAATTGCATAATCAATATTGAGATGATCTTGTGGGCGAGATTCAGGATGACGCCAACCCGCGACATGCTGTGAGGTAGTTGGAATAAAAGCCCCAAGCTTTATTTGACGTTTAGACATAAAAAATTTCTCATCCCAATTATTCTTAAAAGATAAAAGGGATAAGAACAAAATCTATGCCAAACCGTAATTGTTTGAAAATATGCAACTTTTAATTTTAATTGGTTCTAGGTGTAGATAAATCAACAGGATATAAAACCAAATGTTGAAAAATAAACAGCAGTTTAACGGCAAACTTTATGCATGGATGCGTACAAGATTTTCCATATTGAGATGCAAAGCTGCGGATTGGCATTGAACGCTATTAGCGAGCCTTATAGCAATACTTTGATGGCTTTTCGTCTCCATACCAGTTGGTAATACAGCCCTTGTAAAATACATAAGCTGACAAAGGCCAAGGCATAGGCATACCAAATGCCTTTTAAGCCCCACCATTCACTGAATAGGTAGGCACACGGCACTTCAATGCAAATAATCGCCATAATATTAATAATCATCGGCACGGTCACCGTTCCACTGGCCCGCATAATGGAAGCAAAAATCGCACTGGCACCAAAAAATAAAATCGACCAAAGCACAATGAACAGCAATTCTTGACCGAGAACCACAACTTCAGGATCTGTAATAAACAGCGCCATTAAATATTTAGAGAATAAATAGCCCAATGCCACCAAGATGCCAGTAATAATAAAATTCATCCCGATGGCCGTGCGTTTCACGCGATTAATTAATTCAGAATGACCTGAACCGATGGCTTGTGCTGCAAAAATAGAAGCCGCAATCGCGATGGACAAGGCCGGAAATTGGATATAGTTCAAAACCTGATTGACCGCGCCATAGGCAGCAGTGGCATCAGCCCCATGGCGGTTAACTAAACCGACAATCACGAGACCGGCCACAGAGGTCGTGACCATCTGAATGCCCGTTGGAATCCCCAGTCTTAAGATAATTTTGCTGAGATCATGTTGATGGCGAATATGACGAATCAACTCGAAGTCGAGTTTGAGTGGGTGATCTTTCTTTTTTAAATAGAAATATAAAAACACCAAAGCAATTAAAAAGCCGATATGACTGGCAATGGCAGGGGCAATAATGCCTAAACTTGGAAATCCAAATTTTCCGGCAATCAGCACGGGTGTAATGATCAGCCCTGAACCAATGGTCATACCCGATGCGATCAGCGGAGTGGTACTGTCACCGACACCACGCAAAATCGAGGTGTAAATAATATAAATAAAGAGCAGTGGGCTACCGGCAAGCATCCATTGCACATAAGGCAAAGATAAATGCATCACGTCAGGGGCTGTGCCTAATGCCAATAAAATGGGCTTGGCAAATATCACCCCTAAAAAGGCAATGATGCTGCCACCAATCAAGGTCATAAACAGCGTTGAACCCACGACGGTACGAACTTTTTCAAGATTCTGCGCGCCCCAAGCTTGACCCACCAACACGGTTGCACCTGCCGAGAGTCCAATCACAAAAGCCATTAAACAGAACAAAATTGGAAAAAATACCGCAACGGCTGCAATGGCATGCACCCCAAGCATCTGACCGACAAAAACGGTGTTAATGGTCCCAGATAAATTCTGCAAAATATTGGTGGCGATCAAAGGCACCAGAAACACTAAAAACGTTTTCCATAAATTTTGCTGAGTAACGAGGGACTGTTGTTTTGACATGCTCAGGTCCTAGACGCGGCTTTTTATGATTTTAAGTCACTGATAACACTATCATGTTTGCATTCAAAAAAGCCTTAGTTTTTGAGTAACCAAGGCTTCATTATTTCTACATGTCTGTTTTAAAAAAACGTTTGGGCAGATACTGCTTTAAACCGCGGAGAGAATCTCTGCAGCTCGATCTAAGGTGGCATCTTGTTTGGCAAAACAGAAACGTAATAATCGTAAATTTTCCGGCGGTTTTTGATAGAACACTGAGACAGGAATCGCCACGATTTTATGTTGCTCTGCCAACAACTGACACATTTCCACATCATTTAAATCTGGACGTATGGCACTGTAGTCAAGGTTTTGGAAATAAGTGCCTGCGGACGGAATCAACTCAAATCTAGAGTGGCTTAAGCCGGCATTGAAACGGTCACGTTTGGCTTGGTAAAAATCGCCCAACTCAGTAATGTGCTCCGGATGTTCTGCCATAAAGTTAGCCAATGCCATTTGTACGGGCGTAACACCGCAGAAATTGGCAAATTGATAGATTTGGCGAAACACTTGCATCAAGGCTGGCGCTGCAATGCAATAACCGGTTTTCCAACCTGTGACGTGAAAGGTTTTACCAAATGAGCCCACGACAAAACTGCGTTCACGCAGCTCAGGAAATGACAAAGCAGATAGATGCTGACGACCATCAAAAATTAAATGCTCATAGACCTCATCCGACAGCACTATAATATTTTTATCTTGAATCAGTTCGATTAAGTTGAGCCAGTCCTCACGCCCCCAAATAGCACCTGTTGGATTATGCGGTGTATTGACAATAATCATCCGGGTTTTATCGTTAATCGCAGCGGCAACACGATTCCAATCCACAGTAAAATGTGGCGTCTCTAAGGCAATGTGAATGGGATGAGCCCCAACCAATTTTACACTGGGCGCATAACTATCATAGCTCGGATCAAAAATAATCACTTCATCATCCGCATGAACCACGGCTTGAATGGCACTAAAAATACCAATGGTTGCACCCGGGGTAATGGTCACTTCGGTGTGAGGGTCAATATTTAATTGGTCTCGATGGGCAAACAGTTGGACCAATTGCTCACGTAAATGCATCAGTCCATCGCCGGGTGCATATTGGTTAAAACCCTGTTGCGTCGCATCACTTAGCGCATTTAACAGTGCTGGAGGTGCAGGAAAATCAGGAAAACCTTGAGATAAGTTCAGTGCATTTAGACGCTGCGCCATTGCACTCATAACGCTAAAAATAGTCACACCTTGGGCAGGCAGTTTGGATTCAATTGTGATCATGGAGCTTAAAATTTTTTATAGATTGCATTTTGAGTGTAGCAGCATCTCAGCGGCTGCGAAAAGTTAGCTCAGCAAAAATGATCCAGTATTGATGTTCCTATTCACTTGAATCCTAAAGTGATGTGAAAGCCAAAAAGAAGAATTCAACAAATTATTTGCAAAATAGGGTAGACGAAAAAATAAACATTTCCTAAAATGCCGTCATTAAAAAAATTCAATACATAATAACAATGCTTAAAAATATTCACGCCATGGTGGAAAACTTTGGCTTTAGCGTACAGAAACGTGCGCTACACATTCATTTCTCAAATGAACATCTAAATTCTGAAGTTTTTATTCAACGGATTGAAGGTCAACACCGTATTAATCAAGGCTTTCGTGCAGAAATTATTTGTCTCTCGACCAATGTTCATCTGGCTTTAAAGCAGTTTATAGGCGGCCGAGTGGCTGTCGATCAAGTGACAGATTTGGGACAACTCAGTCGCCTGACTGGTGTAATTACGGGGGCTAGCCAAGGTCAAAGTGATGGTGCACTGACCGTTTATAAACTGGTGATTGAGGATGCCACAGCGCTCTGGCATAAGCGTCGTAACAGCCGTGTCTTTATGAATAAATCGGTACGGGAGATGACCGAGATTATTTTTAGTGAATGGCAGAAAAAAAGTGCGCTGTTTGCTGCCAGTTTAAGTCTGAACTTAGAGGGGTTGGCACGTACTTATGATGTGCGTCCATTCACCATGCAGGCGAATGAAAGTGATTATGCATTTTTAACCCGCCTTTGGCGCAGTGAAGGGATCAATTGGTTAATTGATGAAGCAGAGTTATTTGTCGCATTTTCGGCTGCACCGATGCAAGCACAGCGGCTGCGTTTAATTGATACGAATCAGGCTTATAGTGCTTTAGAGCGGAAAAAAATTCGCTTTCATCGGAGTCATGCCACGGAACGTTTAGACACGATCACCAGTTTTGTGGCAGAACGTTTTTTACAATCGACCACGATTCAAACGCAGCGTTGGCAAGCTCAATATTTGGCACAAGACCAAAGTAATCCGCTCTTAAGCGCCCATGCACAGAGTGAGCAACAGCACAATGAAACCTTAAGTTTAGAGCAGGCGTGGACCGTAAGTTCGGCTTGGACAACTGACCTTAAAGGTGCAGATCAGGCGACCACTTCAAATACACAGCAATTGGATCAGTTGAATCGGCAACTCAATCAATATCAGGAATTACAAGCCAAATATTTTACCGCCAGCAGTAGCGTAAGGGATGCACAAGTTGGGTATTGGTTTGAATTAGAAAATCATCCTGAAATCGATCAACATCAAACGACAGATCGTGAATTTCTCATATTGGGCAAAGCATTTTATAACCAGAATAATTTACCCAAAGATATTTTGGTTCAATTAGAGAAGTTACTTGCCGCGAGCCGTTGGCTATCTTTAGGGGATGAACGGCAGGCCAATGACCTATATGTGGTCCGTCGGCAAATTTCCGTGGTGCCTGAATATGATCCTTTATTACACCGGCCACCTGCGTTTCCACAGCGGGCTAAAGTGGTCGGTCCAGAAGGTGAAAGTATTTATGTCGATGCTTGGGGGCGTATCAAAGTTCGGTTTACGTTCACCCGCAGTGACGACCACAGTCATGATGGTGGAGCAGGGAGTAATGATAATGACAGTGACTCGGCTTGGGTCGATGTACTGACTCCATGGGCGGGTGAAGGTTATGGGGCACGTTTCCATCCTCGTATTGGTGAGATCGTGGTCATCGACTTTTTTGAGGGTGATGTGGATCGTCCCTTTGTAGTAGGACGAATACATGAAGCTGAACGATCTCAGACCATGTTTGACCTCAAAGGTCAACTTCCTAAAACCAAAAAACTCAGTGGTATCCGCTCGCAAGAAGTTGCGGGAACAGGCTTTAACCAACTGCGCTTTGATGATACGACGGGTCAGATCAGTACCCAATTACAAAGTAGTCATGCAGCGACACAGCTGAATTTAGGTAATCTCAGCCATCCTAAAGAACAAGACAGTAGCCATGGCCGTGGAGAGGGGTTTGAGCTACGAACGGATGCTTGGGGGGCAATGCGTGCAGGTAAAGGTTTACTCATTAGTACCTATGCACAGGATAAAGCAGTTGCCGATCATCTTGCTGCTGCTGAAGCTCAATCTCTTTTAAATCAAGGGCATCAGAGCATGAATATGCTGAGCGGCGTAGCCGTAAAGCAGCAGACCGATGCATTAAATGTGATTAATCGTTTGCCGAAGTTAATAAACTCTTTAGAAATCAAAAGTACTGCCGAAGGTGTCAAAGCGACTTTAAATTTGTTCAAAGAGGATTTAAGTCGAGACCCATTGGCAGCGTTAAAAAACTGCAAAAGTTTTGTCAAAGAAATGGGCTCAATCGCACATGATGTCAAAAGTACAGTAAAAGAATTTAAAGCATTTTTTAATGATGCCGAAGATGCCTTTGATAACTTAAAGTCTGTCATAGATCATATTGAAGAAAATGGTAAGGATGTGATTCAAGGGCGGGTTGCAAGTCTGAAAAGTAACCTAAAAGAAGATCCATTAAAAGTATTAAAAGATGTGGGTAAATTGATCGAAGACATCAAATTTAACCCTGATGATTTGTTGAATAATGGTGGTTTTGGTTTGCCACCAGCGATGACACCCATAAAAGCATTAGAAAAAGTACAAGGCTTTATGGAAGGCTATGCGCAGGGTTTAGAAAAATCCAATACAGCGGCAAAACAAGAACAAGGCAAATTATTCCGCCAAGCGTTGATGTTGCTTGCATCACCTAATGGTATTGCACTCACTACACCGGAAGATATTGTTTTACAAGCATCGCAGGATATTGCAGAAAGTGCGCAAGGTTCGATTAATTTCAGTGCTCAAAAGAATATTGTCGGTCATGCACAAGACAAAATCAGTCTGTTTGCGGCTCAAAAGGGCCTGAGTGCTTATGCCGCAAAAGGGAAAGTTGAATTACAAGCCCAAGATGATGCTATTGAAGCAATTGCACGAAAGGTGATTAAGCTCATTTCAACAGAAGATAAAATTGAAATTACCAGTCCTAAAGAAATTGTGCTGACTGCAGGAGGTTCACAGCTGAAAATTAATGGCAGCGGAATATTTACCACGACAGGCGGCAAGTTTGAGAGTAAGGCGGGGCAGCATAGTTTTGTGGGAGGAGCGACTGTAAATGCACAATTGCCTAAGCTGCCTGAGAGTGGGGTTTTTAGTCGGAGATTTGATTTTAAAGATCTAATTTCTAAAGAATTATTGGAAGATGGATTTAAATATAAAGTTATAAATAAAAATAAAAATACGGAATTTATAGGCCTGCTTGACAAAGATGCACGTACTCAAAGAATCTTTAGTGATAATCCTGACAATGTAGAAATAAGACTGTTAGGAAAATCTGAGATTGATTCGGATAAATTATTTCTTATGGAGGAAGATGTTTCTCAGGATAATTTAGGTGAAGCATGCTGTGGCGGTCATGAAGATGATCATAATCACGATGCTGAGGAAATTGATGACGATAATAATTTAGAAGATGATTTTAAGAGTTTTGGAATTTAAGGGTGAGTTTATGAAAAAAATAAAAGAAATAATAGCTATAGTTGTATTTTTAAATAGCTCAACGTTATATGCGGAAAGTTCGAAAGACTGTATGAGTTATTGGAATCAGCCAATTAAAAAGATACAGGTGCTTGAGGAAGTTGAATGTGAACATATTTGGAATTTTGGTAGAGATAAAAGTAGCTTAAATCGCTTGCAAGTAATTAATGATTTGAATTTAAAAACAAATAAATCACAATGGTTATCAACAGGACAGTGTCAAAAAATATCATATAATAAAAAAATATATAATATTTATAATGCCGAATACAAAGAATATGGGCACAATGTTTGGTTAATTTATGATGAAAAAAATGCTTTTGCATATTTTAGAAAAATAAATAGTAAAGATCAGTCAGTAGTTTTAAGTTGCAATCAGGTTGGTAAGGATCAAGAATTAAAATTTATACTTAACAGCTATTTAAAAAATAATACATCTGTAAGTATGGAAAAATATAAAGCTAATGATTGGTACAAAGAGTAATAATAATGAAAAAAACAATCACTTTTAAGGATGGTACTACTAGAAATTTTGAAACTAATTTATCGGGTTTTATTGAAGCGGTTAGCTTTAAAGAATCCTCATCAGATTTATCTTTGTCATTAAATCATCCAATAAATCTATGGTGTGCAAAAAAAATTAATGATGCTGGATATTTGGGTTTATTTCAATGGGGGGAGTCTGCACTTTATGAGTTAGGATATTATTTAGGTGATAAAGGGATCTCTTATGAAGATATTAAAAAGGCAAAGAAAGGATCTGCTTTGCATGAAAATTGGAAGAATCAATTTGACTCTAATAATTGGTCAGGACATTGGTCAGGTAAAAAAAATATAAATTCGAAATTTGAATTTTTGAATAATCCTCAAATTCAATATGAAGTAATAAAAGAATGGATTAATTATTTATGTAAACAGATTAGAAATAATAATTTAAATGAGCATTTTGGTCGGGTGATTCAAGGTGTAGAGATTAATGAGTCTGGCGTTATCGCTGGCATGCATTTGGTTGGTATAGGAGGTTTGGGGGCTTTTCTAGGTGTTTCAAAATTTTCTAGTCATAAACAAACAGATGGTAATGGAACACATATTAAAAAATATATTCAAGACTTTGGTGGATTTGATTTAGAGCAGTGTTGTAATCGAAAAATATATATAAATCTAAAAGATAAAAATGAAAAGGCATTAATAAATAAAGAAGTTACAGTTGTTTCAATATATTCAGGAAAATCCTTTTCTGCAGAGACGAAGGTTCGGGTTAAAAGTGATGAAAATGGCAGTCTCCCTGTCATTGTTAGACACCCATCAACTGAGATTAAAATTGTAGCTGATGGTAAAGAATCTAATCCTATTATTCAAAAAGCTGATCAAAAACAAATTGCAACCTTAAAAGATTTTGATGTTTCAATATTTCAAGCGAATTTAGAAAAAAATAATACGCCTCAATCAAAGCCTCAGTCTAATAAAACACCTCAAGAAGTAAGAAATGAACAGAATACATCTGAAGAAAAAAAAGAAGTAGTTACTGGTAATATAAAAGATGTGAGTTTTAATATTCAAATTATAGAAGAGGATACAAAGAAAGCTATTTCTAATATGGGTTTTTACTTAACTTATAAAGGGAATATAAAAAAGCATACAGCAGATTCATCAGGGACTAAAAAAGGTGTAGTGGCTGAAGTAGGCGAAGATATCGAGGTTTCAGTATCTGGAGCTGGACAACGTCAAAAGATACATCATTTTAAAGTTGAACAGTCTTTATCTAATCAGACTGTTAAAATTAAATTACCTGTATGTTTTTTTAAAATTAATGTTAAAGAAAATAATGAAAATGTAACAAATACTCTAGTAAGTATTTTTTATAGAAATAAGCAAATTGCGAAAAGAACAGATAGTAATGGAGATATTAGTGTTAAAATGCTATTGGGTTTTGTTTTTGGCTTTGGAATAAAAAATAAAGAGCTGGAGAAGCTCCGTGTTCTGAAAGGAATACCAATTAGGCATTTTAAAGTTAATGAGGGATTTGTAAAAGCTTCAAAGCTATATGAAATTGCCGATCAAAAGCGTAAGGAAGCAGATGAACTCAAGAAAAAATCTGACCAAATGCAGCGAAAAAAGCAACTAGAAGCTCAGGAAAAAGAAGCAAAAGAACAGGCAGAAAGAGCAAAATCAGAGGCTGAAAAAAATCAGCCTATTCAAGATAATACATACACGGAAAATGGCGGTGAGCCACTAACAACTGTTAGTAATCAATCTCCACCTACAAGTGATACAACACGTTATCATATTTACCATGATGGTAAGATTAAGCGTGAAAATAAGGCTGCTACTGGTTATGCAGAATTTATTTACTATGATTCGGTGGGAAGATTTTATAATTTAGGTAAGTCTCAATTTGTAGTAGCTGATAAATGGCAATCAAAAGGTGTTAAGGCAGGTGGTAATACATATTTGATTGATCAACGTAAACATAAATATTACAAAAGTGGATCTTTAGGTTATAAGTGGAATATTATTAGTGGTGATGGTCGGTATTATTTATCAGGATTATCAATGTCTGCAGTTCTTGGTGCTATGTGTAATTTGGGTTATGCCGAATATATTGGATCTGGATTTAGTTGTAGGGATGGTTCCCCAGGTGAAAGTGTAAGTCATTTGAATGGTATAAATGGTGATTTTAGATATATAGCTATTAATAATAGACATATGACAGAAGTAACATATACTTCTCATGATCATTTTGATTGGAATAAAAATGTCGCTTTTGTTGAAGAGTTATTTAAATTTGGCTATAAATTGTTTGGCTCACATCCAGTGAAAATTAAAAAAAATGCATTATTGCCTCATTCGCAGTCATGGAAGGATCATAATCATCATATTCATCTACATGACTTTTCTCCAAAAGTGGAAGATTTATAATGAAAAAGAAATCAGTTTTTACTATTAGTTTTTTAATATACTTTTTATTAATAGCATGCACAGAACAATCAAAGAGTGAAGTTGAAGTTATACGAAATGATAATGTAAATGCTATATTTACAGAAAATGGTTTTGGTGGAGTTGAAGTAAATCAAAGAATTAACGATGAATTTATTGAAATTGAAAATAGTAGAGTAGATAATTGTTTTTTTGCTAAAAATAGAAAAATAAAATCCGATGTGGATTTTCAAGTTCTTAATAATAAAATTTCTGTAATTTCTTCAAATCAACTCGGAGTTTCTACGAATCTAGGAATTAAAGTAGGGGATGAAGAAAGTAAAATTTATGAAAAATATAAGAATTCAGTGATTGATAAAAAAATAAATCCATATGGTGAATCTCAAAATGATTATTCAATTATTATTTGGAATCATGATAAAACAAAGGGTACACGGTATGATATCGAAAGCAAAAAAATTATAGGTATAAAAGTAGGTGATACTAACCTAACTTTAATGGAAGGTTGTGCTTAAGCATTTTTAAAAAATAAAGCCGACTCTCGTCGGCTTTATTTATTCAACCTTCCAGCACTTCTTCCAATAACTCTTCACTCGGTGCAAAGTAATAAGCGCCATCCATAGGAGTGACAAAGTGAAGTAAGCGGTCATGAATGCCGTCACCACTGGTGCCAAACATACGTACTAGCATGCTGTCGATAATGCTTAAATCATTGGTATATGCCACAAAGAACAAGCCTTGATCGCCACGGCCATCACCATAAGGGAGTGAATGACGCAAAATCGCCATTTCTTCACCTTCACCATCTTCTACAACTGTACGTGATACATGTGAGTTTTCAGGCTGTTCATCTTCATCTAACTCAATAGACTCAAGTTTAGTACGGCCAATTACATGCTCTTGCGCATCGACTTTCAGCTTTTTCCATTTATCCAAATTATGCGCATAACGCTGTGCAAAAATAAAAGAGCCATTGGCAAATACGCCAGCTTCTTCAGCTAGTAATGCTGTTTCAGCACGATCATCTGGAAATTGCGGATTTTCAGTTCCGTCAATAAAGCCGGTTAAATCACGGCCATCAAAATTGCGGAAGCACACACGTTCATCCAGTACGTCAACTTTATCTTGAATACCATCAAAGAATGCTTGGCTCAGCGCAAAGCAAATATCTGTACGCTGTGCTGCAATATGGATAAATACATCTGCTGGGGCTACAGGCATGTTAAATGAACCTTGAATTGGATCAAGTTGTTTAAAGCCTGCCGGGGATTGACTGTAAAGTTGTGCCCAAAGTTCTGGTCCAAAAGCCACAGCCGTTTTAATCTGTGCATTTGGATGTTGGGTAATCAGACGATCACGAGTATTAAGTAAGTCTTCAAGTTGTTCTTTTAATTCGCTAATCGTTAAATCTTTTAAACGTAAAACAATAAAACGAGCATGATCTGAGGGTAATGGCAAAATTACAGATTGAGCAGACATTCATGGCTCCTAAAAATTATAATTTCTGAGTGGCTGTGTGTATTGTGCCTTAAGCAGCGCTGAGAGTGTAGCCTTCATTTGGCCTTTTAGCGTGCATTATTGTCATGAAAATAGAGTAAATGTCTATAATACAGACCCATTTCAAACTTGAGCTAATGATGTCCTATCAAATCTGGATTGCATATATGTTGGCATGTTGGGTGATTAGTGTTTCCCCAGGTGCAGGTGCAATTGCGTCTATGTCGAGTGGTTTGAATTATGGGTTTAAGCATGGGTATTGGAATGCCATCGGCCTGCAATTGGCACTTTTGGTTCAGATAGTCATTGTTGCAGCTGGGGCAGGGTTCTTATTTGCGACGACACCATGGGCTTTTCTGATCGTGAAATGGTTTGGTGTGGGCTATTTATTGTATTTGGCTTATTTACAGTGGACAGCGCCAACAGAGTCAATTGAAATCCAACAAGATTTACCAAATAAATCACCTTCAAAATTAGTTTTACATGGCTTTTTGGTCAATATGAGCAACCCTAAAGCGATTGTATTTTTATTGGCTGTTTTGCCGCAGTTTTTAGATTTATCCAAACCCCAATGGATTCAATATGTCATTATGGCTGCAACGATGATTAGCATCGATCTGATTGTCATGGCGGGGTATACCGGTCTCGCTGCAAAAGTGCTGCGGTTATTAAAATCACCCAAACAACAAAAATATTTGAATCGAACCTTTGCGGTATTATTTGCTTGTGCTGCGAGTTTATTGAGTTTGGTGCATCAATAAATCCAGTGAGATGATTCTGAGTATCGTATTTGACGTGCAAAAAAAGCCATGCAACTGCATGGCTTTTTTTTGATATGTCGCGAATTGAACAATGAACGTTGCTACTTAAGCCACTTTCTTAAATTTTTGCATAATAAAAATTAGGGCAAAGAGCAGCGCCATAGTTAATACAATGGTCAGTCCTGTAGAGGTGTTTAAACCAGCACTTGACCATAAACCTACAGTTACACCGACTTGGGCAATGATGAAAGACCACAGTACCATTTGCTTCGGAGAATTTGCCAATAAACGAGCGGTTAATGCAGGAATCACTAACAGTGCACCCATCAGCAATGAGCCGACAGCACGTAAAGCCAATACGGTAAATAAGGCCAGTAACAACATAAAAATCAGACGTTGCCATTTGGCGCTGACACCTTCACTGACCGCAATATCGGGGTCAATGGCAATCTGAATCTGCGATTGCCAACTTTTATACAGCACGGTCAGTGCCACAATGATCACCATTGCAAAGACAGGCAAATCTGACCAAGAAATAGTGAGTAAATCACCAAATAAATAGCTGAGTAATTCAGGTCTTAAGCTTGGCAAATGTTGTATGAACAGTAAGCCTGAGCACAGGAGTGTTGCAGAACAAAGCGCGAGCAAAGCGTCATTGGGTAAGCGAGGGTCGTGTAACACCCATAAGATTGCAACCAATAAGAGCGCAATCAATGTAACGCCTGTCCAAAGCGGTAGACTCATCGCACCGGCAATGGCGACACCGAGTAAAGTGCCATGTGCCATGGTGTCCGCAAAAAATGACATGCGACGCCATAACATTAAACAGCCAAGCGGCGCAGTCAGGAACACCAGCAAAGTGCCCATGATCCATGCTGGCAAAAGGAGTTGTAGCCATTCCATCATGGATTATGCTTCCGGTTCAGGGTGAATATGGGGACGAGAGTCATGCTGGCAAGGCGTTGCACTATCGCCATGTGCACAGTGATCATGGTGGTGTTGATAGAACACACGGTTTGTCCCAAAGATCGCTTGATATTCAGGATGTTGCTGGACATTTTCAGGCAAGCCACTACAACAAATATGCTTATTGAGGCAAACCACACGATGTGTTCCTTGCATTACCCACTGTAAATCATGAGAAACCATCAAAACTGCACAGCCATATTTTTCTGGCAAGCTACGCACGTAGTCATACAGTTCTGCTTCAGACTGGATATCCAGACCTTGCATAGGTTCATCCAGAACCAATACATTCGGTTGACGCAATAAAGCCCGTGCAATCAATACACGTTGACGTTCGCCGCCCGACAATTGCTGAACTTTAGATTGTTGCAACTTGGCAATGCCTGTATCACGAATTATTTCTTGCTTGATATTGGCATCACATTTTTCTAGGGCCAATAAATCACACACACGTAGCGGTAAGCTGTGTGATGGATTAAATTTTTGTGGCACATATGAGAATTTTAATTTTTGTGTGCTGATCACCTTGCCGGAGACAGGTTTTACAATACCCAACAACACTTTGATGAGTGTGGATTTGCCTGCACCATTGGGACCAATCAAGGTGACAATTTCTTTTTCGTGTAAGGCGAAATCTACATTCTTTAAAATGTCACGTTCATCGATTCGGACATGAACATGCTCTAAAGCCACAATGGGCTTCATATTTAGTGTTTGCTGCGGCACTGCTGACAGATCCCTGAAATTTCAATAATACTGTGATGTGCAGTAAAACCATCGGATGCAGACAATTCATCAAGTTGCGCCATCAAGCCTTGAGCAGATGCTTCTTTGACTATTTTACAATCGGTGCAAATCAGGAATGCGGCTTGATGTCCTTCGCGCGGATGACAACACGGGATGTAAGCATTAATCGACGTTAGACGGTGAATCAAACCTTTTTCAAGCAGAAAATCCAGCGTACGGTATACCGTCGGTGGCGCTGCAGGTCGGTCAGACTCACTTTTGATTTTAGCCAAAAGGTCATAAGCACCCATTGGTCCCGTTGCGTTCAAGATCAGTTCCAATACTTCTTTACGCAAGGGCGTAAGTCGAGCACCCGTCGCGCTACAGAGACTCTCAGCTTCAGCAAGGCGCTGTTCGACATTATGATGATCGTGTACACCATGCAAAGCATTATGATGTTCGTGTGAACATGCGCTCATAGCCAACCTCGAGTACGAAACTGTATAAAGAAAAAGACTTTAAATCTTAACATGAAGCGTAAGGACTTACGAACAGACGTAGGTTTTTTTACGATTTTGTTATATTATAACACCATTCATTTTATGGTGCTCTCTCCCCATGTCCCGTGTAATTCTTTTTTGTAGTTTAGCTTTATTCAGTGTGATGAGCTGGGCGCAAGGTCTCGTTGTTTCTACACAACCGATTTATCTAATCGCAAAGGATGTACTTAAGGGTGTAGAGCAACCGAAATTACTGCTTGACCATCAATCTGGACATGATGTGAGCTTGACGCCTGCACACCGTAAAACCGTGCAAGATGCCAATCTCGTTTTATGGTTAGGTCACGCGCACGAAGCACCATTGGCAAAAATGTTGGGTGGAAGTGGCAAAAGTATCGCTATTTTAGACTCAGGTATTATCAGTGCTTTGCCATTACGTGATGTCCGTGGCAATGCATTAAAAGGCACAATCGATACGCATGTATGGCTTGAACCAAACAATGCGGTTCGAATCGGCTTTTTTATTGCTGCTTTACGTTCACAACAGTTTCCAGAACATCGTGAAAAATATTGGGCCAATGCGCGTGCATTTGCGCAGAAACTCTTGGTCACTGCACAAAAAACTGATGTGTCGAGCCGTGCTCAACCTTACTGGTCTTACCACGATGCCTATCAATATCTTGAGCGCTCACTGAATTTGAAATTTACCGGTGCGTTGACAGATGATCCACATGTCGCGCCGACATTGGCACAAATCAAATACCTGAAAGACCATCGCGCGCAGCCAAAAGTATGCTTACTTGCAGAAGCACATGCCAGCCAAAATCAGTATCAAAAGCTCGGTGGTATCGTCTTTCAGCCGGTTGACGAAACGATGAGTGGGGCAGGGGATTTTGTAACAGCATGGAAGATGTTGGCTGATGAAACCCTGAAATGCACACTAAATGCACGAAAGTAAAGTAAAAAATAAACAACTATTGATTAGTTTGAAAGCAGTTTGCCAATTTAAAAAAACACGACTAAGGTCGGGAAAAGATTGCAAGTTAAGGGGTGTAACTCTATAATGCCTGCGATTAAAAATAATCATCAGTTAAACTTGTCAAGCAGAATTGCTGTGAGTGAACAAAAATGAGTCGAACTAGTCGCATGATTGATCGACGATTAGCGAAAGCTTTAGTCATCTTACAAGCAGTAATGATTCCTGTTTCAGCCCTGATTGGTTGGGTCCTTAAAGACACAATCACAGCATATAGTGCAGCTTTGGGTGCGTTGGTATGTTGGCTAGCAAGTAGCTACTTTTCATGGCAGTCGTTTCGTGCGGCTGGTGCCCGTGCCTCTAAACAGGTGCTGTCAAACATGTATCGTGGCTTAATGGGCAAGTTTGCAATCGTGATTGTTGGATTCATTTTGATTTTGATCAATGTCAAGCCGTTGTCAGCGGTGGCATTGTTTTGTGGTTTTATGCTCGTACAAAGTATGTCGTGGGTCGCTCCTTTTTGGGCAACACGCTTAAAAAAACGAGTATAAACACAACAAAAAATTGAAAAGTTTTTTGGAGAGTAACGAGATATCAGGCAGCACGCGATATTCGTTTTCTCTATTAGTTTTGACATTGACCAGGTGTGATTTATGGCTGCTGAAGAACATGCCCTTACTTCGACCGAGTACATTCAGCATCACTTGACTAACTTGACCTATGGCAAAATGCCAGATGGTACTTGGAAGTTAGCTGAGACTGCTAAAGAAGCTCAAGAGATGGGGTTCACTGCTATTCACTTGGATTCAATGGGTTGGTCTATTGGCCTTGGTATTGTTTTCTGTTTGTTGTTCTGGGTTGTAGCGAAAGCTGCAAACTCTGGTGTTCCGACCAAGTTCCAGTCTGCAATCGAAATGATTATCGAGTTCGTTGACTCAAGTGTCCGTGACACTTTCCATGGCAAATCGCGCTTAATCGCGCCGTTAGCATTGACCATCTTCGTGTGGATTTTCCTCATGAACTTGATGGACTTGATCCCTGTTGACTGGATTCCTTATACAGCTCAATTGATCGGTGCTAACGTGTTTGGTATGGATCCTCACCACGTTTACTTCAAAATCGTTCCATCTACTGATCCTAACATTACCTTGGGTATGGCATTATCAGTATTTGCGTTAACTATTTTCTATAGTATCCGTGAGAAAGGTCTTGTCGGATTCGGTGCAGAATTTGCACTTAACCCATTTAACCCAAGTAACCCAGTTTTAAAAGCATTACTTATTCCAGTAAACATTATTCTTGAATTAGTAACTTTTATTGCACGTCCAATCTCATTGGCTCTTCGACTGTTCGGTAACATGTATGCGGGTGAGTTGATCTTCATCTTGATCGCATTACTACCGTTCTGGATCCAGTGGGCGTTGTCTGTGCCTTGGGCGATCTTCCATATTCTTGTTATTACGTTACAAGCATTCATTTTCATGATGTTGACTATCGTATATATGAGTATGGCTAGCGAAAAGCATTAATGGTATTGCTCAACTGTCAAAGGGTGGTTGGGCACACAATTTTTTAACTTAATTTGGTATAAACCTAACCTCTGAGGAATTATCATGGAACTCACTTTAGGTCTAGTTGCAATTGCATCTGCTATCTTGATCGCTTTTGGTGCTTTAGGTACTGCGATTGGTTTTGGTCTTCTAGGCGGCCGTTTCTTAGAAGCTGTTGCTCGTCAACCAGAATTGGCTCCACAACTTCAAACTCGTATGTTCTTAATCGCAGGTCTTCTTGATGCTGTGCCTATGATCGGTGTTGGTATTGGCTTGTTCTTCATCTTCGCTAATCCATTTGTAGGTTAATCAGCTTAATTCCTAAATTAAACTATTGAGGAATAGCAATGAATATCAACCTCACATTGATTGGCCAAGCGATTGCATTTGCGATTTTTGTCGCATTCTGCATGAAGTTTGTATGGCCACCACTAATCAATGCGATTAGTGAGCGTCAGCGTAAAATCGCTGATGGCTTAAACGCTGCTGAAAAAGCAAAAGCTGACCTTGCGGATGCGCAAGCACAAGTGAAAGCTGAATTAGACGCGGCTAAAGCACAAGCGGCTCAATTGATCGAACAAGCGAACCGTCGTGGTGCGCAATTGGTAGAAGAAGCGCGTACTCAAGCTGCGGCTGAAGGTGAGCGTATTCGTCAACAAGCTAAAGAAGCTGTTGATACTGAAATCAATGCTGCTCGCGAAGAATTACGTCAACAAGTTGCTGCTCTTGCAGTTACTGGCGCAGAAAAAATTCTGAACCAGCAAGTTGACGCAGAAGCTCACAATGCCATGCTGACTCAGCTGGCTGCTAAACTTTAAGAGAGGCGGATTATGGCTGAACTCTTGACGTTGGCACGCCCATACGCTAAAGCAGCATTTGCTTACGCTTCTGAGCAAAATGCAACTGACACTTGGTCAAATGCATTGAACTTGCTCAGTGCTGCGGTGCAAGACGAAGCATTTTCAGCTTATCTAAATCGCCCTGAGCTTACTCCTGCTGAGCAGGTAAGTGTTTTCGCAAAAGTTTTAGGTGAAGACCAGACTGCAGCAGTGTCAAACTTTTTGACATTGCTTGCCGATAATGACCGTCTGGCACTTCTTCCTGAAATTTCAGAAGAATACGAACAGCTCAAATCACAGAATAACAATACTGTGGATGTTGTAATTGAATCTGCATTCCCATTGACTTCTGTACAAGAACAATTACTTGCGCATGCATTAGAGAAAAAATTCGAAGCTGCCGTAAATGTTTCTGTAGAAGTTAACCCAGCGTTAATCGCGGGTGTAGTTATTCGTGCAGGCGACCAAGTGATAGATGATTCTGCGCTTAACAAGCTTGAAAAAATGCGGACTCGTCTTCTTGCTTAACAGCTCGAAGACTGAACTTTAAAAAGATTGAGGTATAGCGCAATGCAACAACTGAATCCATCCGAGATCAGTGCGCTCATTAAACAGCGTATCGGCGATCTGGACACCAGCGCGACCGCTAAGAACGAAGGGACCATTGTTATGGTTTCCGACGGTATTGTGCGCATTCACGGCCTTGCTGATGCAATGTACGGTGAAATGATCGAATTCGACGGCGGCTTATTTGGTATGGCACTGAACCTAGAACAGGATTCAGTGGGTGCCGTTGTCTTAGGTAACTACTTAAGCCTTCAAGAAGGTCAAAAAGCTCGTTGCACAGGTCGTGTATTAGAAGTTCCGGTTGGTCCAGAACTTTTAGGCCGTGTAGTAGATGCTCTTGGTAACCCAATTGATGGTAAAGGCCCTATTGACGCAAAACTTACTGATGCTGTTGAAAAAGTAGCACCAGGCGTAATTTGGCGTCAATCAGTGGATCAACCTGTACAAACTGGTTATAAATCAGTAGATACAATGATCCCTGTTGGTCGTGGTCAACGTGAGTTGATCATCGGTGACCGTCAAACTGGTAAAACAGCTATGGCGATCGATGCGATCATCGCTCAGAAAAATTCTGGCATTAAATGTGTATACGTAGCAATTGGTCAAAAACAATCGACTATCGCTAACGTTGTGCGTAAGCTAGAAGAAACTGGCGCTATGGCGTACACAACTGTTGTAGCAGCTGCTGCAGCTGATCCTGCAGCGATGCAGTATCTTGCTCCGTATGCTGGTTGTACAATGGGTGAGTACTTCCGTGACCGCGGTGAAGACGCGCTTATCATTTATGATGACTTGTCTAAACAAGCTGTTGCTTACCGTCAAATTTCATTGCTTCTACGTCGTCCACCAGGTCGTGAAGCATATCCTGGTGACGTATTCTATCTACACTCACGTTTACTTGAACGTGCTTCACGTGTATCTGCTGACTACGTTGAGAAATTCACTAACGGTGAAGTTAAAGGCCAAACTGGTTCATTAACTGCATTACCGATTATTGAAACTCAAGCCGGTGACGTATCTGCATTCGTACCTACAAACGTAATTTCGATTACTGACGGTCAGATCTTCTTAGAAACATCATTATTCAACGCAGGTATTCGTCCTGCTGTGAACGCGGGTATCTCTGTATCACGTGTTGGTGGTTCTGCTCAAACTAAGATCATCAAAAAATTGTCAGGTGGTATCCGTACCGCTCTTGCGCAATACCGTGAATTAGCTGCGTTTGCTCAGTTCGCTTCTGACCTTGACGAAGCAACTCGTAAACAGCTTGAACATGGTCAACGTGTAACTGAGCTTATGAAGCAAAAACAATATGCTCCATACTCAATTGCTGACCAAGCTGTTTCAATTTATGCATCTAACGAAGGCTACATGGCTGACGTAGAAGTGAAGAAAATCGTTGCATTTGATGCTGCGTTGATCTCTTACTTCCGTTCAGAAAATGCTGCGTTAATGCAAAAAATTGACGAGACTGGTGCTTACGATAAAGAAATCGAAGCAGCAATCAAAGCAGGTATTGAAAGCTTTAAAGCGACTCAAACTTACTAAGATTCAACTGTGTTGAATCTGGTTTTGGTTTGGTTCACGGATCAACCTTCGGAAGCTCGAAAGGGCTTTCGAATACTAGGTTAAGCGTATGGCAAATTTAAAAGAAATTCGCGCCAAAGTAGCTAGTATCAAAAGCACGCAGAAAATTACTCGCGCGATGCAGATGGTAGCAGCTTCTAAGATGCGTCGTGCGCAAGAGCGCATGGCTCAAGGCCGTCCGTATGCCGAAAATATGCACCGTGTAATTGCTCATTTGGTACAAGCGAACCCTGAATACAAACACCGTTATATGGTTGAACGTCCTGTAAAGCGCGTTGGCTATATCATTGTTTCTTCAGATCGCGGCCTTGCTGGTGGTTTGAACATTAACTTGTTCAAAAAAGTGGTCAAACACGTACAACAGCAACAAGAGCAGTCAATTGAAGTTCAATTTGCTTTAATTGGTCAAAAAGCGGTTTCGTTTTTTAAAAACTACGGCGGTAAAGTTCTTGGTGCAACTACAAACGTAGGTGATGCTCCGAGTCTTGAACAGTTAACTGGTTCTGTACAGGTGATGTTAGACGCGTTTGATAAAGGCGAGTTAGATCGTATTTATCTAGTGTCAAACGGCTTTGTCAACGCCATGACTCAAAACCAAAAAATCGAACAGCTTGTTCCTTTAGCAGCTGCTGAGGAAAGCGAAGGCCTAAATCGTCAATACGGTTGGGACTATATCTATGAACCAGAAGCTGAAGAGCTTCTAAATGGTTTATTGGTTCGTTACATTGAGTCTATGGTTTATCAAGGTGTGATTGAAAACATCGCATGTGAACAGTCTGCTCGTATGGTTGCAATGAAAGCTGCAACTGATAACGCGGGTGAATTGATCAAGAGCCTACAACTTATTTATAACAAGCTGCGTCAAGCCGCGATTACTCAGGAAATCTCTGAGATCGTTGGTGGTGCCGCTGCCGTTTAACATTATTAGTTTGAATTGAGGAGACAGCAATGAGTAGCGGTCGTATCATTCAGATCATCGGCGCGGTTATCGACGTCGAGTTTGAACGTAACAGCGTTCCTAAGATCTATGACGCTCTCCATGTTGATGGTACTGAAACTACATTAGAAGTTCAGCAGCAACTTGGTGATGGCGTAGTTCGTACTATTGCAATGGGTTCTACTGAAGGCCTTAAGCGTGGTCTTACTGTAACTAACACTGGCGCGCCTATCTCTGTACCTGTAGGTACTGCATGTTTAGGTCGTATCATGGACGTTCTTGGTCGCCCTATCGACGAAGCTGGTCCTGTTGGTACTGAAACTCGTTTACCAATTCACCGTCAAGCGCCTTCTTATGCAGAACAAGCGGCTTCTACTGACCTTTTAGAAACTGGTATTAAAGTCATTGACTTACTTTGCCCGTTCGCCAAAGGTGGTAAAGTTGGTCTGTTCGGTGGTGCCGGTGTTGGTAAAACTGTAAACATGATGGAGTTGATCAACAACATCGCAAAAGCTCACTCAGGTTTATCTGTGTTTGCTGGTGTTGGTGAACGTACTCGTGAAGGTAACGACTTCTATCACGAAATGAAAGACTCTAACGTTCTAGACAAAGTAGCAATGGTCTACGGTCAGATGAACGAGCCACCAGGTAACCGTTTACGCGTAGCGTTGACTGGTTTGACTATGGCTGAGTACTTCCGTGACGAAAAAGACGAAAACGGTAAAGGCCGTGACGTTCTATTGTTCGTCGACAACATCTATCGTTATACACTAGCGGGTACTGAAGTATCAGCACTTCTAGGTCGTATGCCATCTGCAGTAGGTTACCAACCGACTCTTGCAGAAGAGATGGGTGTTCTTCAAGAACGTATTACGTCTACTAAGTCTGGTTCTATTACGTCAATCCAAGCGGTATACGTACCTGCCGATGACTTAACAGATCCATCGCCTGCGACTACCTTCGCTCACTTGGACGCGACTGTTGTATTGAGCCGTGACATCGCATCTTCTGGTATTTACCCAGCGATCGATCCACTTGACTCTACTTCACGTCAGTTAGATCCACTTGTAGTGGGTACTGAGCATTACGAAATCGCTCGTTCAGTTCAAAACGTTCTTCAACGTTACAAAGAATTGAAAGACATTATCGCAATTCTTGGTATGGACGAATTGGCAGAAGAAGACAAACTTACTGTATACCGTGCACGTAAGATCCAACGTTTCTTCTCTCAACCGTTCCACGTAGCTGAAGTGTTTACTGGTGCTCCTGGTAAACTTGTACCGCTTAAAGAAACAATTCGTGGCTTTAAAGGTCTTCTAGCTGGTGAATACGACCACATTCCAGAACAAGCGTTCTACATGGTTGGTGGTATTGACGAAGTTATTGCTAAAGCTGAGAAACTTTAATTAGTTACCTAATTTAGGAGATTCTCATGTCAACTATGCAATGTGACGTTGTAAGTGTTAAAGAGTCTTTGTACTCTGGCACTGTAACTATGCTAATTGCTAAAGGTGCTGGTGGTGAGTTGGGTATTATGCCTGGCCATGCGCCACTAGTAACTTTGCTCAAGCCGGGCGCAATCCGCGTTCTGCTTGAAAATGGTACAGAAGAATTAATCTATGTATCAGGTGGTGTACTAGAAGTTCAACCGCACGTTGTTACTGTACTTGCAGATACTGCAGTACGTGCTGACAACCTTGATGAAGCAGCAATTATTGAAGCTCGTAAACAAGCTGAACAATTGTTAGCAAATCAAAAGAGCGACTTGGACTCAGCTGCTGCTTTGGCTGCTCTTGCAGAAACTGCTGCTCAGTTGGAAACCATCCGCAAAATCAAAAACCGCGCTCAATAAGACGCTGTTCGAGATTGAAAGAGCCACCCGAAAGGGTGGTTTTTTTATGTTCAAATATACAACTTAAATCGAGATGGATATAATATTTAGCAAATAAATCTTGATATAAAAAATAAAATGAAACTCAATATTAAATTAACCAATGAAGATTTTTATGTATTTCAGGTGCTAAATGAAAATCTGATGAATCCTGTTGTATATGACAAATTCGAAGTTAAGTTTCTCAGATTAGTAGATTTCTTTCATAAGTCATTTTTCACTCAGCTCCAAGTTATAAATTCCAGCAATTAGATTGAATCTTAATGCTAGTCTTTTGCCTCGATTGCGATATCGCTCAGCAAGAATTTTGAAGGTTTTCA
>NZ_VPDJ01000062.1:0-1482 GCF_013417755.1 Acinetobacter sp. YH12231
TGCTATTCACCAATTAAAATGTCTATGCGATAAACCATTTAAAATGTCCTGTTTTTAACTGCAAGAGTCAAGAACAGGATTTAAATATCTTTGTTCAATAACAGCTTTCTGAGCTTTACGACTCGGCATACTTTTCTTGAGACGGGAACGTTTATTCTGTTTCTCCAACTCCTCATGTTGCTGCTGGATATGGGCCAGAACCGAACCTAATCTTTTATTCTCAACAACTGCATTTTGCTGTAGTCCAGCCAGTTTATTGAAGGTGCTATAGTTGATCTTCCGTCCTTCGTGCATGATGGCCACAGTACCATCTGGATACTCTAAAAATGTTATGTATTGCCCAACAAGTTTGTGGTTCAGTGGTGTTGGCTCAAGCATATAAATACACTTGTCATACGTGATAGTCAGATTCTTCGTGACCTTACGCGGTTCCTGCCAGGTAAAAATATCCTCTAGCTCAGCATCAGATTCCGTTAAAGGTCGATGCAAGTTCTTCGAGTTTCTCGCACACTTGGCAAACTTCTGATTGAACTGCTCAATGAAGCAGGGCAGCCAAGCATTGGCCTCGGTAATTGAGCAGATGCCTTCCAAACGCATTTCCTTGATCAGGCGATCCTGCAGAGTTCTGTTGGCGCGTTCCACACGTCCTTTGGCCTGTGGTGAGTTGGCAAAGATAATATCGATGTTTAATTCGTTGAGAATCCTGCCAAATTGCGTGATCTGGCTGTCTTGCTTGGATTTCTGATTGACTCGAAATACTGAGTGTTTATCGCTATAAAAGGCCAAAGGCTTGCCGTATTGCTCAATGTAGGCTCGGGTTGAAAGCATATAATCAAAGGTCGTTTCGGCCTCACAAAAGCGCAGATGCAACAGCTTTCCAGTGGCATCATCAATATAAACCAACAAGCAGCATTTAGCGTCACGTCCTTCAAACCAATCGTGATATGAGCCATCAATCTGGATTAGCTCACCAAAGCAATCGCGGTTATATCGAGGTTGATATGGACGTTTCTGGCGCTTGGATCGCGGAATCCAGAGACCATTTGCAGTCATCCAGCGCCGAAGCGTTTCTACAGGGATATTCAGGTCAAACATGCTGTTGAGCTTCTCATGCGCCAAGGTGGGACCAAAGCCCAGCAGATGTTCAGAAATAAAGGAAAGGCACTTTGATTTTAACAAGTCATCATGACGACGATGACCCGGTTGACCACGACTGGCATGTGCCAGACCTGAAACACCGTCTTGATTGAGCTTGTGCAATAATCGAGTAATTTGGCGTGTTGAAAGATTCAGGATTTCAGCAGCACGGACTTGTGTAATACGTCGATCGCGAACGTCTTGCAGAACTGCAAGACGTTGAATTTCTTTGTCAGACATAGTGATCAGCATCTATATTTTATATCCAGTCCATGGTGATAAAAATCATCATAAACCAGACATTTTTATTGGTGAGAATATAGACACTTTAAATGGGTTCTAACA
>NZ_VPDJ01000063.1:0-1475 GCF_013417755.1 Acinetobacter sp. YH12231
CATGATCAGCGCAACAATTCTAGCTGTTATTTTTGTACCGATTTTCTTTATTGTCGTCATGAGCATGGTTGAGAAATTCTCGAAACGTAAAGCGGCACATTAAGCATCAAAACTGAGAATAAAAGCTAAATATAAAAGCTGTGGGTTAACGAGTTTAGCCCACAACAAATCTTTCATTTACATCTTTATTTCAGAATTGATTTAATAAACCATCAATATAGGTTTGATCATGAAAGCTACGAATCTTGATCCGAAACGCTGGTGGATATTGCTCGCTGTCGTGCTTGCATTTCTGCCGATTGTGATTGATATGACTGTACTGCATGTTGCGGTTCCATCATTAACCCAATCATTGAGTGCCTCAAGCAACCAAGTCTTATGGATTATTGATATTTATCCATTACTTATGGCTGGACTTTTAGTTCCGATGGGAACTTTGGCTGATCGTGTCGGCAATCGTAAGATTCTGCTGATTGGCTTGGTTATATTTGGAATTGCCTCAGTCCTTGCGGCATTTTCCCAAACGGCTTCTATGCTGATTGCCGCACGTGCTTTATTAGCATTAGGCGGTGCCATGATTATGCCCTGTGTATTGGGTATTATTCGCAGAACCTTCGAAGACAGTCGCGAACGTGCCATTGCGCTGGGTATTTGGGGCACAATCGGATCAGCCGGTGCCGCCATTGGACCGCTCATTGGTGGTGGATTGTTAGAATATTTCTGGTGGGGTTCAGTTTTCCTCATTAATGTCCCAATCATGTTAGTTGTCGCCCCAATGTGCTATTTCTTATTATCCAAAAATGAAGCTGTAACCTCTGGACATTGGGCATTTGGTCAGGCGCTATTGCTAATTTTCGGTTTGGTTTCATTTGTATATGCGCTCAAAGCAGGCTTAGGCGGTAAACAGTCGTTGTTAATTGTCCTTCCTTTAGTCATTTTTTCTATTGGATTATTAACCATATTTGTACGCAAACAGCTGAATTCTCCTCAACCGATGCTAGATCTTTCACTATTTTCACGCCCTGCTATTTTAGCAGGCATTATTATGGCAATGGTTGTTGCAGGCGCTTTGGCAGGTGTGGAATTAACCTTAGCGATGGAGCTGCAATATGTCATTCGTTTAACACCACTACAAGCTGGTCTTTTTATGGTTCCGATTATGGTTGCTGCTGCTATTGGTGGGCCTATTGCTGGATTTTTATCTAATAAATTCGGACTGCGTCTAGTTGCAACATTTTCATTAATATTGGCAGCAATTGCGTTGATCAGTTTGAGTTATTCAGATTTTCATCATCCGGGAATTATTGTTCCCTTTATTTTAGCTTCAATTGGACTCACTCTAAGTATCGGTTTAACAGCTTCATCCATTGCGATCATGGGCTCAGTACCTGCAGAAAAGGGCGGTGCGGCAGGTTCACTTGAAAGTACAGGTTATGAACTGGGTACAGGACTAGGTATTACTTTATTTGGTGTTT
>NZ_VPDJ01000064.1:0-1429 GCF_013417755.1 Acinetobacter sp. YH12231
GGTTTAACAGCTTCATCCATTGCGATCATGGGCTCAGTACCTGCAGAAAAGGGCGGTGCGGCAGGTTCACTTGAAAGTACAGGTTATGAACTGGGTACAGGACTAGGTATTACTTTATTTGGTGTTTTCATGGCCTATATATTTGGCAGTCATCTTCAAGTGCCGTCAGATTTAACTGCTGTTTTAGCAGAAAAAGCCAGACTATCGATTGGTGATACCTATTTAGTGGCGAGCCAGTTACCCGTTGAACAAGGTACAGCATTGATTAACGCAGGTAAAATTGCCTTCAGTTCAGCTCATGTTAATTTATTATTAACAGCAGGGATTATCATCGGCATACTCTCCATTGTGGTATTTTTTATGTTAGCGAAATATCGAGATGAGAATTCATTGTGATGAAATTTATTTGAGGATCATCAAACAGAATGGTTAAGTTCAGACATCAATTTATCTTAAATTTATGGTTTAAATGAAGCCGTATTGATCTGAACTTAACACATTATAAATGAGTTGATGTCTTACGATTTATACGATTTAGTTGAATAGTAAAACAGCTGCCACCTAAGTTTTTGGATTTAGAATAATAAATATGACCTTGGTGTGCTTCAATAATTGCATCAATCACTGCCAAGCCTAATCCAGTACCGCCATCTAGACGTGATCTAGAGTCTTCCAGACGATAGAATGGCTTGAACAGATGTGCAAGATGCGATTCATCAATACCAGGACCTTCATCTTCAAACATTAATAGCCAATGTTCTGCTGTGGCCATCGTTGTAATATTGATTTGTCCAGCATTCGAATATCTTAGAAAATTAGAAAATAATGCAATAAAGACTTGTTCCATCCTTCTTATATCAACGCAAACCAATTTATCCGTCAAATTTAAAATAATAGTTAAACCTTTAACCTGAAACCGTTCATTAAACATCTGCAGACATTTTTCAATACTATCTTTTAAATTGGTCTTTTCTAGTTCTAAACGTAATTGTTTATTTTCAATAAGTGTCAGTGTCCGTAAATCTTCCACAAGGTAAGATAAGCCTTCGACTTGGTTCAATAAGCTTAGGTGTAAAGCTTGATCGGCAATAAATATACCATCGACAATACCTTGCAAGCGACCTTGTAATATTGTCACAGGTGTTCGTAATTCATGTGCAATTGCAGCATTCCAAACAGTTGAATTCTTAACTGATACTTCAAGTTGGTTTGCCATTTCATTGAAGTTCTCAATAAGGGACTTGATTTCATGTGGAATATCATGATGTTGCTGTTTAATTCTGAGTGCTAAATTACCTTGTTGAATTTGTTGAATAACATCTGCTAAATCACTAATTGGCTGTGTATAGCGTTTTCCATATTTAAAGGCGAGGATAGTAGAAAGAAAAAAGCCTGTTAATAGCACTAAAAACAGCCAGATAAAGTCAAC
>NZ_VPDJ01000065.1:0-1276 GCF_013417755.1 Acinetobacter sp. YH12231
CTGATGTGTGCTTAAAAAACAGGAGGGTTTAACTTGGTAAACTATACATACTCATTAGGAGTTTACCATGAGCAAGAAACAGAAGACTTACACCGCAGAATTTAAAGCTGAAGCCATAAAAGCCATTGAAGAGAACCAAGGTAATGTATCGGAATCCGCTAGACAACTTGGCATTTCAATGCAAACCCTTTCGAACTGGAATAACAAAGCAAAGGCTGGAACTTTAGCAGGCACAAAACAGTATTCGCCCGATCTAAACGCCTTACTCGAAGAAAATAAGAAGCTTAAACAACAGCTCAAAACAGCTGAAATGGAACGTGAATTTTTAAAAAAGGCAGCAGCGTACTTTGCCAAAGAAAGTCAGTGAGGTACGCCTATATGAAATCGCAAAGCCACTTATTTCCGATTATTTTAATGGCTCGATTACTTCGTGTATCCGTTTCTCGCTTTTATGATTGGCTAAAGCGAGGCATGAGTAAAAGATCAATTCAGCGAAATCAGCAGACAATTTTGGTCAAAATAGCCCATGAAGAAACCAAACAAAGCTATGGCTATGTTCGATTAACCAAGCATTTACAAGCGCAAGGTATCAAAATAAGTACGTATGCTGTGCGCCAAATAAAAAAATCAAATCAGTTGTATTGTAAGCGCCATAAGCGTTTCAAAAGAACCACGAACAGTGATCACAACCGTTCTATTTATGACAATTTACTCAAGCAACAGTTTTCAATGACGAAGCCTAATCTTGCGTGGTCGAGTGACATTACCTACATTTGGACGGCTGAGGGCTGGTTGTACTTGGCAGCTGTCAAAGATCTTTACACGAAACAGGTTGTTGGCTATAGCTTAAATGAGCGCATGACAGCCAAGCTTGTTTGTGATGCATTGAATATGGCTATTCGCAATCAGAAACCTGCTAAAGATCTCATTGTACATTCAGATAGAGGCAGCCAATATTGCAGTAATGAATATCGAAACTTACTTGAGAAATTTGATTTTCAGGGTTCAATGAGCAAAAAAGGCGACTGCTTTGATAATGCACCGATAGAGAGTTTCTGGGGCATACTCAAAAATGAACTAGTCCATCATCGCAACTACAAAACAAGGGAAGAAGCCAAAGCGGATATTACAAAATATATAGAGTTATTTTATAATCAGCGAAGAATTCAAAAAGGCTTGGATTTTAAGACACCAAATCAAATGGCAGAAGACTTTTATCGGTTAGCTGCCTAGAATCTCCCAAGTGAAAGTCTCCTGCTAATTCAGCACACATCAA
>NZ_VPDJ01000002.1:0-33689 GCF_013417755.1 Acinetobacter sp. YH12231
AGCTCCAGCACCTCAGCCAGTGGCAACGCAGTCAGCCGCAGAATATTTGGCAAACCCGCTTTAAGATTTCCATTAAACAATAAAAAAGACGCCTCGGCGTCTTTTTTCATTTTAGGAATATTAGGGCTTTTGCAGTTGCGTTAAGGTTTTACGTGCCAGTCCTGGATCATCGGCAAATACACCATCTACACCAGCTTTATAGAAGTTCTCAAATTCTTTAGCTGCACCCGTATCACAACGTTCGGTCGCCACTGAATTACATTTTAAATAGTCAGGTAAAAAACCATTTTCAGGTCTGAGCGTATAAGGATGGACTTTCAAACCAGCAGCATGGGCATCTTTGACAAAACTGGTTTGTTTAAATTCAGTGTTTGAAAAGATATACGTTTTACTTGGACCTACACCATCTGCATATTTTGCCACTGATTTTAGGCCTTCTGCTGTGGCTAAGCTTGCATAATTTTGTGGAGACGTTTGCTGCTGTAAATCACCCGGTATGGCAGTTGGACTATCTAATAATTGAATAATTTTGCCGTGTTTGAGGGTTTTCTTTTGCGTGAGTTGATCACGTAAGTATTTAAGATTGGTGGTTTCAAAGGACTGTAAATATACAGGTGCGATATCACGTGTATAACTGTATTTGGCAAGCGTTGTGAGTAAGCGATCTTCCATGGCTAGATTTTGCTGTTGAAAAAAAGTTGGGTGCTTGGTTTCAATATATAAACCAACAATTTTCCCGGTTTTTTTATAGTGCGCATCTGCAAGTTCAATGATCTGTTCGAGCGTCGGGATGCTGTATTGATCATTATATTGAGTGTTATTAGGACGATATTGTGCAATACGCTCACGTGCTTTTACATTTTGAGTCAGTTCATTCAAATTAAAGTCTTCTGTAAACCATCCTGTATAGTCGATACCATCGATTTTTTTGGTGGTTTTTCGATCCGCAAATTGTGACAGCTTACTGATATTGGTTGTCCCTGAAATTTCACTTTCATGACGTGCAACCAAATATCCATCCTTGGTTGGTACTAAATCGGGTTCGATAAAATCCGCACCATCGTCAATCGCTTTTTGATATGCGGCAAGGGTATGCTCGGGTCGCAAAGCACTGGCACCGCGATGCCCAACAATGACAAAACCAGTATCAGGCAAAACAGGGGGCTTGGTGACATGGGTTTTATCGTCATCCGAATTACATGCAGATAAACCGAAAACGCTAAAAAGGAGCAGTGAAGACACGCCCCATGAGGATTTCACTTTGCTTGTTATCGCTATATTCAACTGCTTTGTTAATTGTTTTTGCATGGCTGCCTTGGCATCTTTTTATATAAATGAATGATGTTGCAGGCATACATTGCAGGGCAGTGGCTAAGGCTTCATGACAGAGGCGGTTTTGTCACATAAATTTACTAAAATAGCTGAAGTGGAGGCTCTCCATATTTTCTACATATTTCGCTTCAAGCAAGGTTTTTATGTAGTCTAGGCTTGTAATCAAGCACATTGTGATTGATTATCAATAAGATTTTTTGAAAAAATCAATCAACACATTTTATTTCATTAATTGAAAAGTGACATGGACTGATGCTGTCTAAGTTTTTTATTTATCGACCGATTTTTGCAGGTGTCTTGGCGATCATCGTCATGGCGCTCGGGCTATTTGCTGTGCTCAATTTACCGGTAGAGCGCTATCCAGATATTGCACCACCACGAATAACGGTTAGTGCAAGTTATAGCGGTGCGTCAGCAGAAACAGTCGAGGAAAGTGTCACACAAGTTCTTGAGCAACAAATTAAAGGAATTGATCATCTTTTATATTTTAGTTCAAGCAGCGACTCTTCAGGTCGAAGCCGGATCAGCATCAGTTTTGAAAATGGCACTGACCCAGATACCGCTCAAGTACAAGTACAAAATGCCATAAATGGAGTAATCAATCGGCTGCCTGAAGATGTGCAGCGCCAAGGGGTAAATGTCTATAAATCTTTGGGTGATACCCATATGGTTATAGGCCTCTATGATGAGACTGGCAAGAGTTCGAATATCGAACTTGGTGACTATATGATGACTCATCTAGAACAGGACATTGCTCGAATTGAGGGTATTGGTGAAGTCGATGTTTTTGGTTCGCAATTTGCCATGCGCATTTGGCTCAACCCACTGAAGTTAAAGCAATATAGCCTTATGCCCAGTGATATCCGTGCGGCTGTTGAATCACAAAATACGCAGGTTGCAGCCGGAGCCGTAGGTGAATTGCCGAGTGTATCGGATCAATATCTCAATGCAAAAGTCACTTCAGGTTCACGTTTAAAGTCAGTTGAAGAATTTGAAAATATTATTGTCAAATCTGCACGAAACGGCAGTTTTGTCTATTTAAAAGACGTTGCACGTGTTGAATTGGGTGCGGAAAATTATTCAGGGGTTAATACCATTAACGGGTATCCATCTTCAGGGATGGGGATCTCATTGGCTTCTGGGGCAAATGCACTTGAAACCTCAGCCTTAATTAAGCAAGAAATTGAACAGTTAGCGAAGCAATTACCTGCCGGTTATAAAATCGTTTATCCACGGGATAACACGCCATTTGTACAAGAATCGATTAAAGAAGTGGTGAAAACGTTATTCGAAGCCGTTTTACTGGTGGTTTTGGTGATGTTTATCTTCTTACAAAATTGGCGAGCAACGCTGATACCTGCGATTACGGTGCCTGTGGTGATTCTTGGGACTTTAGCGATTTTATATGCTTTGGGCATGACCATTAATACGCTCACATTGTTTGCATTGGTACTGGCCATCGGTCTGTTGGTCGATGATGCGATTGTTGTGGTGGAAAACGTCGAACGTTTAATGCATGAACAACAGTTAACAGCAAAACAAGCGGCCATCGAGTCGATGCATGAAATTAGCGGGGCATTAATCGGGATTACTTTGGTATTGACCGCTGTATTTATTCCCATGGCGTTCTTTGGTGGCTCAACGGGCGTGATCTATAGACAATTTTCCATCACACTCGTGGCTGCAATGGGCTTGTCACTGATGGTTGCGCTGATTTTAACCCCTGCCTTATGTGCCTTAATTTTAAAACCCAATCCGAAACCACAGCGCTGGGCGATTTGGTTTAACACCAAATTAGAGACTTTAAAAACCAAATATCTAGCACTTGCACAAGCCACGGTTCGTTATCGCTTATGGACGGTGGTTTTGTTTGCGGGGCTCATTACGGTATTTGCTTTGTTTTATCGTGCTTTGCCGACCAGTTTTATTCCTAGTGAAGACCAAGGCATTTTGAGTGTGCAACTCAAACTACAAGAAGGTGCACCGATGTCTAAAAGTCGTGAGATCGGTGAACAAATTCGGCAGTACTTTTTGACTGAAGAAAAGCAAAATGTTGATTTGGTAATGATTCGTTACGGACGAAATTTTTCAGGTACGGGTCAAAACTTAGGGCAAGGCTTTATTGCACTGAAGCATTGGGATGAACGTTCAGGACAACACAATTCAGCGCAAGCGATACGTGAACGTGCGATGAAACATTTTAAAAAGTTCAACAATGCACAAATCAATGTCAGCATGCCGTCTTCAGTCAGTGGTCTTGGTCAAACCGATGGTCTGGAGTTTTGGCTGCGAGATATGAATGGTGAAGGTCGAGCTTATCTCGATGCGCAATTTAAAAGCTTGCAACAGAAATCCGCACAATACAGTAGTTTCGAAAATTTAGACAAACGCTCTAACCCAGACAAAGCTGAACTGAAAGTTGATATTGATCAAAAACAAGCGATGGCCATGGGTTTAACGCAAAATGCGATTAATAGCACCATGAGTAGTGCATGGGGCGGCAGTTATATCAACGATTTCATTGACCGTGGACGTATTAAACGCGTCATGATGCAGGCAGATGCCGAATTCCGTTCTAAACCAGAAGATTTGGCTTATTGGCATGTACGTAATGACCAAAATGAAATGATTCCATTTAGTAATTTTTCAACCATTGGCTGGAGTGGCGGTCCAGAAGTCGTCAATCGCTTTATGGGGTATACCGCGTTACAAATGGAAGCGGATACAGCCAAAAATGTCTCAAGTGGACAAGCCATGCAGGATGTGAAAGCCTTAGTCGATCAGGTGCCTGGTGTGGACGTGGCATGGAGTGGTTTATCCTTTGAAGAGCAAAAATCAAGTCATCAAGCGATTTGGCTGTATTTGGTCTCGATTGGATTTATTTTCCTTTGTCTTGCCGCCCTATATGAAAGTTGGAGCATTCCAACCGCAGTCATGAGTGCGATTCCACTCGGGATAGGCGGTAATATCCTGTTTAGCTACATGACCGGTTTTCCAAATGACATCTATTTCCAAATTGCTTTGCTGACGACCATTGGTCTGTCCTGTAAAAATGCGATCTTGATTGTAGAGTTTGCAGCGATGGCACAAGAAAAAGGCAAACATGTAATCGAGGCTGCAATGGAAGGCGCAGCACTACGTTTACGTCCTATTTTGATGACCTCTTTGGCTTTTGGTGCAGGGGTGGTTCCTTTAGTTCTTGCTTTTGGCGCAGGTGCAGCCAGTCGTCAAGAGATTGGGGTAAGCGTACTCGGTGGGGTAATATTCGGTACGGTCTTGGTGCTGATTTTTATTCCGTTTATGTATGTGATGGTCCGCTCTATTTTTAAAATCAAACCGGTGTCTGAAACTTAGAAATAATTCACGCACAGTGTATAGCTCTAGTAAAAGCCACCGTGAAAGCTTGAGTACATCGCGGTGGCTTTTTATGTCGCCAAATTTATGTCACCAAACTTTCGACAGGGAATGTTCACAGAGAATTTTCGCAAAGAACGTTCACCGAGAACATATTGAAGAGATTTGAAACTCTTTAGTTTATCCTTCAAAATGTGCTCTACATAGAAAGATTAAAATAAGAGTGAGTTGAATGGCGGATTTAATACAAAGACAGCGTGAAATTTCCGCTTTGCTGCAACAACAAAATTATGCAGCAGCAGTTTTCGCTTTACAGCCTCTGAACTACGCTGATCAGGCTCGTTTAATTCAGCAATTTCCAATCGAAGATCAAATCGAGTTACTTTCAGGTTTAGACCATCAAGGCTTGGTATTTGAGTTTTTCCCTTTTGAGTCACAGCGACAGCTGATTTCACGTTATCCACTGCGTCTACAAATTGAACTATTTGATGATATGCATTCTGATGATGCAACGGACTTATATAAAAGTTTAACTGATGCAGAACAAGATCGGATTTATCAACAACTTGATCAAGATACCCAAGAGCATCTAAAGGCGTTATCTGCATATGCAGAAGAGTCTGCAGGTGCAATCATGAGTTCAGACTATGTCAGTATGCCTGCTGACTTTACCATGCAACAAGCTATAGAGGCCTTACGCCATGAACCGCATGACCGTGAAACCCTGTATTTAATTTATGTCACCAATGATCAGTCTCAATTAGAAGGGGTGATTTCACTGCGGCAAATTTTGCAGGCCGATCGTGATGCACGGATTCAACAGGTGATGACCAAAGATGTGGTGACCGGCTGGATAGATGAAGACCAAGAAAGTATTGCTCGAAAATTGGCAGAATATGATTTTATGGCCTTGCCGATTGTGGATCATGCCCAGCGTTTGATGGGGATTGTCACCTATGATGATGCGATGGATGTGGTACAGGCTGAAACCACTGAAGACTTTTTAAAAGCCAGTGCGGTGAGTACCGAACCAGGTATGAGCATTAATAAAGCACCGATTTTAAAGTTGTATCAAAAGCGGGTGTTCTGGTTGGTGATATTGGTCTTTGGCAGCTTATTGTCCGGATTAGGCATTTCATATTATGAAGACATCATTGCCGCACATATCGTCTTGGTTTTTTTCTTACCCTTATTGGTCGGAAGTGGAGGCAATGCAGGTTCACAGTCTGCAACCTTAATGGTGCGAGCGCTTGCCACTGGGGATGTAAAAATTCGTGATTGGTTTTATTTATTGGGTCGGGAGACGCTCGTCGCGCTTTGCCTCGGTGGAACCATGGCCATTGCTGTATCGATTTTAGGCTACTACCGTGGTGATGCAACCGTCGCTTTGGTCTTGGCTTTAAGTATGATGGGTATCGTATTGCTCGGTTGTTTAATTGGCATGAGTTTGCCCTTTGTACTCAATAAGTTGAAGCTCGATCCTGCAAGTGCATCTGCACCCTTGGTGACCTCGATTTGTGATGCGACAGGCGTGGTGGTGTATTTGATGATTGCTTCACAATTGCTCAATTTATAGAGATTAGCATTTTGCTACAGATTGAAGACTTCTAATATGTTTTAATCTCAGTGATTTACACGGTTTTTATTGGATAAAACATGACTGAACCATTAAAACAAAAAATGTCAAAGCAAGAAGTCATTCGTCTTGAACGCGATCTCGCAAAGTTTGCCAATATGATGGACTCCGTGGTTCGGATTCCATTTACTCGACAAGGGGTAGGTGCGGACGCAGCGTTGAGTACCATTCCCGTAGCTGGTGATATCGCAGGATTTGTCTTGACCTGTTATGCCGTCTATAAAGCCAAACAGATTGGCGTACCACAAGCCAAATTAAATGGTGTGATGAAACTCGCAGTTATAGATGCTGTCGTGGGGTTTATTCCTGTTGCAGGGACGATCTTCGATGTGTTTATTCGACCGAGCCGTAAAGCTTTAGATGTCGTACATACGCATATTCGCGAAGAATATCAAATCAGTACAGACCAACATGTGGTACATCCGTTTTTACATGAAAAATTAGAAGAGAAACAACAGCAATCGGCTTTTTGGCGCAACCCTGTGATTGCATGGTTATGGATCCATATCCCAGATATACTCGGGATGATTTTCTTATTGGTGTTTATCTTTGCAATTTATATGGGCGGTTCATTGCTTTGGCAATGGTTAAAGGCCAATGGGGTATTGTAGAGAGAAATGCACTGTTGCTTGAGCGCGATCAATGAAAGGCTATTCAACTGAAAAGTGATTGATAAAACGGTAAACGCTCTGAGAAAAATTAGACCCAATAAAAAAGCCTCCATAGGGAGGCTTTTTTACGACTTACATCAGATGCTGAATTATGGGCAATCTAATTGTTGTAAAGCCGCAACACGTTGTTCAATCGTTGGGTGTGTTTGGAACAATGCAGCTAAGCTGAAACCTTGTTCTTGACCCGCAGAAATAGCAAAGGCTTTCATTTCTTTTGGCATTTGATCTGGCATTTCAGATTCTGCTTGTAAACGTAATAGGGCAGAAATCATCGCTTGTTTACCTGCTAGACGCGCACCAGCTTCATCGGCACGGTATTCACGGTAGCGAGAGAACCACATCACAATAGCAGACGCTGCGATACCAAAGACAATATCTAATACAATCGTAATGACGAAGTATGCGATACCCGGTGCTTCACCATCTTCACGACCGAAGACATTACGGTCGATAAAGTCACCTGCTACACGTGCAAAGAACATGACAAAGGCGTTGACTACACCTTGCACCAAAGCAAGGGTCACCATGTCACCATTGGCTACGTGACCAATTTCGTGAGCGAGTACGGCACGGAGTTCATCTTTGTTCATACGCTCCAGTAGACCGGTAGAAACCGCCACTAAAGCATCATTTTTGTTCCAGCCTGTTGCAAAGGCATTTGACTGGTACGATGGGAAAATACCCACTTCTGGCATTTTGATACCAGAACGTTGTGCCAGTTGCGCAACTTCGTTGAGTAACCATGCTTCAGCTTGGCTACGTGGTGCATTAGGGTCAATCAGCTCTGTACCCGTGGTTTTTTTCGCCATCCATTTTGACATGAATAGTGAGATCATCGAACCCACCATACCGAACACAAAACAGATAACGAGCAAGTTGCCTAAGTTTAAGCCGCCTGCACCGTGGTAACTACCGACACCGAAGAGTGACAAGATTATGCCAGCTACAACCAGTACCGCGAGGTTGGTCAGCAAGAACAAACCAATCCGCATCATTGGGTAAATCCTCTTATTATAGAAAAATGATCTGATTTACAAATAAAAATCATTAAACTCAATATGAGGTGAAAGTCTTAAAATTTCAAGGAAAAATTAGTAAAACAGATGCAATTTTACAAAATCAGTGATTTCATTCATTGAGATAAATGCGTGCTGAGGCAGAAGCATTTGCTGTCGCAAATGAACCTGAAGGTGCATCGGTAAAACTACCATTGTCCGTTTGAATAATTTGACGTGCCGGTGACTTGGCAACAGCAGGGGCAGCGGCATGGTAATTGTCCGAACTGGCAATAATCCGACCACTATTAGTAGAAGTGCTATTTGAACTGCTCGAACCCGAGACACTTAAACTACCAGCATATAGGTTGCTGTAGCGGCTAGTGACACGGCGGACATAGTCTTGAGTTTCACGAAAAGGTGGGATGCCACCATATTTTGCGACATTGCCTTCACCTGCGTTATAACCAGCTAAGGCAAGTGAGGTGTTGCCATTAAAACGTTTCAGTAGCCAAGATAAATAGCGCGCACCAGCCATAATGTTCTGATGTGGATCGTAGGCATTCGATACATTGAAGCGACGTGCTGTGGCAGGCATGAGTTGCATTAAACCTTGCGCACCGACTGGTGAGCGTGCATTGGTGTTAAAACCAGATTCGGTATGCATCACCGCTTTGATCAGACCTTCGGAAACACCATGTTGGGCCGCGGCTTGTTTAATAATATTGTCAAAGGCATTTTTATTACGGCTATAGCTTGGCAACACAGACGCTTCATTTGAGCCCCAGTTACTATAACTATGGATATTACTGTCCGGATAGTAGGTTTTTTTCTCGACTTTCAGATTGCTATAGCGGCCTTGTTTATTGGTTAGTAGCGTTGTGCCGTTACTTTCACGTAATTGATAGATCGTTTGGCCGGCAAAAATGCTCGGTGCAGCTAAACTGATAGCCACACTTCCACTTAATAACAGCCCCAAAGTCCAAGTATTGTTTTTCATTTTATTGTGAAGAAAAAAATTCTGTCCCCAAACAGTTAAAATAGAGTTTATCAAAAAAAAATCAGATGAAAAGGCTTCGAGGGCTGATTTCTTCTTTACTTTGTAAAAATCAAGTCATTTTGATGATTCAATAATCAAAAAAAATATTTATTTTTTTTTAATGAGCATAACTTGACACATCTAAAGCATTGATAAGTAAGGGATAATAAATTGATCAAAAAATGATCAATTTAAATAGAAGCCTTAAAATAAGGGCAGCTCACCTTGTCAAGTCATTTAAAATCCACAAAGTTATCCACAGCTTTTGTGGACAACTGTGGAAAAGTCCAAAAGATAAGCGTTTCGCCTAAAAAATGAACTCGACCGTATAAAATAATGCGCTGAGGATTACGTGATCATGACAGTATTTTTAGTTTTTTCGGAAATTACATTCTTTTGATGCGAGAAGTCTGCGAATCGGATAAAATTGCGCGGTATTTTTTTTTAGGTTTAACTCGTCTATGTTCTCGCCAGTTGAGTCCGAACAAGGATTTAATTTCAAACCAGAACTACCAACTAGCTCTGCGTATTATCGTTTATTGAAAAAGCTACGCCGTCAGGTCGGTCATGCCATTCGTGATTTTAAAATGATCGAAGAGGGCGACAAGGTGATGGTCTGTATTTCAGGCGGTAAAGACAGTTATACCTTGCTCGACATTTTGTTGCAGTTTAAGCGTATTGCACCGATTAATTTTGATGTGGTTGCGGTCAACCTTGACCAAAAACAACCGGGTTTCCCTGAAGAAGTATTGCCACGTTATTTAGAAGAAAACAAAATTCCGTATTACATCTTAGAAAAAGATACCTACAGTATTACCAAACGTTTAACCCCAGAAGGTAAAACGTATTGTGCAGTATGCTCACGTTTACGTCGTGGTTCGTTATACGGCTTTGCTCAAGAAATTGGGGCGACGAAAGTGGCTTTAGGTCATCATCGTGATGATATTTTGGCGACGTTCTTCTTGAACTTGTTCCATGGCGGCAGCTTAAAAGCCATGCCACCGAAATTATTGTCTTCTGACAAAAAGAACATTTTGATTCGTCCACTGGCTTATGTGGAAGAAAAAGACATCATCAAATATGCAGAAATGCGTAAGTTCCCAATTATCCCATGTAATTTGTGTGGTTCTCAGGAAAACTTACAGCGTGCAATGTTAAATGACATGCTGCGTACTTGGGATAAAGAATTTCCAAAACGTTTACACAGTATTTTTGGTGCATTGCAAAATGTATCGCCTTCACAACTGGCTGACCGTGAGTTATTCGACTTTGAAGCCTTGGATGAACAACGCGAATTTGACTTCAAAAATAGCGAAAGTTGTTCAACTGAAGAAGGTGAGCCTGAAAGCAAACGCATTAACATGGTTAACTTAGGGTTTATGGCAGATTAAGCCGAAAACTTCATCACGCAAAAGGCATTCTACGGAATGCCTTTTTTATGCTTATGATTTTTCTCATTTTGTTGTTAAACAGTTAAATATTGAACGGTGCGTACAAAAAACTTTAGCCTTTTCGCAAATGATCATGCTATAACAAGCCTCAAGCAAAATATGCTTGCACTGATGTTGTCCGGAACGGCAACACACACGAACAAAATAAATTGAGGAAAGATCATGCCTGCTTTTTTAACTGATGATTGGTTTTCAACTGTAGAAACTCTGACAGCTCAAGCTGGTGATTTAAACTTACCACCTGCATTGGCTAATCTTGCAATTAACCTTGTGGTTGCTGACGCTGCAGGCAATACTGAATTGTCATTAGACGGTGGTGCAATTAAAAAAGGTTTATCTTCAAACGCGAAAACAACGTTGAACATGGATGCTGAAACGTTACGTAAAGTATTTCTTGAGTTTGATATGGCTGCAGCGATGCAAGCGTTTATGACGGGCAAAATTAAAGTACAAGGTGATATGTCACAATTGATGGCATTGCAAACTGCAAAACCAAGTACTGAACAAAAAGATTTATTCAAAAAAGTACTTGAGCAAACTGCTTAAGTCCAAAACGAAAAAAGCTTACCCGAAGGTAAGCTTTTTTTTGTGCGCTCACATGTAAATGTTAGATGGACACATATTAGATATTCACCAGTTGTGGTGTGGTTTTAATATGTTCCAAATAAGCACGAATACGCGTGACATATTGCACAGCTTGACGATAACGACCATTGCTGGCTTTGTTACGGTCGAGATAAGCATATAAGTTCACCCACTTATTCGGGTTTTTACCCTGAGCTTGGATGCGCTTTTGAATCTGACTTACAGCACCAGGACCCATGTTATACGCCACTAAGGCATACCAATTACGATCTGGGTAGGGAATGTTGCTATAACGATTTAGCATTTGGTCATAGTACTTAGCACCGCCCTGAATGCTTTGCGTCGCATCTGTACGGTTGCTCACACCCATTGCTTTTGCTGTACTGTTGGTCAGCATCATAATGCCACGAACACCGGTCGGGGATACCGAGTCAGGTTTGAGGTAAGACTCTTGATAACCAATCGCTGCCAATAAATGCCAGTCGAGGTCATATTGCTTGGCGGTGTTTTTAAAACTTGCCTTATAGATCGGCATACGTTTACTTAAATCACGTTGAATCACATTCCAAGAATCTTGTTTGACCACATTACGGTTGTAGAATGATGCCAACTGTCCAATTGCGCCATTTTGTTTGGCACGGCAAATAAAGCCACTCGCGGTTTGGCTGAGTGGATCGTCTGCATTTTTAAATACCCAGTTTAAGTTGCTGTTTAAACCATTCTTTTTCAAAGAAACGGTATCACCACAACTGGCTGAAAATGACGTCAAATGCTTGGCTTCAATGGTACTCATTTCGGCAGTGGTCATAGCAAAATTGGCTTGACCTTTGGCAACCATTTTTAAAGCAGTGGCATTGTCATTCACTGTTTTAAAATCTAATTGGACATTTAAACTTTCTGCATAGTTACGTGCAAGGTCGTAACCAAAACCATGTCGATGTTTACCATCCTGAAAAACAATGTCAGGATTGGCAACGGCAACAACAGTGAGTTTATTACTGTTGACGACAGCATCATATTGATGAGCTGTTTTGCTGGCATTAATACTGTGAAAAGGAATTAAGACAGTACTAAGTGCAAGCGCTTTAAATGGGAGAGAGTTAAAAGAGTTAAGGCAAAGCCTCGACCCAGAAGTTGAACTACTGTGCATGTTGTCTCCGCTACAAGTAATTTATGCCCTAAAAAGCAAAGGCAAACACGCCTCAGACTTTTTCAAGTTTGATAAATTCAATAAGGGTTGGGCAGTCATGACGTCATTCAAAAATGACTAGGGGTTTTCGGGAAATGTGTAGAAAATCTACACTGGATAAAAATTAAACAAGCCTAAAAGATGTGCGCATAATAATAAGCAAAAAAATACTTGTCAAATTTTGTACGAAAAAATATTAAAATATGTAACATAAATAATTGATTTTGTTTGCGAATAAATTTTATATACTTTGCCTGTGTAGAAATGGAGGATAAAATAGGCATGTTTTGTAAAAATCAGCACTTGCTCAAGGCCTAAAAATCATCATGAAATCTAACTTAATTACCCGTGGTGGACACGATTTATTGGTCGCTGAACTTCAACATTTATGGCATGAAGAGCGACCTGAAATTACCAAAAAAGTGAACTGGGCGGCTAGTCTTGGAGATCGTTCGGAAAACGCAGATTTTATGAAATAACCCTATTTTTTATACTATTTGTATTTTTTTTATATAATAACAACAAATTACAAATAGTATATATACAACTATGATGTACTATTCTAATTTTAGTAACAACAAAAGTGTAACAATTAGAAATAGTCTTAAAAGTTATATAAATACGACTTAAATAGTGAGTATTATATGGATGCACCTGTAAATGAAATTGCAAAAAATGTAGTTGATAGCATAGAAGATATAATTCGTGAAGAATACAGTTTTTTATTTAAAAATAATGAGTTGAAATTAACATATCTCGAAAAAATGTATTTGTATCTTATTGCTCTTAAATGCCTGGTAAATGAATATGGAAGATTAAATAGAGAAATTTGGCAAGATATGTTCATCACCGAGAGAGCAGATAAAAATTTTTTAATTAAATCACTATATATTAAAAGAGTAATTTTCAATACGAAAAAAAGTGATGAAATTATAAAAATTATTAATAAAAATAGCATGTTTTTTTTCAAAAAATCTCATTTGATAGATTTGGAATTGAAAAATAAATATCAAAAATATAAATACCTTTTTTTGGAAGAAAATACTTTTTTAAATTTTGATCTTAATTATGAAAGTTTTAATGAAATGTTGGAGGACTTGAGAAATCAATTCGATTACTATGAGCTAGATTATTTAGATATTAAAGAAATCAGAGAGTTTATTATTGAGCAGAAAATCATAGATGCGTATGAATTGATTTCAAATATACAAAAATATAGACCTATCCCAATTGAAAAATCTATAGAATTAGATTGTGTGCTTGTTGAATTAGTTGAAAAGTATAACCTCTTGGTTGTGAATAGTTTATTAAATTATCAAGCGGATAAAGTTGCTTCTAGTTTGTATAGTTTAGAACATAGTGAACGTAAGGACCGAGATCATTATTTTGTAAATAAAATGTTTATTGCAAGGATCACATCCTATTTGGAATATTGTAAATTAAATAATAAAACTCCGTCTCATATACGCGGTATTGGGCCAAACTGGAGTTATACCTCCTTAGAATACTTTGTTAGCAAAAGTATAATAAATGAGGGACTTTCTTGGACTACTTTTAGTGGTGATGAATTAATTCATAAGTGGTTGAATAGTGAAAAGGTGACAATTAAGCCAGAATTTTAACCTTTGAAAATAATAAATTTATTTGGCTATTTGCATTATATGTATTAGTTCAGACTTGATCGTACATTCTTCTTGAAAAAGAGAAAGTTACCCGTTTTGATAAAGGTGTCGAAATCTTAATCAAACAAAGGTAACTTTCTTATGTTGCATACTAACAATCAAATCATTAAACACAAAGTAGGTCTACTCAATTTAGCTGAAGAGCTTCAGAATGTATCCAGAGCCTGTAAGGTTATGGGCGTTTCAAGAGATACATTTTATCGCTATCAAGAATTAGTGAAGTCTGGTGACATTGACGCACTGATCAATAAGTCCCGTCGAGTACCAAATTTAAAAAACCGTGTAGATGATGCTACTGAACAGGCTGTTATTAATTTCGCAATTCAATATCCTGCATATGGTCAGCACCGTACTAGTAATGAATTACGCAAGAAGGGTGTATTCGTTTCAGGGAGTGGTGTTCGCTCTATATGGCTTCGTCATGATTTAGAGAACTTTAAGAAGCGTTTAAAAGCACTTGAGGCTAAAGTGGCACAGGATGGTATTGAATTAAATGATCACCAGATTGCGGCACTTGAACGTAAGCATGAGGATGACGTTGCTTGTGGTGAAATCGAAACAGCTCATCCAGGCTATTTAGGCGCGCAAGACACCTTTTATGTCGGGAATCTCAAAGGTGTTGGACGAATCTACCAACAAACATTTATCGACACTTATAGCAAGGTCGTTCATTGCAAGCTCTATACAACAAAAACACCGATTACAGCGGCTGATTTACTCAATGATCGTGTGTTGCCATTCTATCAATCTCAGGACTTACCAATGCTTCGCATCCTCACAGACAGAGGTACTGAGTATTGCGGTAAGGTAGAACAACATGACTATGAATTGTATCTGGCAGTCAATGATATTGATCACACGAAGACAAAAGCAGCTTCCCCGCAAACCAATGGTATATGTGAGCGTTTCCATAAGACGATTTTGCAGGAGTTCTATCAAATTACGTTTAGGAAGAAGCTTTATAGCTCATTGGAAGAATTACAAGTTGATCTAGACGATTGGCTGAAATTCTATAATACTGAACGGACTCATCAAGGAAAAATGTGCTGTGGTCGTACACCACTTGAAACTTTACTTGATGGAAAACGGATTTGGGCTGAGAAGAATTTAGCTCAAATTTAACCTGACAGACACAATAAAAAATGGGTAACTGTCAGATCAGGTTTGAGCTAGTACACATTATATGGTTGAAATTAGTTCTTCATCTAAATATTCATCACCGCCATACAATTCAACCAAGGTTGGAATATAAGCACCATATTCCAATTTAGTTTTCTCTTGCTTGGTTGGAAATGCAGTTAAACCCTCATAACCTTCGGTTGATTTTAATGAAGATGATGGAGTCTTTAAAGTTGTAATAGATCGAGCCACTTTGTTATATAACATTTTTGCTCGAAGCACCTCAAAGGTATATCCTCGTCCCATTCGATTTGCGACCCTTGTAATACCATTATGCCCCTCAGTATAAGCATTGGTAATTCTTATTGGCGCATCCCAATAGGTGAATATATCCTCAAAGTGATTATTCACAGTTTTAGCAACGTCACGGAAAGACTTTAAATATTTGGGAATACTGCTTTCCCATTCATGAAACCTTTGTATGGCATCGTCTTTGGTTGTTGCTTCATAAATATTATAAAACTGCTCTTTGAGGTCATAAGCTTCCTTAAATTCAGGATGCCATTTTTCTAAATTTCCTAAAATTCTTTGTTGATCTTCGGTCAATGAATTTGGTCGTCTAAGCAGTATCCACCGTAAATGTTTTTTCATATTCAGTCGGGCATCACGGTCCAAACTACTTTGTAAAGCTTTACGTTCAGTGTCTAAAGCTTCACTTGCCATTCTCACTACATGAAACTTATCAATAACCAACTTGGCATTTGGTAGGTGCAGACGGAATGACTTTTTGAAGGGTCGCCAGATATCACTACAAATCCATTCTACTTTTTCTGCATCAGGCAGTTTGGCGAAGTATGGTATCAATGTATCTTGAGTTCTTTCAGGCAACATATCATATAAGCTGTTCATAGCAAGGTTGGTGATGACACAGCGATATGTTCCCATCAATTTAAGTTCATCAATACCCATAATCGTTGGAGTTTCAAACTTAATATCTCGTTCTAATTCCTCCACGAAATCAAGCGTAATGTTTTTAATAGTATTCACGACTACACCCGTATCTTCGGCAAGCTGCGTAAAGGTTCGATCTAAGCAACGCTTGCGTACTTGCTGAATCAGCCGATGGGTCGCTCTACGTTTTTCATCTAAGAAGCTGAGTTGAGGGGTAATCATGCTTTTGCATTCAGAACAGCGATAGCGTGTTCGTATCACCTCAATTTTTACAGGTTGCATCTGCAAGGGGGTATCAGCAAAATGATTGATACGCTGGCCGTGCTTATATAAGCGTCCACCGCATTCAGGGCATGTTTCCAAATGCTCACCGCTTGGCTGTACGGTAATCATAATACAGCCATCTTCATTACGGTAATCTATCGGCTGTACACCTTCCAGTTGCAGAATATCAATCATTCCAATACTCCGTTATGTTAGACGATGCACATCAATGGTTTCACCATCTTTAAGCAATTTATACAGCACCTTGATCACGTTCTGCATCGCTTGTGCATCGGTCTTGAGCAACAATGCTGATAAGTCTTGATGTGAGGTCAGAGCTTGAATAATTGCGCCTTTCGTTGCCGATGGCAAATTACCTTGCAAGGCTGTGGATTCAGGATTATTTTCAATCTGAGCCATCACCACATCGTTATTGCGTAGAATGGTCACTAAATGATTGATGTACACCACCTGTTCTTCACGGGTAGAAATATCCCCAAAGGTCTGTGCAATCAGCTCGATCACTTCTTTGAGATAAGTCATTTTGTTTGGCTGTAAGTCACCGTTTGCTGTGCCTTGGATGGGGGCTAATGGTTGAGGTTCATCCGCTTCGGGATGATCGGTATCATCGGTTTTAAGTTTCTTTTTAAAGATGCCAAAGCCAGTCAGTACCAAGCCTGAAATATCAATTTCTTTAGCAGACATACCATTTAATCGTTTGGATAAGAGCTTGGTAAATGCCGAGAAGTTTTCAAGTTCAGGATCGCCAAAGTCAATAAGCTGTGCTACATAGGAATAAATACGACTAAACTTATCCAAATTGCCCTTAAAGCGCATCAAGGTTTGTAATTCTACGTCTAACTGCTTGCGCTCAAATTCCGCTTTTTCTGCGCCTTCATCATTGCCGTCTGCTTTGGCTTGATCAAATGCGGTTTCCTGTAGCTCAATCGCCTGTTTGAGCATTTTCAGTTTTTGGTTAAACAGGCGGGCGACACGATCTGTTGCTTTAAACAGGTCGGGATGTGTGGTTTCTTTGAAATCATGATTGCTAATATCGCGGATAGTTTTAAAACGAGCTGCTTTAAACTCCTCCAAATCATCCTCGGTAATCAGATCAAGTTCTTCAATATTATCTTTGATGGTATAAACCACATTCGGGTCTTGTACATCCACCATTTTTGCCCCGTTGTCGTACTTCTTGAAGCACTTTAAAATCCATTCAGGGTCATTTACAAAGTCAATTACAAAGGTTTGATCTTTGCCTGTGGTGGTACGGTTTAAGCGTGACAAGGTTTGTACCACTTCAACTTCATTGGCAATGACTTTATCAAGATACATGGCGCAGAGTTTGGGTTGGTCAAAACCTGTTTGGAATTTATTCGCCACTACCATTAAACGATATTCAGGGCGGTCAAATGCGATGCGTAAATCAGAATTAGGTGCATCGGCATTCATATTGGCTTCGGTAAATTCAGCATCTTCACCAACTTGAAATAGCGCCCCGTTTTCGGTATCACCATCTGCTTCATGGCTAATCTGTTTGCCCGTGAGCTTACCCGAAAATGCCACCAAGACACGGTAGGCACTGTATTCAGGGTTATCTTCAATATATTTTTCCAAGGCAATTTTATAACGTGCTGCCGCAGGGCGTGAACTGGTCACGATCATGGCTTTGGCTTGACCATTAAGCAAATTGGCAACATTGTGGTGAAAGTGTTGAATAATAAACTGCACCTTTTGCGTGACATTGGTCGCGTGTAAAGCCATCCAACGGGCTAAGGCTTTCTTGGCTGCTTTAGAATTGACCCGTTTATCATCATCAACAGCTTCACCGCCGAGTTTAAAAGCTGTTTTATAAGGCACGTAGCCTTGCAGTACATCTAAAATAAAGCCTTCTTCAATGGCTTGACGTTGCGGATATAGATGGAAGGATTCAGGCAAGTTATCATCACTGGCAGGCTCACCATTTTTAGTGCGCCCAAACAACATTTTAGTCGAGTGTTTTGGAGTTGCAGTAAAGGCAAAGTGACTGATGTTTTTGGACTGTACACGGGCTTTTTGAATCTGCTCAAGCAATTCCTCAACAGTCAGGTTAGCCATTGCTTCACCCGACTGCAATGCCAATGTCGCTTGCAGTTTAGATGCTGTTGAACCTGTTTGCGAGGTATGTGCTTCATCAATCACAATACCGTAGTTACGGTCGCTTAAACTGGTATTGGTCAGAATCGCTTCCATCACATGCGGGAAAGTCTGAATGGTCACAATAATGATCTGTTTATTGGACAACAGTGCATCTTCAAGCTGTTTGCTTTTCGATTTGCCTGCATGTTCTTTGTCATCACGGTTAATTGCAGCAATTAAGCCTTTCTGATGATCTAATTGTTGAATCGCTTCCTGTAACTGGTCATCCAGTACCGTTCTGTCTGTCACCACAATGACGGAGTTATAAAACGGTGTACCGTCATTGTGACGCAAACGCACCAGTGAATGACACACCCAAGAGATTGTCGATGTTTTGCCTGACCCTGCGCTGTGTTCACACAGATAATTCAGTCCTACGCCTTTTTCTTGCACATCGGCAATGATTTTATTCACCGCATCAAACTGATGATAACGCGGGAAGATCAGACGTTCCTGTACAGTCCAGTTGCCATATAGATCGACTTTGTTTTTCTTTTCCACGTAGACAAAATTATGGAAAATTTTCAGCCAATTATGACGTTGGCAGACATAATCCCAAAAATACGCCACTGGATAATCTTCACCTTTGGCTGCATCCGCAGGGGGATTGCCTGCATGTCCCTGATTACCTTTGTTAAACGGTAAGAAATAGGTGTTTTCACCATCTAAAGCCGTGGTCATGGCAATTTCAGATTCAGACAAAGCAAAATGCACAATTGCACCACGCTTAGGTGTCAGCAATGGCTCTTTACGTCTTGTTTTAGGGTCTATCGGCTTACGGTCATTTTTATACTGCTCAATGGCATCTTCTAAAGACTGGTTAAACTCGGTCTTAATTTCTACCGTTGCCATCGGCAAACCGTTAATAAAGAACACAAGGTCCAAAATGCCTGCATCTTTGGATGGATGATATTTGAGTTGTGGAACAACACGTAGAATATTGGCGTTATAGCGGTCAATGACGGCTTGATTGCGTCCATCTTCGGGTGCGCTTTCACTGAGGTTTATCGTGCCTGCGCCCGCCATGCTAAAGCCATTACGAAAGATATGGATTGTGCCTTTCTTATTCAGTTCATCATCCAAGCGGTCGATGATGCGTTTTTCGGTATTACTACCATTCAGTGCTTGCAGTTTTTCCCACTTTTCAGGCTGTGTCGCTTGAATCCATGTGATTAAATCTTCGGGATAGAGTGCATACTCGGTATGATAATTTTTACTCTGCCCAACCACCCAACCTTGCGCTTGCAGTTTTTGCACAATATAGGCTTCTAAGTGACTTTCGTAATGGGCTTTGTCTGCCAAAATATTCATGCTTTTTCCCCTAATTTTTAATTCTGTTGTAATGCCTGTTGCCAAAACGGGTCTTGATGCCATAACTCAGGCATTCCCATGTTGGCTTTGGATAGTGATGGATACTGCTCGATTAAGTCTTTGAGTCGTTTTGCCCATGTTGAATTTGGGCTGATCTTATAAAGTAAGGTTTGTATTGCCACTAAAAGCATATAGGTACGCTTCTCATAGCGAATCGCGGTATTACTTAATATAATTGGTTGTTGAAGCCATTGAATTGTATTTGAAGTTGGAATCTTGATACTTCGCCCATGTTCTTTATTCCATAGTCGGCTATGGTGAGCGCAAATATTGCGTACATCATTCAGGGTTTTCAGCCATGATTCTAAAACTTCGGCATGTATTCCTAAGTTTTGAGCAATCTGTTTTTTGGCTTGAGTCGATTTGAGTCCAACATAAAGATGGCTGAGTTCACCCCAAGTCAGCATTTCAATCATCATCCACGAAGGCGGTAATTTCGGGCTGTCATATTTAGATAAATAGTGGCGTAAGAAGTTTTCTTTACGCACTTTGTCTTTTAAAGCATCTTTATCAGCTTGCGAGAGTGGACGTTTATCAATGGCTTTCTCGTCACGTATCAAGCGTTCTTTTTCATCTAATAATTGCCGTTCAATACTGGCAAGTAAACGCATGTGGGCATAGCTATAATTAAAATGCTGTTCATCAGTGTACCAAAAGGCATTGCCTGATTGATGGCACAGTACATTACAAATTTGTGCCCGTATAGCGACTTCGATACGTTCAATCGCATCCATGACCAAGAGCCTTAACTCCCGATCAAAGATATACAGGTTGAGTACATCATCAAATGAAGTATCTACTTTGTATTTATGAGGAATAATACGGGCTGTAAGGGGTAAATAAATAAAAGGAATTTGACTTTTAGGAAAATGAACATTCTCGTTAGGTGACAAATAAATATTATTTACTATCTGAAAAGGAATGGTATAAGCCGATAAACGATAGTAGCCAATAAAGCTTAAATAGCGGTCTGCCCGTACAAGATCAGGAATAGTTAAACCACGGTCTTGCCATGTTTGAAGATGCTCTTGGTTGCTTTTTGCCTGTTTAGTGAATTGAACCATCATCATTTCTCAGGCAAAAAAAACCTGCCGATTTGTGCGTGAACAAGCGAACTTGAACATAGGCATGGCAGGTATGTTGGATAGAATAATGCAATATTTATGTACCAAAGTACATAAATATTGAGCCATGATCGAAAAATTCATTAACAGAACTCCCGAATATCAATTTTCCCTGTAACAGCATGGGAGATAATCGAAGAACGATATTCTTTAAGCTTTTCGATTAGTTCTATTTGCTTGGCTTTTAATAATGATATTTTTTTACATTCATTATCTAAATACCTAACAATTAAATCTTGTTCATGAACTGGCGGCAGCCAAGAATATATGTCTTTTAATATACCTTGGGTAATACTAAAAACTTTAATACCTTTAACTTGTGTTTGAATTTGTTTGCGATGTGCATTTGAATCAAATATGTATGCAAAGAATCTCGGTTTTTGTTTCGATTTTAAACGAGCAATAACAGTATGATACCCTGCGAAAACTTGGGAATTACTATTTAAATATGAGAAATTACCTGAACCTTCAAAATCTTCTGATGTATCAGCAAATATAAAATCACCACTATTCAAAAGGCAGTTTTTTGAGGTTTCTAAATATTCTTCTGACACAAATTTCATGTCATTAATCTCAGGGTTAAATTCAAATCCAAATTTTGAATGTACTTCCCCATAACTTACACATGGAACTCCATTTTCCTGTAAGTTTTCTTTAGTGATACTTAGACCCTTACTAAAATTGAAGATATGCCTGTTTTTTAATACTGTCCAATGCTCAGGCACTTCCCCCAACCATTCCACACCACTGTCTTTCATGGGTGCATTAGGATTTAAACCTTTAGTGACAGCATGAGAAATAATCGACTTACGCTGTTCTTCTAAAAGTTCGATTAACTTTTCTTGCTTGGCAATGAGGTTGTCAATTCGGGTGGTTTCCGTATCGAGGAATGCAACGATTTTTTGTTGTTCATCTAAAGAAGGAAGCAATAAGTCAATATGGGTAAATGCTTCGCTCTCCAAATCCCATTGATTAACTCGTATCCCTTTTGAATAGTTTTTATAACTTTGAATGTAATACGCAGAACGAATCAGAAAATGAATATATTTTGAGTGATATTCAGCTTTAGGTTGGTAAATATAATATGCAGGGCTAACAATACCTCTTAACTCAGAGATAGCAATAGAGCCTTGCCATGCTTTCATTTTATTGATGACAAGATCATTTGCACATACAAGCTGATAAGGAGTTAAATCTTCTGATGCTCTATTATGATTATCATCCCTACTATCTTTAGGAATAACACCATAATCACGGTAAACAGAAAGTAAGCGTTCAGTTGGAAAGTTAGTCCTTTTAATACGCTTAAATAAACTCCAAATAGGTTTTTGTTGCCAATGTTCAGGTACATCACCTAACCATTCCACACCACTTGGTTTATAACTTGGGTATTGCTTAAACTGCATCTTTAAACCTCCCCAAGCAATTGCGCCACTTCGGCAGATAGCTCTTTAATTTCAGCCATAATCTCATTCGGGTGGCGTGGCTGCTCGAATACATAGAAATAGCGGTTAAAATTAATTTCATAACCCACCACACCGACTTGACCGTCTTTGGCATCGGTATAAGTGGTATCAATCACCGCATCAGGCGCATGAGGAAGTACCTCTTTCGCCATATAGTCCTGAATATTCTGATTTAACGGAATATTTTCATAATCAGTCAGGTCACTATCCATTTGCACTTCACCGTTAATTTCTACGGCTTCTGCATCAGGATTTTGCACCCCAAACGCAGCGATCAAGGCATTTTTTAAGCCTTTGCTGACTTTGCTGAGTGGTAGTTTTTTCAGGAATGAATCTTCAAACCAAGCATAGTCTTTGCTGTCACCAAACTGCTGTTCAATATAAGCCGATACCGCATTTTGGTCGCTGTCTGATAACTTGCCAAACTCTTTCGATGCTTTAAACGATTCCAGTTTTTCCGCATCAAATTGAAGATCAATCCGTAGAGGGCGCAAGACTTTGACGCGGCGATAGCCAAAGTCAGTATAGTCAAAGATTTTACTGACCGAACTTTCTTCAAAATCGGCATAAATACGGCTAATTTCATCAATCGAATTTTGGTCAATAAACTTGCGTTTGTTGCCCTCATTCTTGCGCATAGATGAACCCATGCCTGTAGCATCAATGAGCTGTACTTTGCCTTTGCGCTGTTGAGGTTTACGGTTTGAAATCAGCCAAATATATGTACCAATACCTGTACGGAAGAAAATATCAGTCGGCAATGCGATAATTGCTTCGAGATAATCATTTTCTAAAATGAAGCGTCTAATTTCTGACTCACCTGAACCTGCACCACCGTTAAACAATGGTGAACCTGATAGCACAATCGCACCACGACCACCACCATTTTCAGGCAGTTCTAGTTTGGAAATCAGATTTTGTAAAAACAGCATTGAGCCGTCACTGGCTTTAGGCAAGCCCGCACCAAAACGCCCATTTAAGCCTTTTTCTTTATGCTCTAATTGAACCGCACTGGCATCCTTCGCCCATGACATACCAAAAGGCGGGTTAGAACATTGATAGTGGAAACGCTGTCCTGCAAATAAGTCATTACTGAGTGTACTGCCCAATTTAATATTCTGCGATAAATCACGGCTTGGGTCAGATTCCAGTTTTTTGAGCAACATTGAACCCAATGCGACCGCATGAGTTTCAGGCTGCAATTCCTGTCCGTGGGGTACAAGTACAGGGGCAACTTTATAGCGGTCTTTAAAACCGTCTACATAATTCATCATGTCGGTTAGGAAGCCCGATGTACCGCACGTTTGATCATAGATAGTTCTGATTAAACCATTCTTTTGTTCAAACAGCTCATTATCAGGCTCAAGCAATAAAGTCGCTGCCAAATGTACAATATCACGCGGAGTCATGAAGTCCTCAGACCCCGTACCGACTTCTGCACCAAATCTAGCGATTAAATGTTCATAGACATTACTCATGGTGCGGTCAGGAACAACATTCGGATGTAAGTCGATGGCAGCGAAATTATTGCAAATGCGTAGCAGTAAATTCGCTTTAGAAAGCTTGTTAATCGTTGTATTGAAATCAAACTGTTCAAAGATCACACGCACGTTTTCAGAAAAATTGGAAATGTAATCTTCAAGGTTGGCTTTAGTTTTTGTACCGCCTAAATTGGAAAGGTTATAAGTCGATTTGTTATAGAACGGATTGCCGCTTACGTTAGTCAGAATATCGTCAAGCGCCATCCCTTGATCTTTAAATTGCTCATAAGTATTGAGGACAGCATCTTTTGTTGGCTCAAGTACACATTCCAAACGTCTTAATACCGTAAAGGGCAAAATGATTTTACCGAACTCTGTATGCGGAAAATCCCCCCAAAGATCATTCGCATTGTTCCAAATAAAACTTGCCAGTGTAGATTCGGTATTGTTTGGTGCAGAAGCCATTTTGTTTTTCAACCTTATTTTGCAATAGTTAAATATTATGCAATTAATGCAGATTTTTCAACCTTGAAATGCAATATTTAAAATTTCAAATCTAACTAATTTTTTATTTCAGAATAAAGACTTAATGTTAAAATTTATCACAGGATAATCATTAGGCTTGGTGTGAGATGCCAAATAAGCAAGAAAAAATGACAGCATTTGGACAGTTTCGTATCTTAAAAATTGGAACAAAGTATATTCAAGCTGAACTGATCGGTAGTGTAAAAAATTATCAAGCCCAACTTGTCAAAAATGCCGTGCTATCAGATATAGAAATAGGTGCAACCATTTTTCTGCGAGTAAATGATCAATCTACCCAAAACAGATACGGCACTAAAGTTCAGTTTGTACCAATTGAGCTTTTAACTGACCAAGCTGAAATAGAGAAATACATTTTGGCTGACAGGAAGCGAGTAGCAGAAATTTACATTCAAGCAGCACAAGAAAATTTGGATAAAGGTTGGTATAGTGGTGATGCCATAGATAAGGCACTATTTTTTAGCGCAAGTCATCCAACTTATAAACCAATCAATATTGAGCTACGCCACAGACGACTCAAAAATATCATTCATGCTTGTTGTAATTATCAGCACAAAACAACAGCACACTTCATTCATTTGTGTCGAGCAACTATAGATATGTACAAAGATGAACAACGATTGAGTGATTTGGAATTGAACCAGTTTGAACAAAGCATCCTTAAGATTCAATCTGATTTGAATTTATCAGAAGAAAATACTCAACAAAAAGCAAATGAATATTTGAGTCAACTAAAAGGATTATTAAAAAGCTAAATTCACTTTCAACCTTATAATGCAAATTTTAAAATTGATTAGCTCAAGTAATTCAACCTTAGATTGCAAAAATTAGAGTTTTGGTAAGTTAAAAAATAAAGCGAGATTTAAAAAAAATCCCACCTTAAAATGCAAATAGCCATTTATTTAAACTTTTATTGGTTTACTGCTAAAAAATTATTAATAAGATTATCTTTTTGATAAGATTAGATTTAACAATTTTTCCATTGATTGAAGAAAATATTTTAAAATAAATACATGTATTTTGTTACACTAATTGATTTTTAATGCAAATAGGATATATTTTGGTTACTCCTACAAATTTTTGAAAGGAATGAAAATTAAGATATTACAGCTAAATACTGCTGGCTTTTGGCTACACTTGGTTATTAGATAACAATTTGATATATGTGCTGCTCCTAGTATCCTAGACATGAGATAGCCTCATTTTGAAGCTGCTTCAAAGGCTTCTGGACTCATACCATCGAGATGCGAATGACGCCTGATTCGATTGTAAAACATCTCGATATAATCAAGCACATATACACGGGCTATTTCTCGAGTTTTATAGATTCTTTTTTTAATTCTTTCCTTCTTCAAGCTGCTAAAAAAGGATTCAGCAGCGGCATTATCTCAACAGTTGCCCCTGCGGCTCATACTCGGAACTAAATTATGCTTCTGACAGAATTTCAGCCAGTCTCCGCTGCTGTATTGTGAGCCTGAGCAGCACTGCTGCGCAAAAGGGAGTGTATGATCCAGATTCATTGGGTCTGCGTCGCCATACTGCCATTAAAAGTGCATCTAAAACGATATCCTTGGCAAGCCTAGGTTTCATTGACCAACCAATGACTTTCCTTGAATATAAATAGCCAGACATAACCAGCCTTGCCAAGTATGTATGTAGGTAATATCAGTTACCTGAGAAACACTGTTTCGTAAGGTATCGGGTGTGTTTACAACAAACTCTCGATTTAAATGGTTAGGTGGCACAATCTGAGGAACGACCACAGCCATAACTCTTATGCTTTTTATATCCTCGAACAGCGGAAATACCATTATTCTTCTTCATGATCTTCAGCACAAGATTAGGTCCACAGCTTTCACCTAACTCTTTAAGATCCAGCATGATGCGATAATAACCCTAGATACCATAACTGGCATCATAAGATGAGCGGATGAGCTGTAATAACCGCTTATCTTTTCAATCGTTCTGCCTGATTTAGGTTCATGCAACCAAGCGCAATAGCCAGCACGAGCAATCTTAAGAACCCGACACATCGTTTTAATCTTAAATTGATGGCTGTATTCAAGGATGAACTGGTACTTCACTCGGGCAGGCTTGCGAAGTACCTTGCGGCCTTTTTTAGGATATCTCATTCCTCTTCAGTCTGTTTAAGCTGGCTTTTAACTTCGGTTATTTATGGGAGGATTACCGGCAGTCCACAGAGACGGGAATCTATGAGGAAAAGACAAGGTAAAAACACAAACTAATTTTTAAAGAGGCTGAAAATATGCCTCTTTTATTTTATATTTATGTACGTAGAAAAATAGTCAGATCATAAGAGAATGGGTGGAGGTCGACAAATATTTTGTAAACATTACTCATAAGACATTGATAGAAAGTTATATATTATAGCGATACTTATTTGATCTTGACTGGAAAACTAAGACAACACAGTAAAGACTCATAGTATTTAGTATTAATGAGTCTTTACTTTTATTGATCTTTAGCTAGTTATAATGATCACTACACACATATAAGTTTCCTTGGGACTGCTCGAAATTTTGTGAAAGTATTTTTACATCTGTTCATGATTATTTTTATCATCAAAAAAAGTAATGAAACGTTTTGCAATATTGGGCGAATGTAAATAGATTCCAATTTCATGAAGTGATTCGTGATTATGATTAGATACTGAAGCATTTGATGATAGCCAGTTTAGGCTAGAAATTACCAAGTCGTTGTCGTCCCAAGCAAGTACTTTTGAGTGGTTAGTTTTTAATTTATTCCAGTTATGTCGTAAAAGTTTTATCCCTTTTACTAGAGCAGCTTTTTCCATAGCATTGACGGATTCTTTAGAAATTATATCTGTATCAAAAGTAGAATAAAAAGCTCTCTTGCTATTTGCCTTGCATTCTTCTAATGCGTTTAATATAGGACGGTTAGCAACATCACTAATTTTGTCGCTTAAAATTAATACTTTTTGTTTAGCTTCATTTTTAGCCTTCTGGATATAGGAATAATGTTGATCTTTTAATACAATTTCAACACGAGTTGTTTCTAATGAAGGGGTTGTCTGTCCGCTAATGCAGATATCATAAGTTAAATCAGCGATATACTTACTAGTAGCATCATAAATTCCACTCTTTCCAGTCGAGATGCTAGAAGCTAAGGTTAAAAAGTATTTAACAATATCATTGTTTTTAAATAATACAGATGCTTCAAATCGATCAAAATTTGAATATAACCAATTGCAAGAACCAACAATAACTATATTTCCAAACTCTGCATGATCAGAAATAATGAATTTAGCATGAGATCCGCACTGCTCTTGCAAGTGGATATATTTAGCCTGGGATGAACTTAAATTTTGACTAAAATAATTCAATACATTTTGATATTCATCAGTATTAGTAAATTCTTCATTATCTTTTCCCCATAAAATTGTTATTCTTACTTGTCTGTCGGCGGCATTTTTTAAATCATCAATTAAAGAATCTAGCGCCCATAAACCACCAATATAAGTGGTTTGAATTATTAAATAGCTTTCAGCATGATTTATTAAGTCCTTAAATTTTTTTCTGTGATCTATCCCACCAAGTACCAAATCAAATTCATTATCACCAATAGAGAATGAGATAGGGGGGCAATCTTGAGAGCTTAAGTTTGTATTATTTATCGCATCAACTAAATTTGTATTTCTTGAATTTTTTTTATGCTCATTGATTAATTCTTTTAATTTTTGTTCGATAAAGTCAAAAGTAGCAGCATCAAACCATTCATTGTATTTATTATAAAACCTATCAATAGATTCCTTTCCATTTTCTAAAGAGACATTAAATATGACAAAACGTTTATCTTTTGGAGAGGTTTCAAGTCTATCAACAATGGTTGCAACTTCATGAGAATAAGTTATTTCTTTCAATAAGCTATCTTCATTAACAAAAGAATGAGGATTGTCAATTTGTAGTATTGCAAGATTTTCACCAGCAGCTTTGAGTTCTTGAACTTTTAGATAGTTATATGTCCCGATATTTTTATGTCGTAATAATCCAATTACTTTACCAACTATAGGATCAATTAAATATTCTCTAGTTGCCGCATAACTAGATACAACAGGCGGAAGATCATTTCTATCTGCTGCTACTAACCCAATATTTGTAATCGCAACACATGTTGGATTTTTACTTCTATCTAGTTCAATCCATCCCATACGTAATAGAGGAATAATAATTTGAAGTATAATCTGTTTTGGTAATTGAGTGATTTCAGCTAAGTGCTCTAAAGTAAAAAAAGAACTACGTTTGGCAATTTCCCGTAATATAATAAAATCTAATACACTCCATCCATCAGTTCTTGTGACATTAAGCTTTTGTTGACCATAAGCAAATTCAATTGCAACTTTAAATTTACAGCTTCTATTCTGCTGTATGATGTTTTTAGTAATCACTAGAGGTGACCTCATAAAATTGGAAAAATTGCGTTAATTGTTTTGGTAAGCTATTGGAATATAATGACAAATTTCAAGTTCTTTAGCTTGAATTGAATTTGGAATTAACATATTCGTCATTTTGACCAAAAATTCTTCACTATCCTTTGCTCGCGAATCATTTGACCACCAAGCAAGCATATCTAAACTTCCCACAATAATCATTTGGTATTTAGCACGACTAAGCATTACATTCATTCTCCGCGCATCAAGAAGAAAGCCTAGAGCCTTGCGTATCGGCGTGTGTGTATTATGTCTAACTAAGCTTAATATAATTAAATCTGCTTCTCCTCCTTGAAAAGAATCTACAGTTTTACATAAGTTATCACCTTGAGCTATGCAAAATCCTTTCTGTTGTATTTTTTCCACAGTTTTGTGTGTTAAAAATAAACTATTTAACATATCAACTTGCTTTTTATATGGACTCAGTACCATTAATTTAATTGGCTTATTATTTTCAGCATTCAATTGAGATTTTGATTGAATGAGTTCAAGTGATTTTATAATAATTTGGGCTTCAAATTCATTAGTATAATCTTTTTCTTGGGGAAGAAAATTATATTTATTTGGGTCTTGAATTCCCAACCATACAATTCCTTTGTCTGAGTTAATGTTTGGGAAGTGATCATTAGTAGAGAAAATAAAAGGCTTTGTAGTAATATCTAAATATTTATTTTCTGTCTCTTTATGGTTTATTAATTGATCTTTATAAAATAAGGAGGATATTAGTTTTGATATATTTGGGTGCATTCGATACTGTATCTTAAGCAAATCGCCCATAGAGGATGAGTTATTTATATTGAGGCGTTCAGATGTTTCAACTAAATGTTTAAATAGAGAAAAATGGGTTTTGGTTTTAGTAAAAATACGTTTTATTGTCTGATTGAGTTGTTTGATGGTGTCATTGTCTAATTCATCTGACTGCATTAGCTCCGATAGCTCATCAAGTCCAGATATTCTAGTTAAATTGGTTTTAAAACTACCATTACTAATTCCATCAATTAGCAATGAATAATCAATGCTATCACGTTCAAGTATGCTATTAACCACGGTTTCAGAAAATGGTGGGAGTTGTTTATGATCTCCTATCATTAGTCGTCTGTGTGATAGCAATAATGGACTTATAAGTTCGTTACCAGATGCTTTACCTGATTCCTCCATGATCGTCCAATCAAATTGAATATTATTTTTGATTAATTCTTCAATAATTCCAGAGTTAGATGTTGTAAACAAAATATTGGCGGAACTAATTATTTGCTTATAAAATGGTTTTCTTTTTTCAGTTGATTGTATAAATTGATCCATATCATTTTTAAGACTAGGATATTCTATATACGCACGATTCCATAATAAACTACTCTTGAGATCTTCAATATATTTTTGAGTATGTTTTTCAATCTTTGATGTATCATCATCGAATATGCTTTCATTTTTAAAATCATCGATAGAAATAATATTTTTTGATAAATTAATATCACCACCCATTAAAGCATCATATAAAACCTGAACTGTAGCATGGCTTTGAGCTGTTATGACGATTTTACTATTTGGTTCATCTTTAAATATTTGCTCAATCAAGGCGGTTACTAAAAAAGTTTTACCAACTCCAGGGGGACCTTGTACAACATAGTTTGGATACGTTTGTAAGATATCTGTATAGACCTTTTGTTTTGAAGCATCCATTTCACTATAACTTGAGGTATAGGAGTGATTATATGGTATTTTTTTGATATTTTCGTCTGGGCTAACTAAACTTTTTATTAAGTATGAATTATTTATTAATGCTATATAGGCTTTATTTTTCCTATGTAATAGTGCAGATGAACCAGCTTGCGATATAGGTGTCAGATACAGAGGATGATTATTAAAATATTGAGCAAATCTTAATAAGTCTGGACTGTTTGAAACATGGAAACAAAATTGATCCCCAATTTTTTTATCATAAATCAATTCGAGTCTTATATCTTCATCATTAAAATGCATTGATGTAATATTATCCCAAGTTTTAAATTCAGAAGATTTTTCTAGTTCTCTTCTACTTAGTATCCATTTGTTATTTTCACCATCACTTAACTTGTTATTAAATAAATCTAAAACACTTCCATTAATTCCAAGTAACTTTGATAGATTTAATATATCGATATTTTTTTCCAATTTAAGTAAAATTGAATCCATCTTAACATCTGCAACTACCTTAAATATATTTCTTCTATACTCTGCAACTTCTATTGCATGGCACATGGCAAGACTTTGCAGGAATTCTTTTACGGTTGGATCTAAACTATTTTCTTGTTTTAATAGATCAAATTGAGACCAATCTTCATATCTAGTATTAGTACTTGGTTTGGCGTACTTTTGAGATACTTTTGATGGCGTAATTAATCTAACTGAAATTTGACAATCAATAGACTTTTTGGAAAATTTTGCCCAATGGGGAAGGCTTTCCGTAATATTGAAACATGTGGCACGGCTCCAACTTTCTATTGAAGTTGCCATGCTAAAAGATGTTGGTTCCCTATATTTTATGACTTCATAAATATAGCGTTTACCTTTTATGAAATATTTGTCCTCATCTTTATTATCCTTTGCATATATTAAAGTTATATTTTCCCCACTTAAATCATCATTAATAAAATCTAAAGCTTCTTCCAATAGGTAATTATCGTTGTTTGCTGCATTAGCTAATGCTTTAATTTGTTTAATTAACCTTAAATTTAGAAAATGATTATTAAAAAAAACAATATATTCTTTTCCTGACTCCTTGTCCGCTAAACTCTTTACATCATAAATAATATTTTCAATTTTATTTATGATGTAATCACCATTAATAGATTTTGCTCTGGTTTTGTTTGAAAGACTATCATCCAATAGTTCTTTAAGAAAAGTAAATTCACTTGGCATCAATTCAATACTTTTACTACGATAGTCGAGAAAAATATTACATAGTGCAGCAATTTGTACCCAATCTTGTAAGTATGAACTCTTACTAGCTTGTCCGGATATGGAAGATAAAGGATTTTTTAAATCACTCAGTGATAGGCAATATTCAAATCCTGTTAGTACAAAATTTTCATCTGTATTGGTGTCTTTTAATAAAATATTGCGACTACAAATATTTGAATGAAGAAGTCCTTGGTTATGTAAAATATTTAAACCTCTAGCTAATCGGAGAATATTTTTCCATAATGAAACTCTATATATTGGAAAAGTTAATTTATTTTTATCTAAATAAGCATATCTGTCATTATCCCTCTCCAAGTACTGACTTAGAATTTGGTGCTCTTCATTTAAATCAAATACAATTGCATATGTATAATCATCAAATCTTGACTCTTTAGAGAGTAAAAGAAAATCTTGTGCTCCGTTAATTAATTGTAGTTTATTTAAATACCTTAACTCATGACTCCATAACTCTCGGATTAGAGTGTCGTCAATATTAGGGGTTCGAGTCCAAACTTTTACAAGTTCGATATTTTCTGCATCCTCATCGTATCTATAATAAAGTCTAGCGTTACTATTCTCGTAACTGATGCCTAAATCTGTATAACTAGTCATGTCCATAATTTTGTCAAATTCCAATAATTAGTAATTTTCTGATTTAAAAATTCTGTTTTTGAACTGGGGTATATTGTTCATGTCTATGCTTCATTGATTGGCTAATCGCCAAAGCTAAAAGTCAAGCTCGAACTTTTTGATATACCTTAAAAGTAATTTAGGTTAAATAATGAATCTTAATAAGATACCAATTTTTATTGCCAGTAGGTGTATGCACTTGAATTTCATCATCTACAGATTTGCCTAAGCAAGCTTTTGCTATAGGAGACTGGAGAGAAATATAGTCTTTACGTCCATAAATTTCCTCATCTCCAACTATTCTAAACTTGATAGTTTCGCCTTCATCATTTTCTAATTCTACCCATGCACCGAAATAAGCTTTTCCATCTTGTTCTGGGCTGTATTCGACTTTATGAGCAACTTCAAAAAGCTTTATTAAATATCTAATTCTACGATCAATTTCTCTTAATTTTCTTTTATTATAGATGTAATCAGCGTTTTCAGACCGATCACCAAGACTAGCTGCCCAAGATACTATTTTAGTAATTTCGGGACGTTCTTTACGTACTAAATCATTTAACTCATCTTGTAAGCGTTGATAACCTTCAGCAGTTAATAGTTTACGATTCAAGCTCTGTACACGACAAAAATAGATAACTCATTGAAATAATGTCACAATAATTGTTTTCTAACGACGAATACTATGATACATCTCAATGAGTTATATCTTATCTTAAACAAATCTCTAAAATGGAACAAGTCACATTTAAAGTGCTTTGCGCTCATCATGCTTGTGATTATTTTAAAGCAAACATGTAATCTTTCTTCTGCATCTAAAGCCTTGCCCATCAAGTGCTTACCACAATCATTTTATCGACGTATGCAGCGCTTCTTTGCAGGTCAGTATTTTGATTATCGTCAAATTTCTCGGTTGATTTTCAATATGTTTTCATTCGACCAAGTGCAACTGACTTTAGATAGAACCAATTGGAAATGGGGAAAACGAAATATTAATATCCTGATGCTCGCAATCGTTTATCGTGGAATAGCGATACCTATCCTTTGGACATTGCTTAATAAACGTGGAAATTCAGATACGAAAGAGCGCATTGCTTTGATTCAACGCTTTATAGCCATTTTTGGTAAAGACCGTATTGTGAATGTGTTCGCAGACAGAGAGTTTATCGGTGAGCAGTGGTTTACATGGTTAATTGAACAAGACATCAACTTCTGCA
>NZ_VPDJ01000004.1:0-87870 GCF_013417755.1 Acinetobacter sp. YH12231
CAGTTTGTTTATTTGATTTCAAAAACTTCTGCAAACTTGGATCTTGATAAAATATTTTACTATTATCCAAGCGGATAATTTTGTGTTTTTTTAATAACTCAACTAAAACCTTGGCAACATCATCACTCACTTTAAGTATAGCTTTAAGTGAGTTTAATAAACTTTCTAACTTTGCAGGTCTAGCTGCATTTTTTGTTAAATATTCACAATATTGAAAAATTAGCTCACCCACATTTTGCTCAGCTTTCACTTCGTTAATTACATGAACAGAAACTAGCGGCTTTTCATGAATAATTTTAGCTTCAAATTTAGCTATTTTTAATAAATCAACAACATACCCCATGGAATGATCATTAGACATAACATCAAAACTAAATTCCTTAGCCGAAACTTGTGTAGAAAGTTGGCCTGCAATAAATGTTAGTCCAAAATCAGCTGCATCCTTCCCAATCTTTGGCATTTTTAATACTTTTAGTTTGCCATTCATAATAAATGGAGAGAGCTTAACCAAACCATCCAAGCTAAAACTTATTGGAGACTTGGCGTAAACTAAATAAATAGATGAGTATTGCTTTAAATAAGTTAGCAACTCATTTTCAGTTTTATGCAAATTTTCAATATCAAGTAATAATATTTTTTTCATAGCTCACCCATTTAATTATTTTATATTAATTCAGGAACATCTCGTGGCTATACAGCACTTCGTGACCATTCCAATAGATATATCCTTTTTCGATCAACTCTTTAAGTAATAATCGAACGTCAGATTGTGGGAACATTTGCTCCAATAAATCACGTAAGGCATAGATATCTTTTGGTTTATCTGACTTTAATTCATGCAATTTTCGGATCACTTCCATTTGCACAGGATCAATCTTATTGAAATTTTTAAATAAGCCTTGCTGTGCAGCCTGAATCATCGACGCCGTATCATCAGTATTTGAGGTTTGATCTTCGAGTGAAGCAGTAAATGCATTCAGGTCTGTTTTTATCGGCAATGTTGTTTCAGCAGTCGTATTTAAATCTAGCTGCACCCATTGTTTGAGTACTTTTTTTCGAATCGAAATCTGCTCATCAAAGCGTTTGACGATTTTTAGATTGATCAACATACCGACCAAATGCTGAGCTTTTTCGCTAGAGACTTGCAAAATATTCATCAATGAGTTTTTCAGTTTATCCAAACTGTTGGGTTTGCCACTGAGTTTTTCCAGACCATCACAATAGTGTTTAATCAGTAATAAATCAGGTTTATTCCGAATGGTTTCTAGGTCAGGAATTTTATACTTCACTTTATGTGAAACTTCTTGTTCTGATTGAATTTGAATAAGATGTGCGCTGAGTCCAGTGCCGTTCAATTGTTCCATCAGTAATTCAATATCAGGCATTGCTGAAATCACTTCAATATGCGCATCTGGATCCATCAAGGCCATCAGTTGCCCCACAATCACCGCATATTCAAATTCTTTTTGCGGCGTTTCTGGAATATCCAAAACCACCAATTGACCACTCGCGATCCACCCTGCAATTTCAGTCAAATCTTCAAGTGCATATTCAAATTTTCCGCTGCAGCTAAACACATACAAAGTACTGTAATGTTCAATGATATTGCGCAATAGATTTGCTGTGGGCGGGTTATTTTCCAAATCTAGCAGGACAACTTTTTGACTCATGAGATGAAATAATGGGTTTCGATCAGCAGATGCGGTGCATTAGACCTGTCACGCTGCAAAAGGTCAAATAAATTTACACCAATCCACAGCTTTGGCGCTGATTCGTCATCTGCCTGTCATTCAAAATCGACATTAATAATGCGGTGGGCGGTTGGTCATCGGGTCAAATGCCGCAATACCTTCAGATAAATCTGCCGATTCAATACGACGATACAACATCTGCATTTGTTTCTTTAAATCAGCGATTTCGGCGTTTTGACGCGCAACTTGACCATTCAGTTGGTCAACTAAATCATCTAAAAATGCAATTCGGACTTGCAAATCTTCAATGGGTGCGGAAAATGACGCCTGTTCATCAAGATTTTGTTGTGTAGTCAATTTACACTCCTCATATAAGATTTCAGGAAACATTATGGCCTATATTACTTTAAGGGACGTCCAGCTTGCGTTTGGCGGACCTTCCCTACTCGACGGCGCGAACTTCAGTTTAGAGCGTGGCGAACGAGTGTGTCTAATCGGTCGTAATGGTGAAGGTAAGTCTACTTTACTTAAACTGATTGAGGGAACTTTATTGCCAGACGGCGGTGAAGTTTCATTGCAAAATGGCATTACGATTTCAATGCTTGCGCAAGATGTACCCATGGATTCGGGCAAAGTCGCTGATATTGTAGCCGATGGTGCTGGTGAAGCTGCAACTGTTCTACGTGCTTATCATGAAGCCAGCGAAGCCTGCGTACTCGGCGATATGGACGCCTGTGAGCGCATGGGTAACTTACAACATCAGATGGATCAAATGGATGGCTGGTCACTTGAAACCAAAGTGAATGCTATCCTCAGTAAAATGGGCCTAGACCCAGAAGCTGACCTTGCAGATTTGTCTGGTGGTCGTAAGCGTCGTGTTCTATTGGCACGTGCTCTCTTAACGCAGCCCGATGTATTGCTACTCGACGAACCAACCAACCATTTGGACGTTGAAAGTATTGAATGGCTCGAAAAATTCTTACTCGATCAAAACAACTTAACCCTGTTGTTTATTTCGCATGACCGTTCATTTGTCGACAATATTGCGACTCGTATTGTGGAACTTGACCGCGGCATTTTGCGTAGCTATGAAGGCAACTATTCACGTTACCTCGAACTCAAAGCTCAGCAAATGGAAGCGGAAGAGAAACAAAATGCGCTATTCGATAAAAAACTCGCTGAAGAAGAAATGTGGATTCGTCAGGGCATTAAAGCGCGTCGTACCCGTAACGAAGGTCGTGTTCGTGCCTTAAAAGCGTTGCGTGAAGAGTCTAAAGCACGTCGTTCACAACAAGGTAAAGTGAGCATGGCAACGCAAGATGCGCAGCGCTCAGGTAAAGTGGTCTTTGAAATTGAAAACTTAGCTGTGCAATTTGGCAACAGTGCTCCAATCATCAAAGACTTCTCGGCGCTGGTATTACGTGGTGACCGTATCGGTTTAGTCGGTGACAACGGTGTGGGTAAAACCACCCTCATTAAAGCTATTTTGGGTGAGCAAGAACATACTGGTACAGTAAAAACAGGTACACAGCTTGAAGTTGCTTACTTTGATCAGCTTCGAAATGCACTTGATCTTGAAAAATCAGTGAAAGATAACGTCTCTGAAGGCTCAGACCATGTCGATGTAAACGGTAGCCGTCGTCACATCTACAGTTATTTACAAGACTTTTTATTCTCTCCAGAACGCGCACGTACACCAGTTAAAGCACTGTCTGGGGGTGAGCGTAACCGTATTCTGTTGGCGAAACTGCTACTGAAACCATCGAACCTGATTGTGATGGACGAACCGACCAACGACTTGGATATGGTGACGCTTGAACTGTTAGAAGAAATGCTCAGCGCGTACAAAGGCACACTGTTACTGATTTCGCATGACCGTGCCTTTATGGACAACGTGGTGACGTCGACTTGGGTCTTTGATGGTAAAGGTCAAATCGATGAATACATCGGTGGTTACCAAGACTATTTGGAACAGCGTCCTGACCAAACTGTCGTGGATCAAAAAAGCGATGTGAAAAAAGCCATGGCTAAAGCCGAAGCCGCGGCTGCCGCTGCCGTGCCTAAAAAAGTCAAGCTCAGCTATAAAGACCAACGTGCCCTAGAACAACTACCGACTGAAATTGAAGCATTAGAACAAGAGCAAGCTGAATTGTCTGAAAAATTAGCCGACGGTTCTTGGTTCATGACTGACGCCGATGCTGCCACTAAAGCATCACAGCGTCTTGCTGAAATTGATGACGAAATGCTAGAAAAAATGGAACGTTTAGATGAGCTAGAAATGCTCGCTAAAGGCTAAGTCCACAAATATTCCACACAGAAAAAGCCGTATTTCGATACGGCTTTTTTTATCTCGTATGACTCGACTGAATTATTAGATCGGATGACTCAGTTTCAAATTGGAGCATGCAGCGTCTGTAAAGACGATTCCGCTAATGTGAAAAGCTTGCTATGGTGACACTCAACATTAGATTGGGTCACGAACATGCAAATTTCAGATCAAATTGTCTTAGTTACAGGAGGCGCACGTGGCCTCGGTTTGGCAATTAGCCAAACTTTAATAGCTGAAGGCGCACGCGTGGTCGTGAACTATCTATCCAGTCAAACTGCAGCAGAACAATTGACTACCGAATTTCCTCAGCAAGTGTTTGCCTATCAAGCAGATGTCACTGATAAAGCTCAAGTAGAACAGCTTTTTGCCGCAGCAAGAGCACATTTTGGTGCCTCAATCACCTCTGTCGTGAATAATGCCCTCATCCATTTTCAATTTAATGGCGATGCCCGTCCTAAAATGGAAGAACTGACTGCACAGCACTTACAGCAACAATTTGATGGAGCAGTCGTCGCTGCACTCAACACCACTCAAGCGGCGCTTCCCAAGATGAAAGCACAGGGTTTTGGTCGCATTGTGAATATTGGTACCAACCTGGTACAAAACCCTGTCGTGCCTTACCACGACTACACTGCAGCAAAGGCAGCGCTGTTGGCCTTCACCCGCACAGCGGCGCATGAACTGGGTGAGTTTGGGATTAACGTCAATATGCTTTCTGGTGGCTTATTACAAAGCACCGATGCCAGTAAAGCGACACCCGATGCCGTGTTTGATTTAATCGCGGCATCGACACCTTTACGCACAGTGACCACTGCTGAAGAATTTGCTGCGGCCATCATGATGTTCTTGTCCCCTTACTCACGTGCGGTCACCGGGCAGAATTTGATTGTCGATGGCGGTTTAGTCAAAGGTTAAGTCAAAGGTTAAGTCTGATGCAGCATGAGGTTGAACTTTCTCTTTCAATTCAGCTTCATGCTAAACTGAACCCTATTTTTTAATCTTTGATTTAGCCCTATGAGTCAAAAGCCAACATATCAACCCGGAAAATTCCAATGGTCTTTCTTACTTCCTCAGTATTGGGGAATTTGGATAGGGATTGTATTTCTTATGATTTTGGCGATTCTTCCGTGGGCAATTCAGTATCGACTTGGGCAATTCCTCGGTTCTGTCGCATTTAATAATCTCAAATCACGTCGTAAAACCACGATTCGCAACTTGGAAGTTTGCTTTCCTGAATGGACAGCAGAACAGGTTGAGGCCAATGCACGACAGGTTTTTATCGACCAAATGATTGGCATTTTTGAAACTTTAAATGCATGGTACAGTCCGCAGTGGTTCAAAAATCGGGTGCAAATTGAAGGCTTAGAACATATTCAAAATGCACAAGCTGAAGGCAAAGGTATTTTACTCCTCGGCACACATTCTACCCTGCTCGATGCTGGTGGCTATTTATGCGCACAGTTCTTTGAGCCGGATGTGGTTTATCGTCCGCAAAATAATCCGCTGTTGGATATGTTGATTGTGCGTTGCCGTGCCACCATCTATGCCAACCAAATCGACCATGATGATATGCGTGGCTTGATTCGCAATCTGAAAAATGCCCATGCCATTTGGTACAGTCCCGATCAGGACTTTGGTTTAAAACAAGGGGTCATGGCACCATTTTTTGGTACTCCCGCAGCCACTGTTACTGCGCATCGTCGCTTATTAAAAATTGCTAAAGCCGTGGCGATCCCATTGTATTTTTATCGAGATGGCGACATCAGCAACCCTCAATATCATGTATTGATTGAACCTGCTTTGGACAATTTTCCGAGTGACGATGAAGTTTCGGATGCTATTCGAACCAATAAAATTATTGAAAATCAGCTGCGAATCGCACCGACACAATACATGTGGTTCCATCGCCGCTTTAAAACCCGCCCACAAGGCTATGACAAAATCTATTGAGTTCAACTCAGCACATAAAAAAGAGAAATGCTATGAAAGTGATGCAGCTTTTACCTGAATTGAACAGTGGTGGTGTCGAGCGAGGAACCTTAGAAATAGCTCGTGCTTTAGTGACCGCCGGTCATGAGTCCTTAGTGGTTTCAAATGGTGGCCGTATGGTGACTCAATTGGAAGCCGAAGGCTCAACTCATCTCACGCTCGCAATCCATAAAAAAGCCTTATCAAGCTTATGGCAAATTCGTCCTCTACGTAAACTGATTGAGCAACATCAACCAGATATCGTGCATGTGCGCTCACGTGTCCCCGCGTGGCTCACGCATTTTGCCCTCAAAGAGATTCCTGCAAACAAACGACCTCACCTGATTTCAACTGTACATGGCTTTTATTCGATAAATCGCTACAGTCAAATCATGACGCAGGCTGAAAAAGTCATTGCGGTCTCGGATAGTGTTGTCAAATACATCACGGACAACTACAAAAACTGTCCTACCAAGGACATTGTGCGTATTTATCGTGGCATTGACCCCGCTGCTTTTCCGCATGGTTATCAACCCTCAGCACAGTGGCTCAATCAAACCCTAAAAGATTTCCCTGAACTAGAAAATAAGCGTCTGATTTGCTTACCAGGCCGTATCACCCGTTTGAAAGGTCATGAAACCCTGATCCATTTAATGGAACAGCTACAAACACAGTATCCCGACGTACATGCGGCGGTGGTCGGGGGTGCTGATCCGAAAAAAGCAGCTTATTTACAAGAAATGCAAGACAGCATTGCGGCGAAAGGACTGAGTGATCGGATTACTTTTGTCGGTCACCGTTCAGATATCCGTGAATGGTTAGCTTTTAGCGATTTGGTTTTATCTTTGTCGAGCCAAGCGGAAACCTTTGGACGGACTGTACTCGAAGCACTGTCTGTCGGTACACCTGTGATTGGTTGGAACCGTGGTGGCGTAGCTGAAATTTTATCGAATGTCTATTCGCAAGGTTTAGTCACTGTCGATGATGAAACACAATTACTCGACACTTTAAAGTTGCATTTAGACCAACCACAACACGTGCAGCCTATCAGTATGTTTAGTTTAAAAGAGATGTGTGACCAGACTTTGGAGTTGTATACGCAGGTGGTCTCTCAGCATTCAGCTTGATTGACTACACTCCATAGATCTTTGCTGTGCAGGATAACGCTCTGGAAATATTTTTAATTCAGCAACTAGATCTGCATCTAGAAAGGATATTGTGAAATGCACAATATCCTTTTTTATTATGAATGACTCAATGGTGATTCAACCCTACTATTTAGCCCTTCAATTTCGCGCTTCCACTTAGCCCTTCCACACACGGTATCGAGCCATTAACCAGAGGATTAGCGGCAGCAATAAGACATTTAAAATATGTTGCAAACTTTGCCCTATACGCCAATAGCCTCTATCTAAAATATCATGCCGTACATTAAACAATTCCAACCCCACTGCGACAACCACAACGGTCCAAATCGCATAATGTGATTTCAATTGGCGGTGATGGCAAAAGGCCACAAAAAAAAACAGGATTAAGCCAATGTAAATGGAAAGTGCATCCGTAGATAAGTGTGTAATCTGCAATATTTTCTGGTGCCATTCGGACAGCATAGAACGCCTCATACCTATATTTTTATTGGAAATTCATCACCTTTTCTTGGCACACTGTATAAAGAAATTGATCAAAAGAAAAGCAAAAATATGTATATCACAAAAGCAAAACCCGAGTTCTGCATCCTGCAAAACTCGGGTCTATGAGGTTGTGCTTTCACAAGTATTCTTTTTATTTTTTATTGGCTTTCCTTTCCTGCATCCGTTCCGTGATGCTTCCATCGGCTTCGTCTTCCTTAGTGGGATGTTCCGTTCCCAGTTCCATGTGCCGATGAACAAAGAATAAGTCAATACACTTGACCTGACCATTCGTCAGAAGCCGAAAGCTGTGTAAGCTATTTCTTACACTTTTCTCTTAAATCAAACAAAATCAAGGTGCCTTCGTACCATCCTTATAATCACGGGCGATTTCATCAGTCACAATCTTCTCCTCTTCCTCAGCTTTTTCTATACCCTCCTGAATTGCCTCTTGCGCTTCTTGTTCATCTTCATCTGTTTGCTCTAATTCTTCTTGGATTTGCTCAAATACCCTGCATGTTTGCAGCACCACATAGACTGGAAAATGGTCTGAACCGATATTGGGCAAGCGTTCCATATGTACCAATGCAAAATCTGTACTATGAAAAATATGGTCGAGCGACCAACGCAGCAGTGGATAATTGGCATGAAAGGTATTTACGAAATGCCGTCCAACACGTGGGTCTAAAAGCCCACTGATTCGTTGAAAGAGTCGTGTGGTCCGTGACCATGCCACATCATTCAGGTCCCCCATAACAATGCAACTTTCATCTAAATCTTTAATCTGATCGCCCACAATCAGCAATTCTGCATCGCGTAAAGTTGAATCTTTGGCTTCTGTTGGACTTGGCGGTTTGGGATGTAAACAATACAGTTGAACCTGATTTCCTGATGCTAAGGTGACTCGGGTGTGGATCGAAGGAATTTCATCACTGAGAATAAATTTGACTTCAGTTTCACTAAGTTCTAACTTGCTATACAAATGCATGCCATACAAATTATCCAAAGGTACGGGTACGCGATAAGGATAATCAGCTTCAATCACTGCCAATTCATTTTGCCAAGTTTGATCTGTTTCTAGCGTGAGTACTAAGTCAGGTTGATGCTTTTGTATTTGTGCCAATAATAAGTGATATTGAGTATTCGGCGTGAGTACATTGGAGACAATGATTGAAATCTGTTTTTGTGTATCTAACTGGTCTGATTGAACTTGTTTGACTTGTTTTTTCCACAGAAAGGTATAAGGCAAGAGCATTTTCAATTGATAAGCCAAGGCGGCAATCAAACCAATTAAAATGATTTCACGCGCCAAGTCCCATTCCGCATTCCATAAAATTAGGCCCATGAAGGCGAATATGCCCAAAGCTAAAATTTGCAGGCGCGGAAAATCTGCACCACGAAACCACCATTCATCTCGTGGGATCAGTGACCAAAATGTCAACCAAATGACGAAGCCCGCCAGTATTTCAAACCAAATCATCACGCCTCCCTTATATTCTTTATTTTTTATTGATTCATAAATTTATATCAGTTTTGCATGTAACATAAACAAGATATATTGCACAATATTATTGGTGTTTTCATTATGTAGCGCTTGCAGTTATGCGCCCTTTTGGTACACTCGAACCCCCTTTTATTTTTTAACGCACCGAGGCAAAGTGACATGAAAGTAGGTCTGGTCGGTTGGCGCGGGATGGTTGGTTCCGTCCTTATGCAACGTATGGTTGAAGAAAACGATTTCGCTCATTTCGAACCGTTTTATTTCTCTACCAGTAATGCAGGTGGTGAAGCCCCTGCTTTTGGTGGTAAGACTGCCCCAGCACTTATGGATGCAACGGACATTGATAGTCTGAAGCAAATGGATGTCATTATCACCTGCCAAGGTGGCGATTATACAACTGAAGTTTTCCCTAAGCTGAAAGCTGAAAACTGGAATGGTTACTGGATCGATGCTGCATCGACTTTACGTATGGATGATGAAGCGATCATCGTACTTGACCCAGTAAACATGAACGTAATCAAAGACGGCTTAGTGAAAGGCACAAAAACATTCGTGGGCGGTAACTGTACCGTTTCACTTATGCTGATGGGTTTAGGCGGTCTATTCCAAAATAATTTAGTGGAATGGGCAACCTCAATGACTTATCAAGCAGCTTCTGGTGCAGGCGCGCAAAACATGCGTGAACTGATTTCAGGTATGGGCTACTTGTACAACAATACCAAAGATTTACTAGATGACCCACGTTCACCAATTTTAGATATCGATTCTAAAATTGCACAATTACAACGTGGCGAAGGTTTCCCATCTGCAAACTTCGGTGTGCCTTTAGCGGGTTCTCTCATTCCTTATATCGACAAACAGCTTGAAAGCGGTCAGTCGAAAGAAGAATGGAAAGGTCAAGTTGAAACCAACAAGATCTTAGGCAACCAGCAAATCGTTCCAATCGATGGCCACTGTGTCCGTATTGGTGCAATGCGTTGTCACTCACAAGCATTGACTTTAAAACTTCGTAAAGATGTTCCACTGGATGAAATCGAAGATATCATCGCAAGTGCCAACGATTGGTCTAAAGTGGTTCCGAATACGCGTGAAGCTTCAATGACTGATCTGACTCCTGTTGCTGTAACTGGCACCTTGTCTGTTCCAGTTGGTCGTCTACGTAAGCTCAACATGGGTAAAGAATACCTAGGTGCATTCACTGTGGGTGACCAATTGCTTTGGGGTGCTGCTGAACCTTTACGTCGTATGCTAAGAATTCTCATTGATTATAAAACTGCTTAAGCATTTTTAAGTCTCTGAACAAGAAGCCGATCACAATTGATCGGCTTTTTTATGTAACTGTCGTGTAAATATTTTACAATTCTTCGACAACTCGCTAATCTATAATTTTCGCCATGCGACATATATTCGAGCTAAAGATTAAGATGACCGTATATAACAAATTAAAGATCGCCATTTTAGCCGTTATTGCATCTCAAAACATTCAAGCGATCAGCATTGATCCTGTACAAGTCCAGTCAGCACCCGGGGAATTGCTGTACGCTGAGATTCATTTTCGCCACTCAAACACATCTGTGCCGCTCAATGCAAGTTTGGCCACGGCAGAGGATTTATTGAGTATGGGTACAGGGCATCAACCGCCGGGACATTTAAACTTCTTTACGCGTCGTGATGGTGCAGGCAACGGGGTGATTACCATTACCTCTTCGCGTCCAGTAACCGATGCAGAACTTAATTTTATTGTTAATATTAAAGAAGGTAATGCTTCACGTCTGCAACAAATTCGTACCCCATTAAAACGCAATCCAGCGCCGTCAAATGCGACTCAAACCCGTGCCAATGAGCGTGCTTTAACACCTGTCGTGATTGTAAATGAAAAAGAAATTGCCTTAAATTTACCTGTCAGCACCCTCTACACCGCAAAAGCACCCGTAGCTGTAGAACAACCCTTACTACTCAGCACCAAAACACCGCCGAAGTTAGCACAATTAGCAACGTCAACGCCTGTTGCGATTGAACCTGTCACGCATGTGCAAAATTATAGCGTTGCACCTGCGGAGCAAAATAGCGCAAGTACTTCATCAGGTTCTGAAACATCAATTTCGCAAGTTACAAAAACCAATTCGACCGGCTCTGTCAGTTCAGAAATGCAAGCCACACAAACTGCAACAGCATCAACTGCAAGATCTCAAGACCCATTGGCACAAAAATTTGCTGCGGAGCAGGCAGCACAAAAACGTGAAAATCCAACAACGACAACTCAAACAGCATCTACACCAAAACCAACAAGTACTGCAGCTGCATCGACAGCAACACCAGTGGCAAAATATGTGGTTCGCTCGAATGAAAGCCTTTGGGGAATTGCCTCACGTATTGCGACAGAACAAAACCGCCCTGTTTCTGAAGTCATGCAACAAATTAAAAACAGCAACGAACATGCATTCATTCAAGGCGATGTAAACCGTCTGCGCCGTGGTGCTGCCTTAAATCTGCATGGTATGCAGCAAGCAAAACAGCCTGTCAAAGTCTCTGCTGCAGAACTTGCCAAAGTACCTTCGAAGCAGTCAGGTAAAACCAAATACCGCTTGAATCAAGCTGAAATGAGTCTGGTTGCAGAGAAAGCGCAAGATTCGGCACAATCTTCTGCCAACAGTGCGGCAGAAAAGAATAAAACTTCGAAAGAGTTGTCATTAAAAGTTATGACATCTCGTGAAAAAACCGTTAAATTACAGAGAAACGTAACTCAATTAGAATTGGCGCTAAATCAAAAGGATCACAGAATTCAATTATTAAATGCTCGTCTTGCTCAACTGCAACAACAGTTGAAAGCTCAACAAGCAGATAAAAGAAGCCAATAAACTAAAACGTTACCAATCAAGATTTTATAGGGATGAGTGCAACTGTATATCGCTCTATCTCCAAGGGGTTAAAACATGCTGATTTATGTGATTCCATTAGTGATCTTAGTGATCGTATTGGTTTTTTTAAACAAACGCCAAAAAGGTCAAGAATCAGATAAAGCCAAACCAACATCCACTAAAACCAAGAAATCGGGTGTTTCAGCCAAAGCGACTCCGAAGAAAACTCAAGTGGTTGAAAGCAGTGTCATTGAAAAAAAATCAATGACGCCGTTAACGACCGATGCTCGTGGTAAAATTGAAAAATTAATTGCGGAACGTAATTTCTTTTCTGCTGAAGCGCAAATTAATCAATCATTAAAACGTGACAACTCACAACATGAGTTGTATCTATATCTATTAGATATTCACATTTTACAAAAAGACGAATTTGCCATCAGCCAATTGCTGAGCCATATTCGTTCACTTGAACTTGATGAAATTTTAGAACAAGCTGAAGCAAAAAAAGTAGAGTTTGAAAATTCTCAAAATGTGAAAGATGATGCCATTAACTTTGTATCACCGATCACTGAAGAGGCTCCCTCAAAAGCCCAAAATACCTCTGATTTTGATGCTTTAATGCAAAGTTCAACTGCTGCACCTGTTGAGCCCAAAGCAGCCGAAATTAAACCACTAGATTTTAATTTCACCACTGAAACGCCTGCAAAAGCAGACATTTCTACCCCAGTTGAAAGTGCGCCTGCTGAAAAAATACAGCCGCTTGAATTTGACACGCTTTCAATTTCACCAGAACCTGCACTTGAAGCAACACTGAAAACCGAAGAGATTGCTCAGCCATCTCCTGCCGTTGAAGAAATCAAACCAATTGATTTTGCAATGGACTTTGCCCCAAGCACTGAAGCTGCGGCTGAAACTAAAACAGAAACTGTAGAAGAAAAAATCGAGCCTTTAGATTTTTCATTTACAACAGAAACACCAGTTGTAGAAGAAAACAAAGTTGAAGCTCCAACCTTAAACTTTGACTTAGGTGCTTTTGAAACAGCAAAAACAGAAGAAGCCGTTGTCGCTCCTGCAACAGAGTTTAACTTAGAGTCTACGCCTAAAGAGAAACCTGCCGTACCTGCATCAAGTGGTGTGAGTTTTGACATTAGCGGTTTAGGTACACCGTCAACCCCATCTGCTACAGACCAAAACGATCCATTGGTTCAATCTTTCCCTGAACTGGTTGAAGTCAATGAAATTGAATTGAATCTTGAATTGGCAGCGCAATACATCAAACTAGGTGCTTATGACGCTGCACGTGAAATTTTGACTGAAAAAGAAGCTGAGTTTTCTTCAGCTCAACGTCAACAAGCAGATCAGTTACTGAATGAAATCGCATCTTAAGCAAAAGCGATTTAAACTAAAGCAGTCTTTCAAGGCTGCTTTTTTTATGATGAAAAAAATTGCTCTTATTTATATGGGTGGTACCTTCGGTTGTATCGGTGAACCGTTAAGCCCCATGCCAGCGAATGCGTTTTTACCTAAATTACAGCATGTGCTGCCACTACACCTAAACATTGAATGTTTTGTTGCACCTGTCATTCGTGACAGTAGTGCTTGTACTGCGCCCGACTGGCTGGCGCTGATTCAACAAATTCAAAGCTTACAATTACAACAATTTCAGCATTTCGTAATTATTCATGGTACAGACACGCTTAGCTATGCCAGTGCAGTGCTTGCACACTTTATAGGACAGTCTGCTCATATCGTGCTTACAGGCAGCCAATATCCGCTATTTAATGTGGCTGGTGACAATACCCGTGAATTTACTGATGCCATCGACAATTTAAATTTTGCATTGGAATCGGTACATCAATTGAGTGTTGGGGTTTATTTGGCCTTTCACCATCAATTGATGCATGCTCAATCCGCACTGAAAGTGCATACAACCGATCTAAAAGCCTTTGATGGGCTGCCAGCCACACAGCCACTTTCAATGCTGACATCGCCTTATATTGTTCAGGCCAATGATTTAGACAAAGCGGCTCATTTCAATTGCCTGAATTGGATGTGGCAACCGATTGCAACCAAGCTACACAGTCAAAATTTAACGACTCTGCTTACACACACGCCAGACGTTTTGATTCTGCAAGGTTTTGGCACAGGCAATATTGCCGTTGATGCTGAGTTACTCAATGTATTAAAGGCTATACAACAAAAAAATTGCAAAATTATTTTAAGTACACAGGTTGTTCATGGCGGTATAGATCAACGCTATGCTGTGAATGACTGGGTCAAAGACAGTGGAATATTACTAAGCAATTGTTTGGGTCATGCAGATCTTTATGCCAAATGTTTGAAAATGTATTTACAATACGGCAGTGCCGCAGACTGGACTGCGCATTGGAACGATTAAGTCATTTGAGGTAACTATGCAACGTTTTGCGATTGGGATTGAGTTTTGTGGCATGCAATACAAGGGCTGGCAAACTCAGCAACCGGGCGTACCAAGCGTGCAAGAAACCATTGAAACCGTCCTCAGTAAAGTAGCCAATGAGCCGATCATGTTGCATGGCGCTGGCCGAACAGATGCCGGCGTCCATGCAACCAATATGGTGGCACATTTCGATACTCAGGCGATTCGCCCCATTCGCGGATGGTTAATGGGCAGCAATAGCCAATTACCCCGTGATATCTCCATCCAATGGATTAAGGAAATGGATCAGGACTTCCATGCCCGCTTTAAAGCGCAAGCACGTCGTTATCGCTATGTGGTCTATAACAATCCACAACGTCCAGCTTTATTACATAAGCAAGTGACCCATGTTTATGCCAAGCTAGATGTGCTGAAAATGCAACGTGCCGCGGCCAAATTTGAAGGCACTCATAATTTCGAAAGCTTCCGTGCCGCAGCCTGTCAGTCCAATCAGCCAGTTCGTCATGTCAGCCATTGTCGCTTGATCCAACACGGATGTTACTTGGTCCTAGATATTCAGGCCGATGGTTTTTTACATCACATGGTGCGTAACATCATGGGCTGTTTATTGGAAATTGGGCAAGGTATGTATGACGTTGACCATATTGACGACATTTTTGCGGCTGAAGACCGAAAAGCAGCTGGTGTCACCGCACCGCCCGATGGGCTGTATTTTATCCATGCAGACTATCCAGCACAGTTTGAACTTCCTCAAGTTCCGCTGGGACCTCATTGGTTAAATATGCCTGAATAAAAAATTCCTCCCAACCTCCCTTTCACAGAGGGATGAGTGTCATTTTCGCCATTGCTAGGTTCTAAAAATGAAAGTACCCCTTTCAAAGGGGGGATTCTGTTTAGGAAAGGATTTTATCGAAGATCAACCTTAACGCTGCTTCCGCTTACGGTATTCCACAGGCGTTTCATTGGTCCAGCGTTTAAATGCGCGATAGAACGTACTTGGCTCAGAAAAACCCGTTAAGTAAACAATGCGCTCCACACTTTCATTGGTATTGGCCAATAATTTTTTAGCCAAACGACAGCGATAGTCTGACAAAATTTGCTGAAAACTGGTATTGGCTTCTGACAACTGAGTCCGTAAACGACGTGGGGTAATGTTGAGCTGTGCAGCGACCGTTTCGAGTGTGGTTTCACCACTTTCAAGCGTTGAACCAATAGCACGGCGAACTTCACCAACCAAATCATAACGCGCCAACTCCTGAAGTTTTTCAATCGCTAACTGCTCATGCAATTGTAATAACTCAGGTTCTGCCTGCCACAATTGATACTCTAAAATAGCCGGATCAAAATATAATCGGGTTTCTTTCTGCCCTAAACTCACAGGGCATTCATAAACACGGAAATACTCATCATCTGGCGCGCCCTGACTAAAGTTAAAGTCGATATAAATCGGCTGAAAACGCCCTTCAGTAATAAACTTAAAGAAACGCAAAACACCGGACATCGCGCATTCAGAAAAATGACGATTCACGATATTTTCTGCCCAAGGCTGATGACCATTGGTCAAATAGCAGCGGTCATCTTCAATCACCAATTGCGCATGAAAGGCATCGCTAATTAGGCGTTGATAGGCCAAAGCCCGCTTTAAACCTTCACCGAAATTCTCAGATGAAATAAATAAGTGTTCAATCACCTGCCCTCGATATAAAGGCAAATGCTCTCCCAGATGCAAACCAATGTCAGGATCCTTACTGACCTCTTCTGCAGCCACCCAGAATGCAAATTGTGCATTCAATGGGGTACGGTCATTGGTTTCAACCTGATTTAATGCCACACCCGCTTTTGTTAAAATTTCTTCTGTTGGCAATCCGGCACGACGAATCGCTTGATACCCTAAACGCAACACAACAGATGCATCAGTTAGCTGACCCACTCCAGAACCTTCCTTGTATGTACTTCATTTATACCTAAAAAGATTGATTTTAGATTAACTGCGATTGACCAAACTGACAACAGTTACTGCACATTTTTTGTTGAAAATATTTAACTGAATTGTTCGCTTATTTTACTGACAGTCGATCAGTTCAAAGCCTTTTACGGCTTGTATTCTGAAAAAAAATTGACTATAATTTGCGCCTTGCTAATTTATTCATTCAGGTAGGCTATGGCCAATAAAGAGGAACTCATCGAGTTCGAAGGCGTTGTCACCGAGACGCTTCCTAATACTATGTTCCGTGTACGTTTAGAAAACGGTCATGAAGTGATTGCTCACATCTCTGGCAAAATGCGTAAACACTATATCCGTATTTTGACTGGCGACAGTGTTAAAGTAGAAATGACACCTTATGATTTGACTAAGGGTCGTATCACTTACCGTGCGCGCTAAGTTTTAGCGAAGCGAAAAAGCCACTTTATAAGTGGCTTTTTTTGTATTTATTTCAATACAATGATAAAAATTGACTGCAAATTTGCTTTCCTTTACAGTCTAAAAACATAAAAATTCGATTATAAAATTCAAAATATAAGGACATAAAATCATATGAAACATCTAGGATTAGTCGGTGCTATCTTTTGTGTGGCTTGCGCCACGACAGGCCAAAAGCAACTCAATCAATCCCTACAACACTATATTGGACAGCCAGCTGATCAAGTTCATAAAGAGCTCAACTTGAGTCAATTGGGCTATAAAGTGATGGGAGCACCCGTACAAAGCAATGAAAAACTTAGCTATACCATTTTACGCTCGATGCCAATCCCGATTGGTACACCAAATATCGGCACCAGTATAGCCATGGGCGCCCCTATCCCAACGCCGTCTAAAGGTGGTGTCACTGTCGATATGGAATGTAAAATCGAGTTCAAATTACGCAATCAAATAGTTGAATCCATTGACTATGTTGGCAGAGCTTGTTGATCCTGCATGAGAATACTAGAGGCTAATCTTGCTCAGATGACCGTGTATCAAATGACTACAGTGTTATACAGACCGATCTGACTAAACTGAATTTATTTCGTGAGGAACTGACCCATGGAATTTATTTTAGAACATCAGGTTTACAAAGATCAGCGTTTTATTCGTCCGATATTGAGCATGGGATGCGTTCTAAGCATTGTATGCTTGGCTGGCTGTAGCACGACATCAACGATATCCTCCGTTGAACGTGAACGCTATTTAACCTCATTTATTGGTCAATCGAGCCAAACGATTCAAGCAGAACTTAATCTCAGCAAACTCGGCTATCAAAGAACCTCTCCCGTAGAGGTCAGTTCTGACTACCTCCGTTATCGTGTCGCACGCCCGATCAGTATTCCTTTACCGATGGCTGAAAATCCCGCAATGGGCATGGGCAGCGGCGCTGCTGTGCCGATTCCCAGTGGAAATACACGCTATGAGGTTGAGTTAAACTGCCTTATTCAATTTCGCTTAAAGCATAATATTGCAACTGATGTCCGATTAACTGGTCGCACCTGTTAGCGCATCAATTCTAAGATTGATAATTTCTAGGCACAAAAAAACGCAGCATAAACGCTGCGTTTTTTGATTCGCCATTAGTTCAATGCAGAAACTACAGCTTGACCCATTTCAACAGTACCGACTTGAGTACTGCCTTCTGACATGATGTCACCTGTACGTAAGCCTTGATCTAAGACGTTGCCTACTGCATCTTCAATCGCTTTTGCCGCCGCTTCTTCACGGAAGGTATAGCGCAGCATCATAGCAACAGACAGAATCGTTGCTAATGGGTTCGCAATGTTTTGACCTGCGATGTCTGGCGCTGAACCGTGGCAAGGCTCATACATACCTTTACCATTTTCATCTAAAGAAGCCGATGGCAACATGCCGATAGAACCGGTTAACATCGCCGCTTCATCAGACAAGATATCGCCGAACAAGTTACCTGTCACGATTACATCAAACTGTTTTGGCGCACGGACCAATTGCATAGCAGCATTGTCAACATACATATGAGACAAGTTAATTTCAGGATACTGCTCTTCTTTTAACGCAGTTACAGTTTGTTTCCAAAGCTCAGTCACTTCTAGTACGTTGGCTTTATCCACTGAACACACTTTACCACCGCGTAAGTTCGCCATTTCAAAAGCAACTTTGGCAATACGCTTGATTTCAGATTCAGCATATACGTCAGTATTGAAACCTTGTTTTTCGCCGTTTTCGAGTTCACGAATACCACGTGGTTGACCAAAATAGATCCCGCCAGTTAACTCACGTACGATCAAGATATCCAAACCTGCTACGATTTCAGGTTTTAAGCTCGACGCATCTGCAAGCTGCGGATAAAGAATTGCTGGACGTAAATTGGCAAATAAATTTAATTCTGAACGAATTTTTAATAGGCCACGTTCTGGACGAATTGAACGCTCAATGGTATCCCACTTAGGACCACCCACTGCACCCAATAAAATCGCATCAGCAGTCTTCGCTTGTGCTGCTGTTACTTCTGGATAAGGTGAACCGTGCGCATCGATCGCTGCACCACCTAAAAGACCTTGTTCCCAAGTCAAACCTAAGTTGAATTTCTCGTTTACACGTGTCAGCACTTGTTCAGCCGCTTTCACGATTTCAGGACCAATACCATCACCTGGTAAAATCAAAATATGTTTTGACATGAGTCGTTCCATTTATACGCTGGCTTGATTACCAGTCAGATTTAAAGTTTCTTTTCTACAAACTCACCAAGTCCTGTGAGGACATTGTAGGGTCGGCAGAAACGTCGAATCGTTTTTGCACCTTGCTTTAAGTCTACACAGAGCGGATCAGGCGCAGATTTATCCAGTAAACTGCCTCTGTTTTTTGAACGCTCACGGTACATTTTAAAGGTGTACTCGTGTTTGGACCTAAAGTTGTGAATGACATGCAAGCGCTCTGCTTTTTCCTGAGAAATTGGATAATAGCGAATCACGACTTCATGCTGACCTGAAGGTACAGACAAATACAAAGGATTAGGCTCAGACAATGAACGACCATTCAACCGTACAATGCCTGCTTTAATCGCAGCACGTTGTACATGTTGATTATTTGGATCAACCACTTGTATTTGATCAAAACGCTCAAATTCACAATGCGCTGTACCTGCACAGTAAATCAGAGCATTATTTTTTGTACTTTCAGTTTCTTTCACATTTTTAATGCGTGCCGTGTCAAAGCTTTGACAGGCAGAGAGCGTTGCGAACAGCGCTCCCGTTACAACCAGCTGACCGAAGAACTTTTTCATTTTTCGAACCCAACCTGATAAATTCTGGCTAACGTATAAATTTTGTTTCGCCTGATATTAGCAAGACTTAAGCCGACTGACTACTAAGAAGTTCTACAATGACACTGACTTAAGCTTTAATTTCTGCAAATACCCAAGGGCGAGATGCTTTGGTTTTTTCTTCATAAGCGCGAATATCATCGGCTGCTTGTAAGGTTAAACCGATATCATCCAAGCCATTCAATAGGCAGTGTTTACGGAATGGATCGACTTCAAATGTAAATGCTTCACCACTCGGTGTACGTACTTCTTGCGCAGCCAAATCAATGGTTAATTGATAGCCTTCAGATGCAGCACATTCTTTAAATAACTGATCTACGATCTCTTCAGACAAGATCACTGGCAACATGCCATTTTTAAAGCTGTTATTAAAGAAAATATCCGCATAGCTTGGTGCAATGACAGTACGGAAACCATATTCTTCTAATGCCCAAGGCGCATGCTCACGGCTCGAACCACAACCAAAGTTTGCACGAGAGATCAAAATCGACGCACCTTGATAACGCGGTTTGTTCAATTCGAAATCGGGGTTAATCGGACGTTTTGAAATGTCCTGACCTAAATAGCCTTCATCCAAATAGCGCAACTCATCAAATAAGTTGGCTCCGAAGCCTGTACGCTTAATAGATTTCAAAAACTGTTTTGGAATAATTAAATCTGTATCAACATTGGCACGGTCTAATGGTGCAACGATACCTTGTTCAACGGTATATTTTTTCATGTTTATTTCTCACTGAATCCGTGACCTCTCCCTAACCCTCTCCTAAAAGGAGAGGGAACTCCTTCTCCCTCAGGGAGAAGGTTGGGATGAGGGCTTAAACTAGAATGTACGCACATCCACAAAGTGACCAGCAATTGCCGCAGCTGCTGCCATTGCTGGACTCACCAAATGTGTACGACCACCATTACCTTGACGACCTTCGAAGTTACGGTTAGACGTCGATGCACAGTGCTCACCCGGTTGCAATTTGTCAGCATTCATTGCCAAGCACATTGAACAACCCGGCTCACGCCATTCAAAGCCTGCTTCGATTAAGATTTTATCTAAGCCTTCTGCTTCTGCTTGTGCTTTGACTAAACCTGAACCCGGCACCACCATGGCTTGCTTAATCGATGCCGCCACTTTTTTGCCTTTGGCCACTTCAGCCGCTGCACGAATATCTTCGATGCGTGAGTTGGTACATGAACCAATAAATACACGGTCTAATTGAATATCAGCCAAAGCTTGACCTGCTTCTAAGCCCATGTAGTTGTATGCACGTGTCCAGTCATTACGCTGTACGTCATCTTTAGCTTGTTCTAAAGTTGGCACTGCTTGAGATACAGGAATCACCATCTCAGGAGAAGTCCCCCAAGACACTTGTGGCTCAATCTCTTCACCTTGCAACACCACAACAGTATCAAAATGCGCACCTTCATCAGACACTAAAGTATTCCAATACTCTACTGCAGCGTCCCACTGTTCGCCCTTCGGTGCATACGGACGGTCTTTCACATAGGCAATGGTTTTGTCATCGACAGCCACCATACCCACGCGCGCGCCACCTTCGATCGCCATGTTACACACCGTCATACGACCTTCAATCGACATATCACGGAATACTTGACCACCAAATTCAATTGCGTGACCTGTACCACCTGCCGTACCGATTTTACCGATAATCGCTAAAACCACGTCTTTAGGAGTAACGCCTTGACCCAATTGACCGTCAACACGCACCAACATGTTCTTCATTTTCTTTTGAACTAAGCATTGAGTCGCCAACACGTGTTCAACTTCAGATGTGCCAATACCATGAGCCAAGCAACCAAAAGCACCATGCGTTGCAGTATGTGAGTCACCACACACCACGGTCATACCTGGCAAGGTTAAACCTTGTTCTGGCCCAACCACATGCGCAATACCTTGACGCACATCGTTGATGTCAAACTGGGCCACATCAAAAGTTTTACAGTTGTCATCTAAAGTTTGCACTTGGATACGTGAAGTATCATCTTCAATACCTGCAATACCTTCAGCACGCTCCTTAGTAGAAGTAGGTACGTTATGGTCTGGCGTTGCCACGTTAGCACTTAAACGCCATGGTTTACGACCTGCAAGCTGTAGCCCTTCAAAGGCTTGTGGAGAAGTCACTTCATGCAATAAATGACGGTCGATATACAATAATGAAGAGCCATCATCTCGTTGTTTTACTAGATGGTCATCCCACAATTTGTCATACAAGGTTTTTTTTGTTTGGGTTTCCGCTTTTTGGGTTTCGCCTGCCATGTCGATTTGCTCCACTGGACTGGGTAAATTCTTTCGTTAAATCGATTATAACCACGTATTCACATAAATCTAATTTATCATTTTTATTAGTTTAAAAACTTATAGGAATGATATTTAACTGCTGATTTCCGCTGCATTTTAAAGACCATTAATGCGTTTAAAACACGCTCACTTCAATACTTTCAGCAGATGAGACTTTAGAATTTTCTCCGACTTTTTGTTCACTTTCTGCCATTTTTAAACAGTAATTTAAAAATTCAATGATCATAAATTGAATTTTCTCTTTTACATTGCAAATAAGAATCATTATTATTAACTCATTGCCAAGATTTATCAATTTAACAAGGAGCATTTTCATGGCACACATTAACAAGTTCGTCGAAAATAATCAGCGCATGTTCAAAAAAACCTTGAGCTATTACATCATGCATATCACGGTTGCGATGTTGGTTGGTTATTACGTGACAGGCAGTATTGCAATGGCTATTACCTTAAGTTTACTTGAACCAACTGTTCAAGCGGTTGCCTTTTTCTTCCACGAAAAAGCATGGGAAAAGAAAGATAAAGCTGCAGAGGAAAATATCCCCGCTTAATCCAACCCTGCTCCTTGTAAAAAAACCACCATCACGGTGGTTTTTTAATGATCTTAAAACGTTCTTTTACTCCATCCACTTTAACGTTCCATCGATTTCATCCTATAGATTCAATTGCAGACGGATCATCAAAGCTTGGTTTTTTGCTGTAAAGCCAGTTGGTCATGCGCCTCAACCAATTGCTCTATCGCAAGAATCAGTTTGTTTTTTGCCGCATTACACTCGGCTGCTGCACGGTTTTCGTCGTCTTCATCATCTGCGATTTCATATACCGCACAGCGCTTTTCGACTGTCCCTTCAAAAATATCCAATAAATTTTTAATGTGCTTAATATCCATCGCCTTCTCCCTGTGAGGTACGCTATCACTAATCGATGCCGCCCTGACTGTACCTGTTACTTTAATTATTCACTGAAAAGTATGTTCCCCAAGCCATCAAAACTTCAGTTCATTTTTGTTTTAGTTCAATGCTGAGTTAAAAGAAACGCCATCGCTCCTCTTTAATTCAAACGGTTGAAATACTTTTCAGCCCTGTATTTTTTATATTATGCATAACTCTGGTTTCGGTTTAAAAAACAACTTTGTAACAACGCATTTGAGCTGAAAACGTCACAGCTCCATCTCGAATCATGCAACAATCAAGCACTCGAATAACGCTATAGAACTCGAAAAATCCCCTCAGATTTAACGCGTAGTATGGCTTGAACGCCTAGTTTTAAATCAAAAGATACAACTTTCCCTTTGATTTATTCTTAAAATATTATAACAATGAGACTACGCATAAAAATTCTTTATAGGAATGAAGATGAATCTCGCAGCCTTTGAAGCCTTTGTAAAAGTCATGGAAACTGGTTCGATCTCCTTGGCAGCAGATCAGCTCTTCATTACGCAACCTGCTGTGACCAAGCGTATTCACAGTTTAGAAGAATACTTCGGTGTCAAACTTTTTGAATCCGCGGGTCGTGGTGTTCAAGCGACGCATGCAGCAAACTCTCTCTTGCCAAAAGTAAAAAGCTGGCTGAATGAATTGGGTGATATTCACCATACGCTCAGCCATGAGCAAGGTCAGGTTCAAGGTAAACTGAAAATTGGCACCAGCCATCATATCGGCTTACACCATTTACCGGCGCATTTGCGTCAATATGTACAACAGTTTCCAGAAGTGACCTTAGATGTACACTTTGTTGATTCTGAACAAGCCCATGAGCAAGTTTTAGCTGGCGACTTAGAGTTGGCTTTTTTGACTTTACCGCCACAAGGTGACAGCCGTTTAAAATACATCACGACATGGAATGATCCATTGGTATTCGTGGTTGCACCTTTCCATCCTTTGGCGCAAGTTGAACATTTAACCTTAGAAGATTTGATCCAATACCCAAGTCTTTTACCTGCGGCGCAAACCTATACCAGTCAAATTACTTTGGCTGAGTTTGAAAAGTATGGCCTCAAGCCAAAAGTCACCATGAGCAATAACTCACTTGAGTCGATTCGCATGTTGGTTTCAATTGGTCTCGGTTGGTCAGTCCTTCCTAAAACATTATTGAACCAAGATTTAAAACAATTGAATTTACCTTCAAACATGAATCGTCAATTGGGGATGGTATGGCATCCAGGTCGTACTCAGTCACTTGCTGCACAAAAGCTGGTTGAATTGATGAAACACATCTAATTGAATTTTTACCTACAAAATTCAGTTATTAATCAAGCCACCGCTATGGTGGCTTTTTTTAGTGATCTGTTTGAGCATTTAGAAAAAGCGAATGATTTTCTATATGTTGAATGGTCGCTTAAATTTATTTTGCATTAAAAATGGGATCGCCTATTTCAGCCGATCCCATTAAAAAAACCAAGGAAGACCCGTCAGTTTTACTTCGTCAACGAATCTTCATGTAATGATTCATTCAATTGATCGACAATAATCGCCCATTCACCATCTGACTTAATTTTTTCGGCCAAGAACTGACGCTGAGCATCTGTCCAATAGTCTGCTTCGGTAATTTTAGTTTGGGCACTGAGTTGATGCGTCACGATAAATAAAGCAATCGCGTCTTCACTCGAATCTAAACCCAGTTGTTCAAATAGATGAGTCATGCGTGGACGTACACTCATTGTCATTCTCCGTGTTAAAACTTATTGTTTATGGATACAAAATTATTCTGTTTTAAGGATATAACACGGAACGGACACGCACTCAATTACAGAATTCTACAGCGGTGAAAATTGAATAAAAGGCAAACTGAGCATAATCATCACGACCGATTGAATAAATACCAACAACAAAGGCAGCCCCCAGTTCACTCCGCCTTCTTCAGCAAACACCTGCTCACTATATTTCGGCTGCTGCATATAGGCTTTGGTCTTTTGCACCGCAAAATCGCTATAAAGCCGCTTTCCGATGCCAGCGAGTATGAGGTTAGGAATCAATGCTAGCCCCATCAAGACTTGATCAGGCACTCCGATGATGAGTGCCAACATACTAATCAAAAAACCAACCGCAAAGAATAAGAAGAAATAGCGATACATCTTCCGATAGAGTAACCAATAGGGCCCAAAAATTAACCCCGCCCAACTCAGGCCACTGTTCTGCCCAGCTTGTTGTTCTATGAACTTTAAATAAGATTGAGCACGTGGCCCTATAAAGATTTGAATTAAATGTTTAAAAGAAGCTTCTGTCTGCATATAGAGCGATAGTTCAAATTAGTGAGCTGAAGTTTAATCAAAAGGACGTCAAATAAAAAAGCATCTAATGATGCTTTTTTATCATATCTATTTTTAGGCTTGAATTGACCAGTCTTGAATGTCCCAACCTTGTTCTTTTGCAAGGACTTCTAAACGGTCATCTGGGTTAATTGCAAAGGCATGATCGGCATATTCCAATAGGAAGCGGTCATTAATCGAATCTGAATAGGCCCAAGATTCTGTCACATCACGACCTTCTAACCATTGATTCAAACGGACTAATTTGCCCTTTTGGTAGCACGGAGTATTAATCACTTTACCCGTATATTTACCATCCACAACTTCGGCATTGGTCGCAATGATTTCAGTAATACCAAATTCACGAAAAATCGGTGCGGTAATAAAATCAGACGTTGCGGTGATCCCGACCAATTGATGTCCTGCATCTTGATGGCGCTGAATGGCAGCAAAGCCCTCAGGACGCATTTGCGCACGAATAACTTTTTTCATAAACAACTGATGTAACTCAGTTAAGTAGGCATTGTCATGTTGAGTTAAAAACTCAAATACAAATTCATTATAAGCAATCGGGTCAAGCTGGCCTTTTTTATAATCATCATAAAATTTATCATTCATGGCACGATGATGAATTGGATCAACCAAGCCTTCATTGACCAAAAACTCCCCCCAAGAATGGTCTGAGTCGGTATTTAATAAGGTGTGATCAAGGTCAAACAGTGCCAATTTCATGAAAATACTCGTAAAAGCTGAAATTTAAGAAAAAAATTGTAAATCTATCTCCGCTAGTCGATAGAAATTCGTTAAGATCATAACAATTTTAACATTTTTACACTTTGCTTTTTCGAGATGGACACAGAAATAAACGTCCCCGTGAGCAAAGTCATAAATTACACAATATTTAGGTAGCCAAATGATCGATTCAGAAGGTTTCCGACCCAACGTCGGGATCATTTTGGCAAACGACATTGGACAAGTTTTATGGGCAAAGCGCATTGGTCACAATGCCTGGCAATTTCCACAAGGAGGTATCCAACATGGAGAAACCCCCGAACAGGCACTTTACCGTGAGCTGAGAGAAGAAGTTGGCTTACTGCCCCAACACGTCCAGGTGATAGCACAAACCCAAGGGTGGTTGCGCTATCGTTTGCCACATCGGTATATACGTACGGATTCAGACCCCGTTTGTATTGGTCAAAAACAAAAGTGGTTTTTATTAAAACTGACGGCTTCGGCACAGCATATTCAGCTGGATTTGTCAGACCCACCAGAGTTTGATCAATGGCAATGGGTCAGCTATTGGTACCCTTTGGGTCAAGTGGTGAATTTTAAACGCGATGTATATCGTAAAGCCATGGTGGAGCTGTGCAATCAGCTTCCGCAAAAACCGTAAAAATTTGCAGAATGGATGCAGATTTTTAGGATGAGTGTTGTTATAAATAAAGCAGAATAAATTTTGGAGCAGACACGATGTCGAACATGCAACTGGATACCTTAAGACGCATAGTCCAAGAGATTAATGCGTCGGCCAGTTTGCATGAATCTTTAGACATTATGGTCAATCAAGTGGCCGAAGCCATGCATGTGGATGTCTGCTCAATCTACTTGCTTGATGAACGAAATCATCGTTATTTACTAATGGCTTCTAAGGGTTTAAACCCTGAAGCCGTTGGGCATGTCTCTTTGCATACCAGTGAGGGTTTGGTCGGCTTAGTTGGACAACGTGAAGAAATCGTCAACTTAGACAATGCACCCAAACACGAACGCTTTATGTATCTGCCAGAAACGGGGGAAGAAATTTACAATTCCTTCCTCGGTGTTCCGGTGATGTATCGCCGTAAAGTTATGGGCGTCTTGGTGGTTCAAAACAAAGAGCCTCAAGACTTTAGCGAAGCTGCCGAATCTTTCCTCGTGACCTTGTGCGCTCAACTTTCAGGGGTGATTGCCCATGCACATGCCGTCGGGAATATCGAAGTCTTTCGTAAGCCCAACAACCTCCCTGCCTATAAAACTTTCCAAGGTATTTCTGGTTCAGGCGGTATTGCGCTAGGTCGTGCAGTCATCCTGTATCCACCTGCTGACTTGGCTTCAGTCCCCGATCGTGAAGCCGATGACATCAGTGAAGAACTCGAATTACTCGACAATGCCATAGACGCAGTTCGTCAAGAAATTCTGTCCCTCGATGAAAAAATGCAAGATGCCCTCATGGCCGAAGAACGTGCATTATTTAGCGTGTTCTTGCGAATGCTCGATGCCAATGCCCTCCCCGCGGAAATCAAAAGTGAAATTCGTGACGGTAACTGGGCACAAGGTTCGGTACGCATTGTTATTGATAAACACATTGCGCTGTTTGCACAGATGGAAGATGACTATCTCCGTGAACGTGTTTCAGACTTAAAAGATCTGGGGCGTCGTATCTTGGCTTATTTACAAGAAGCAGATGCCAGTCACCGTGAAATCACCGATGAAAGCATTTTAATTGGTGAGGAAATTTCTACGGCTGCCTTGGTTGAACTCCCTGTCGATAAAATCGCGGCGATTGTGACCACCGAAGGTGCCATGAACTCACACATGGTGATTGTGGCACGTGCCCTCGGCATTCCAACTGTAGTCGGCGTGACTGAACTGCCAATTAATACCCTCGATGATGTCGAAATGATTGTCGATGCACATCAAGGCCGTGTATTCATCAATCCACCTCGTCGTTTACGCACACGCTATAAAGAGATTCAAAAAGAAGAAGAGCAAATTGCCAAAGATCTGAAGCAATACGAAACCAAAGATGCCATCACCCCTGATGGTGTTGCAGTTCGATTGTTTGTAAATACTGGCTTGATGATCGATGTGGTTCGCGGTGTACAACGTGGCGCCAAAGGTGTCGGTCTATACCGTTCTGAAATTCCGTTTATGCTGCGTGATCGCTTCCCTGGTGAAGAAGAACAGCGCGCTATTTATCGTCAACAGCTGAGTCATTTTGCCAATAAACCAGTGGTGATGCGTACCCTCGATATTGGTGCAGATAAAGACCTGCCTTATTTCTCGATTGAAGAAGAAAACTCAGCACTGGGTTGGCGTGGAATTCGCTTTACTCTCGATCATCCTGAGATTTTTTCAGCCCAAATTCGTGCCATGCTCAAAGCCAGTATTGGCCTGAACAACTTGCATATATTGCTGCCGATGGTGACCAGTGTCAGCGAAGTCGAAGAAGCGTTGTATTTGCTCGATCGTGACTGGCAAGCGGTGCAAGAAGAAGAACAGGTGAAAATTACCAAACCCAAAATCGGCATCATGGTCGAAGTGCCGAGTGTGCTGTTACAGATCGATGAGTTTGCTGAATTGGTTGACTTCTTCTCGGTCGGATCAAACGATTTAACCCAATACTTACTTGCGGTTGACCGAAATAACCCACGAGTTGCCAATGTCTATTCACACTCACACCCAGCCGTACTTCGTGCGCTGACTCGCTTGGTGCAAGAATGTCATAAATACGACAAGCCGATTAGTATTTGTGGAGAAATGGCCGGTGATCCACTCACAGCTATTTTACTGATGGCGATGGGCTTTAATACCCTATCGATGAGTTCGAGTAATATCCTCAAAGTCCGTAAAGCCATCTGCCATGTGCCGATGCCAGATGCAAAAGAGCTCTTGGATCGTGCTTTGAGCATGAATAATCCACTGATGGTGAAAAGCATGATGGAGTACTACTTCAAGACTCATGGTCTTGGTGATATGGTGAAATCGGCAACCCGAATCGTGAGTGCTTAAGAACACTCATGTAAAATAATAAAATGAGGTGATGATGGATTTTTTATTTTTTCTGGCTTTTGTCGCAATTGCCTTTTATATGACAAAGATCCATCCGCAACTCAAACAAAAAATGTTAGAGCTGCAACACGATACACCGATTGAAAAAGTATCCTCAACTCGACCTAGACCGTCCCAAGCACAACAAGTCAATATACGCCCAACCAAGCCAACAAAATCCAAAGCTCCGGTCAGCCGCTCTCGTATTCCCCCCTTACTCGGTATAGAAATTACTGCGTCACAGCAGCGCCGCTTAGGTAAAAATGATCCATCGGTACTGGCTGCACAGCGCGCCAAACAGCTAAACCAGACGCATCACACTGACTCAACATGGTTTGAGCAATTGACCAGTCAAGTGGAACACGTACTCCAGCAAACCAATGACGCCTCAAAACATCAAAGTACAGCGTCTAGACCGCAACAAAAATCCGCATTCAACAAAATGTTTGAAGACTTATTTTCAAAATAAGCCGTGTTTTAAGGTTCTACATTTAAATTCAAAACCCATGCGTTCAATCCCGCATGGAACCATCTGAATGAACGTCGGTATCTTATTATTCAACGAAGTTGAAGTCTTAGATGCTGCGGGGATTTCTTCGGGGATCAATGCATCTCTTTATATTGTGGCCAAATTGCATGGCCTAGAGATTGCGAAGCGAACAGTAAAACGTATGGAATATGATGTGAACTTTGTTTAAGCAGATGCTGAAGCCGAATCATTTAGTAGACTACAAACTGAGAAAACACACTGAAATAAAAAGGGAGATAATCATTCGAATATCCCCCTTTTTTGTGCTTTGCATAGCCACGTTTTGCATTTTTCTTTCGATCTACAAAAGTTTGGCTTTTGTTAAAATCGTTCATGTGTTTTGCCACAAAGTTGCGAACTTCAACTTCAGGCAGGACTTTTTTCTTTGCCATTTGCATTCACCTTTTTGCCTATACAGCACCCTCGTACTGTAGTGCATATATTGATCTATTTTTAGATTTTTTCAAGCACTTTCCTATGGCTTTTTGATACAGCGTAGTTAGCCCCAAGGCCATAAAAAAATTGCTTTGCCACATTATTTCCCTCTCCCTAACCCTCTCCCATTGAGAGAGGGAAATACGTTGTATTTAGCTAGCAAAAGCCCGTTCTAATACTCGCTCTACATCGACCTTTTTAGCATCCAGCATGCCCACCACTTGCCCATGTTTCGCACTATAGCGGCTTTGAATAAAACCATTTGCTACATAATCAGGCGCATAGCGTTTCAATAACACCGCTTGTGCAAGTACCGTTAAACGACTGACCAAACTGCGCCCCATAAATTGTAAATCTTCAGGTGATTGATGGAACAACCTGAACAAGTCCTGCAATTCTGTTTGCAAGCTTTCATCTGTACTTGCTGTACTCGCCAAATCTTTAAACAGCACTTCAATAGATTCAGGGTCACGCCCAATCGCACGCAGCACATCTAGGCACATGACATTGCCTGAACCTTCCCAAATGGTATTCACAGGTGCTTCTTTAAAGATGCGCGCCATGATGCCGTTATCGACATAGCCATTGCCGCCAAAGACTTCCATCATCTCCCCTGTTAGCTCTACGGTACGCTTACAAATCCAAAACTTGGCTGCTGGGGTCATGATGCGTTTCCATGCCACAGACAAAGTATCATCCGATTCATAGCACTGCGCCAAATGGAAACTGAGCTGCGTCGCTGCTTCACTTTCTAAAGCCAAATCTGCCAAGACTGCACGCATAAGCGGTTGATCAATCAAATGTTTACCAAAAGCCTGACGCTGACGGGTATAGGCAATGCATTGCACCAAAGCTTGACGCAGCATGGCGCTCGAACCGACCGAACAGGTCAGACGGGTGTAATTCGCCATTTCAATAATGGTTGGAATGCCTCGCCCTGCCTCACCAATCATAATGCCCCATGCATTTTTGAATTCGACTTCCGAGCTTGAGTTACTGCGATTCCCGACTTTTTCTTTTAAGCGCTGTACCTGAATATTATTCTTGCTGCCATCTTCCAACCAACGTGGCACAAAGAAGCACGCCAAGCCATCTTGTTCGGTTTTTGCCACCACCAAATGCGCATCACACATCGGCGCAGAGAAAAACCATTTATGCCCTGTGAGCAAATAAGCCTTGCCTCGTCCTGTTTCTGCTACAGGCACGGCAATGGTTTCATTGGCGCGTACATCCGAACCGCCCTGCTTTTCGGTCATGCCCATACCGAGCCAAATCGACTTTTTCTTCGCGATGGGTACATCACGTTCATCATATTCCGTCGATAATAGTTTCTCGCCAATTTTCGCCCATAGTTCAGGTTCACGTTGAATTAAGGGAATACTGCCCAGCGTCATGGAGTTCGGACATAAATTGCCACACTCGACCTGACCTGCGAGATAAAAACGTGCTGCCCATTCCACCCATTTAGTCTTGGAGTTAGGCTGATTAAAAGGATGCGCATGGGTATCAAACTGACGGTTGAGTCCCATCCATTTATGCCATGAAGGATGAAATTCGATAAAGTCAGTACGGCGACCACGAGCATCGAAGGCATGTAAAATTGGGGTATGTTTGTTGGCTAAAGCCCCATGCTGAAAGTATTCACTCGAACCTGCGACTTTGCCCATTTCGCATAAGATCGGCTGATCGTGGCTGCCATAGCGCTTTAAGATTTCATGTAAAACCGTATCGCTTGAAAATAGATTGTAGTTTTCCAGTTCATCAAATTGGTTGCTGATTTGATGCGTCATCCATGTCTGTTCTAATGTATTCATCGTCTATATTTTCCGCTTGTTCTTGTTGGCTTTTCATTTCAGTATAGAGAAAATTTAAAGCATAGACGTTCGGTTTTCCGCGCTTAAAAATATGAAGCATTCAGCCATTCAAATACGGCGTAAGCCACGTCAATCACGTGCAAAACTGACGCAAGAAGCCTTACAGGACAGTTTTGTTCGGCTTTTGCATGAGCGCCCTGCCAGCCAAATTACCATTCGGGAGATTACCGACCTTGCAGGCGTGGGCTTGGGAACCTTTTATGAATATTTTTCGAAGAAGGAAGATTTGATTGCGTTGACCATTCATTTGCATGTGAAACACAATGCGGAAAGCTTAAAAAGTTATGCACAAAGCTTGATCAAGTTATCCACAGATTTGGAGTTTCAGACGTATTTGGAGCGCATTATTCACTTTCAAATTGAGCAAATTCAAGCACAGCAGTTTTTATGGTCACAGGTGTTTTTGTTAGAACGGCAGATTTCAGATATTGAAAGTTACCGTAAGAGTTATGCCATGATGGTGCAAATGTGGCGCAGTATGCTTGAGCCATTTATACAGGATGATGAACAGCTCAAACAGATGGCTTTAAATATGCAGCGGGTGTGTTATGGCTTTGTGTCGCAAACTTTATTGATTGAGCCTGATTTTGGGGAGTGGGATGAATTAAAGCGAGATATAATTCATATGTTGCGCGATTAGACTTCGCGGACAAGTCTAATGATGTTTCAAATGCATCGGTGAATAAAATAAAGTCATGTTATTTACAAAAAATCGGCTCTTAAACCAGTTATTTTAGATATTTAGGAAATTCATTTTTACGGTAGAAGAAAATCATTCATCACTTGTTTCATCCGTCAATAAAAGTGCTTTAGAAGTTAAGCTTTTATTGCCAGCTTACTTGTCTCATTTATACGCCTTTGCAATGCTGGCCAGTTGTAAGCTCTTTAAAAATTCAGCCGTATATTTTGGACTATGGCCTAATGCACCACGATGATAGCCATTTGGGATCGCCTGATAGACTACTGGCAATTTTTATTTGCACACTTTCTGGTAATAACTTTGAGTACCAAGGTGATCGACAAATGGTCTGCGGCGCCTTAAACAAACATCAGTGTTACGGTTAGGGTCATATATTCAATCGACTGCCGTTTTAAATAGCTTGGGGATGGCCTTAAGTCTGAATTTTTTAAAAGATTGGCTGAGGTGCTTATTTTAACTAATTTTTTTATTTCTGATAAACAACGTTTACGGGCCTGATTTAGTAAAGACTTCATATCTGGACTAACCTGTTGATCTACATTGATCGATCTGCTTCGGCTGCTCCCAACAACACGATGGGGAAAAATGCCGCTACGTTGGTATCTGGGTTTGGATTGGTTTCTACGTATTCAGCAATACATTCATATTGATAACCACCCGGTGCCAAGGGTATTGCAGCTTTAAAATTTAATTCAAGCGCATCTTTTTGCTCCTGAGCTGCAACCGCAATCACAGCTGCACCACCTTGACTATGCCCCATCACCATCCAGTCTTTATTAAATTGCTTCGACTTGCAAGAATGCAGTGCATGTACAGAATGCACCAAATTATAAACTTAACTGACTACATTCATATGAGGGCGCAGTTTTAGCTTACCCAGTCCTTATAATCTGTTGCAACCACTACATAGCCATGCCTCAAACAACTGTCGATTGCACCATCTATGACTAGTTGCAAACTATATACAGGCCCATTGTATAATCACTTGAAGGAGCACTTGTATCAGCCACACAGTCGTGCCATGTGCTCATGCCAATACGGTCCAGTCTTGTTTAAGTGCTTATCCTTTTGGCAGTAAAATATATCCCGAGGTCAAAATGGGTTCGCCATTAACCCCCTCAACTACGATATGCGATCACGTAAGGTTGCCTAGTATGTTGATATGATATAAGAATCGATTCACGCTGGAGTGACAACACCTGACCTGACAACACCTGACCTGACAACAATAAAGATAGCTGTAACAACTAGCATCACCCCATAAAGAATTTATTTACAATTTTCTAAAACAACTTAGACCACTTGCCAATATTTCTTCAGCTGTATTTTTAGCTTATTTTAAGTATTAAATAATGTCTTTAATGTTGAAAATCTCTGCAATATTAACAACATAAAATGTCTTTCATTAACTAGAATCAGCTAAAAAACCTATATGAAGGCAAAAAACCATAATAAAAATATGGATTTAATTAGTTCGTCCTCTTCTACCTATCATAGCAACATATTTGAGTTTAATTCATGGATAAAATATTAAAACAAAATATATAAATAAATAATATAAATTCAATAACTTAATCAATCGAATTAACCATTTATACAAAACTATTTTTCCATTTGTCAAAAGCCACAGAAAGCTTTAGAGTCATTAAGTATATAGAGATTTTTAAGCTTTTAACGGCTACAGTTTTATAACTTCTCTTCGATTGATTGCTGCTTGAAAAATTTTAGAATAAGAGAAAAACTGTTGTCACATTGTCACTTTAAAATGAATTAACAAAACGGTTAAGGTCATGTGCTGTTGAGCGTGTTATCAATTGAAGGGTTATAACTCCCAACTTTAATACATGATTATAATAATGGAGATACTCAATGAGCGACGACGTTAAAAAATGTCCTGTCACCCACCTAACAACTGATGCTGGTGCTCCTGTTGTAGACAACCAGAACAGTATGACGGCAGGTGCACGTGGTCCTTTGCTTGCCCAAGACCTATGGCTTAATGAAAAACTCGGTAATTTCGTTCGTGAAGTAATTCCAGAGCGTCGTATGCATGCCAAAGGTTCTGGTGCTTTCGGTACGTTTACCGTGACTAACGATATTACCCAATATACCCGCGCTAAAATTTTCTCAGAAGTTGGTAAAAAAACTGAACTTTTTGCTCGTTTTTCTACCGTAGCAGGTGAGCGTGGTGCTGCAGATGCAGAACGCGATATTCGTGGTTTTGCCCTGAAATTCTATACTGAAGAAGGTAACTGGGATTTAGTTGGTAATAACACCCCTGTCTTCTTCCTACGTGATGCTCGTAAATTCCCTGACTTAAACAAAGCAGTAAAACGCGATCCTAAAACCAATAAGCGTAGTGCAACTAATAACTGGGATTTTTGGACTTTACTACCTGAAGCTCTACACCAAGTTACTATTGTGATGTCTGACCGCGGTATTCCAGATGGTTACCGTCATATGCATGGTTTTGGCAGTCATACTTTCAGTTTTATTAATGCCAATAATGAACGCTTCTGGGTTAAATTCCACATGCGCACTCAACAAGGCATTAAAAACTTAACCGATGCTGAAGCTGAAGCGATTATTGCCAAAGACCGTGAAAGCTCACAAACCGATCTGTTCAATGCAATTGAACGCGGCGATTTTCCAAAATGGAAAATGTACGTTCAAATCATGCCTGAACTTGATGCAGAAAAAGTACCTTATCACCCATTTGATTTAACCAAAGTATGGCCTAAAGGCGACTATCCGTTGATTGAAGTGGGTGAATTCGAACTCAACCGTAACCCTGAAAACTATTTCCAAGATGTTGAACAAGCCGCTTTTGCACCAAGTAACTTGGTGCCGGGCATTAGCTTCTCACCTGACCGTATGCTGCAAGCGCGTTTATTCAACTATGCTGATGCTGCACGTTATCGCGTGGGTGTAAACCATTACCAAATTCCTGTAAATGCACCACGTTGCCCTGTTCATTCCAACCGTCGTGATGGTCAAGGCCGTATGGATGGTAACTATGGTGCAACACCGCATTATGAACCAAACAGCTTCAGCCAATGGCAAGAGCAACCACAATACAAAGAACCACCATTGAAAATTACTGGTGATGCTGACTTGTGGGATTACCGCGAAGATGACAGCGACTATTTCAGTCAACCACGTGCATTATTCAACTTAATGAATGATGAACAAAAACAAGCATTGTTTAATAACACTGCTGGCGCAATGGGCGATGCACTCGACTTCATCAAATATCGTCATATCCGTAACTGTTACGCATGTGATCCAGCTTATGGTGAAGGTGTTGCAAAAGCATTAGGCTTAACTGTAGCGGATGCGCAAGCTGCTCGTGCAACTGATCCAGCTCAAGGTAATCCAGGCTTGCTTTAAGTTTTATCTTTGAATAAAAAAACCACCTTTTAAGGTGGTTTTTTCTTGGCATTAAATATTCCAATTACCGTCTATTAATCCTTAAACAATCAATTTTTTGCCTTCATGCATGGTTAAAAATGGATTCATTAACTTTGATGTTTTTCGCATTGCATGATGTAAGTCATGTTCAGGTTGGTCTCTAGCTTCATCAGTCAACTGAAAAGTCCGATAATGCATTGCCAATGAACATTTTGACTGTAAATCTTTATGCGCCTGAAAAGCTTCTTCGGGATTCATGTGCAAATATTTCATTAAACGACGTGGCTCATAAGCTCCAATCGGTAATAACGCTACTCGGGGTGCACCTAAGCGTGTATGGATTTGTTTGAAATGTGCGGCATAGCCCGTATCTCCAGCAAAGAAGAAATGTCCTGTACTATGCACGATGGAAAAACCTCCCCATAAGGCATGATTTTGATCTCGCCAACCACGACCTGAACCATGCTGTGCAGGCGTATAAACGATACGCAAATCTTCAAACATTTCCGATTGCCACCAATCAAGTTCAATGACATTGAAATGTGTGGGTAAATAATAAGCATTGCCTAAACCAGTATAAATCGGCATAGCAAATTGTTCATGTAACCAATTCAAGGTTGCTAAATCCATATGATCATAATGATTATGGCTCAGTAAAACCCCATGAATTGTAGGTAATTCTTCTAAGGCAATTCCTGCAGGACAAGCACGTCGTGGTCCAGTCCCTTGACGTGGGCCTGCATACTCCGCCCATACAGGATCGGTCAAAAAATTATATGGCCCAATTTGAATCAAAACCGTCGCATGTCCGACAAACCAAACCAACCAATCATCCATTTTAGCCAATGGCCGATTGTGCGGAATGCTACGCGAAGAAGCAAAAAACTGTTGGTATTCTTGCTCACGATCTACTTTCCATGTATCGCTTTTACGCGTCATGATCCATTTCAGCATATCTTTACGCGTAAACGCATCTGGATTTCGAAGGGTATTAAAGAATTTTTCCCCATTAAAATGGTCAGTTGCCAGATAATCAAATACAGGCTTCGTCCACGTATGTTTCATACAGCTTTTAGTACTGATTTGAAACTGTGCTGATTGAGTTTTTTGATTCATGTGTATTTAAAATTCATTCACTATGCTGACAAACCTTGCAAAGTATTTAACCTCGCAGACCTATTGATCAAGACGACCTTTCATGCGCTCAAGCCAAACCTTCCGAGATTGAGGCTTGACAAAGAGTGCCACAATTTCAGGATGAAGCTGTTTAATTTGTGCTTCAATTCTGTTGACACAAGCTTCTATATCATCTGACGTTAAATTATCTTTAAATTCAAGACTCAAAGATGCCAAAACTTGATGTGCACCCATCTGCTCTGTTAACACCCCATTGGCAGAATGCACTGCTGGATCTTGCTCTGCAACCATCAAGACATTATGTCTCAATTGTGGGTCAGCAGTTTCTCCCATGAGCAATCCTTTAGTCTCACGTGCAAGTAAAATTGCTGAAATAGCGAGTACAACCCCAATTAGAATTGATGCCAGACCATCAAGCATTGGCATATTCAGCGCGTGTGATAAATAGATACCGATCAGGGCAATAAACAGACCAATCAGCGCTGCTGAATCTTCAAATAACACGGTAAATGTCGTCGGATCTTTACTGCGTCGAAATGCTTCAAAATAGCCCTGTTTCCCTTTGATTTTACGAAATGCTTTCAATGCCACAAACCAAGAGGTCCCTTCACACAAAATCGCAATACCTAACACGATATAATTAATCATCGGATTTTGCATTTCTTCGGGGTGATAAATATGACTAATCCCTTGATAAATCGACACGATCGCACCCAAAGCAAAGACCATCAACGCCACAATAAACGCCCAAAAATACAGCTCTCTCCCATAGCCAAACGGATGGCGTGCATTTGCTGGCTGCTGCGATTTTTTCATACCGTAGAGCAGTAAGATTTCATTTAAAGTATCAACCACAGAGTGAATGGCTTCACTCAACATGGCCGAACTATTCGTGATGTAGGCAGCGACAAACTTCACCAGTGCAATCGCTAAATTGCCGAAGAGCGCTGCATATACCACGATTTTGTTAGATTCAGACATGTAAAATTGTCCTAAATTTATTTTTATCAAACAGATCTATTTGATTTTATAGCTCATTCCATAGTACTCAAACTGACTGTAGCTGTTGTTTGTTATTTTGTTGTTTTTACACCAACTGTCGATTGTTTCGACAATGCCATCATGTTCCATGTGAAACACGCTCTTTAGCGCAAAGGTATAGAAAAAAAAAGAAAGCCGCAGCTTCCTTATAATTCTGTAGATGTACACGGTTCAACGTACTTTATTAAAATATTGCTCGCGCCACTCTTTCCAAAAGTACATCACAATACCAAACATCACGACCACGATTCCAACAAAGGCATTGGAGCTAATATGTTCACTGTTCAACGTCGCTCCCAAAACCAATGCTATGACAGGTGTCATCACATTACTGAGTGACACCGTTGATGCGGCCAAACGTTTGATCAGCCAGAAGTAACACAGCATCGCCACAATCGATGACATGATCATGGTAAAGACAAAACCTATCATGGCACGGCCGCTTGGCAATTCGGTTGGAAAATGCTGCCAGATAAAAGGAATGATGAGTACCGAACCCAAGGCAGAAACAATCAGAGAACCTGTTGCCTGAGACATCGGTTTTAACGGTGCGTTAATCTGTTTCACCCAAAAAATCGAACTGATATATGACACCATGCTGATTAGCATCAGTACAACGCCAATTGGATTGACTTTGCTATCAGCAGAATCTGCAAAGACAAAAGTTAGACCTCCCACTGCAACCGCCATGCCCAACCACTGCAAAGCGACCAATTTATGTGTTTTTAAAATTACATGCCCAATCAAACCGGCAATTAAGGGTGAAAAACCAAAAATCAGTGCCATTAAACCAGAGGTGAGATAATTGGCTGCGAGATAAATAAACAACTGTGCGCCAATCAAATTCAAACTCCCTGCCACATAACTTTTTAATGAGGTTTCATCAAACGGCAAAGGATCACGCATCAATTTCAACAGAAACAGCGCAATAATAGATGCGCCGAAGTAACGGATAATCAACACCCACATCGGATGTATTTCCTGCACACTCCACACAATCGCGAGCGGCGTCGTCGCCCAAATCAGTACCAAAAGAGCATATATACTTGCCGTCAGCGGCAGTGAAGATTTCATTTCATTCTCAAATTTGATTGTTCTAACGACTTAACCTGAAACTCACTATTCAGATCTGGAACTACTCGTAAGACCAGTAACTAATAAAGTTTAAGACCAATTATTGCTCTCCACTTTATCAACTAAATTGGAGGCGGTATGAATGCCACCCGATCGTTTGGGGTATAAGGACTTCTCTTCAAACGATCAATAATCTCCCCTAACCCCTCTTTAAAAAAAGAGGGGGAATCATCCAAACGAAATCCATTCTTCACAAAGACTACTCCCTCCTTTGAAAAAGGAGGGCTGGGAGGATTAAAACCGTTGAATAGAACTATATAAGCTAAAACTGTATACATGGACTACAAAATAGCTTTATAAGTGCGATGCTAAAACTAAAGACATAAAAAAACAGACCTACGTTACCGTAAGTCTGCTCCTCTTAGACATTCAGCTTACTTTACAAGTTTACGTAAATCTTGGCTTAAATCTAAATATTTATCCGCTTCAAACGCCGCATTCTTGCTAATCAATTTTTTCAAATGACGCATCTCTTTCGCAGCATTCACAGTGATACCACCCACGATTACACCGTCAGTAACACCAAACAAAACAAATGATGATTCTGCAGCTAATTCAGGATTTACTTCGCCACGTGCAATCCATTCGCTTGCAGCCATATCACCCACAAATTGATAGTTGATATTCAATTGATCTGTCCAGAACCACGCTGGATTTGGGGTTGGATGTTCAACACCCATTACATGACGAGCAAAGATACCTGCTTGCAAGTTCGCATTTTCCCAAGTTTCGACACGACGGTGGTTACCACAGTCACGAAGCTGAGTCGCAACGTCACCCGCTGCATAAATATCTGGATGCGAAGTTTGGCAGTTATCATTCACTTTAATGGCAAAATCAACGTCTAAACCTGCATCAACCGCAAGTTGAGCATTTGGCACAATGCCAATACCATAGATCACTGCATCGGCACGAAGTTCTTCACCGCCTTCAAGCGTGATCACCACTTCTTCGCCATCAAGCTTACAGTCAGCAATAGAAGTCGAAAGACGAACATCTACACCTGCAAGACGTTGCTGTGCCAATAAGAATTCACTTAAAACACGTGGAGATGAACGACCCATGACCATCGGACCCATTTCAATCACGGTCACGATACAGTCTTTAGAACGTGCTGAAGAAGCAAGCTCAAGACCAATCACACCACCGCCGATCAATACAATACGGCGACCCGCTTGTAATACAGGCACCAATGCTTGTGAATCTTCAAGGTTACGTAAGGTATAAACGTGTTTACCCAAAGCATCGAAATTCGGTAAACGGCGTGCTGCACCACCGGTTGCTAGAAGCAACTTGTCAAATGCAACAATTTCGCCATTTTTCAGTTCAACTGTTTTTGCATCGCTATGGATTTTCACAACGCCATTGCCACGAATATGTTCAACACCGAGTTCTGCCAATTTTTCTTCTGACAGAATTTCGATTTTGGTCTCTTCAGGTTTTAGAATTACGTCTTTAGACAAAGGCGGACGTTCATAAGGAAGATGTGTTTCATCACCCACCAAAATGATTTTGCCTTCATACTTGTTCGCACGGAGTTCTAAAATGGCGCTAGCACCAGCTTGACCAGCTCCAACAATAACGATGGTTTCGATACCATTTTGGCTCATGGGTATATTCCTTATTTCAATTCTGCAGATACGATGCCGAAGCCCGCAATCCACTCACTAATATCTTCGTAGCAATGTGTAGTCATGTCGTATTCGCCCACTTCATGCAGTGCAGCAAATGCAGCCATCCAAGAACGAACTTCTTGACCACCACGACCGCCCTCGGCACGAATTTCAGCTTCAGTCATCGCTTCAATGGCAGCAAAGTCAGCTTTGGCGAACGTTGCGAGGAGTGCGCGGTCCCATTCAGGATTTAAAGGCACTGCGACAGAAGTATCACCCGCTGCGAGTTTTTGGCCGACAGCAATGATTTTGCCTTGACGTGTATTACGTGCCTCTTCAGTTGGGTTACGACCTGCAATCAAGAACTCTTCCACTTCAGGTGGAACTGAACCCATTTGCGGTGTTGGTGGATCATGTGAAAGACCACCTGTACCCAAAATCAATACACGTTCATTTTCAAGGTTCAGAGATTTGATGAACTGACCTACAGCACGGCCTAAAGCGATGGTACGCTTCGTAGTTGGCATCGGTGCAGCAGCACCATTGATAAAAATTGGAATCGTTGGATAACGATCAAGCTTACCACCACAAAGGAAATGTAATGGTTGAGTCACACCGTGGTCTGCCTGCATACGATAAGAGTATGCAACATCGACACCTTCATCCAATACGCGACGAACCAGACTAATTGCTGTTTCTTCAGGCACATTAATGTGGTCATTGTCTTTACCATAATCCCAATCACCTGCTGCTTTGGCACGAATACCGACGCAGAAAGATGGCATGAGGTCATAGAAGAAACCATTGAAATGGTCTGGACCAAAAGTAATGATCAATGTTGGATTATAGTCTTCAACTTCTTTAGCGAGTTTGGCAAAAGTTTCGCGAACTTTTTCCTCTTTGTATTTCTCTTGCGGAGAAGCGAATTCCATTAGGGGACTGTGCGATGCACAAATAAGTTTAACGGCCATGGGTGACTCCTAAACGGAAGGCAGCCAAGACGGCTGCCGAGTAAGTCCTTTACGTATTTGGCGAATTAAATCTCGTCAAAGAAGCCAGCACGTGGTTGACGTAAACCACGGATACCCAGACCACATTCAGCATTAATTAAAACACCAGTTAATGGGCGGTTGTTTTGACGAGAAGCCAATAACACGTATGAACCAGTCATATCTTCAGGTTCGGGTAAGAAATTGAGCGGCATGCCGCGTGCAATCTTCTCAGGATCACGTGCATCGAGTAGACCGAGGTTTTCTTGGCCTAAAGAAGCAGCACCTTTGATGTTTACATTCATACCCGACGGAGCAACAGCGTTCACTCGTACTTTAGGCGCAAGCTCGTAGGCTAATTCTTTCATGATCCCAACGCCAGCATGCTTAGACGCTGTGTATACAGGGCCTCCGCCTGCCGAATACAGTGCTGAGTTAGACAAAGTAAATATGATAGAACCTTCCGAAGCTATCAATGCATCAAGTGCAGCTTTGGCACCTAAGATGAGAGATTTGGTGTTAATACCCATAATCTCATCAAAAGCTTTTTCCAGCTGTTCACCCGATGTATTGACGATATCTGCGTAATGATCCCAGATACCTGCGTTTCCGACGAAACAGTCAAGTTTGCCATAATGTTCTACAGTTGCTTGAACTGCACGAACATTATCCTCATAGCTGGCTACATCTCCTGCGATCGCAAGCACGCGGTCACCAAAATGTTCTTTCAATGCATCAACTTTCGATTGAGAACGTTGAAGAACAGCAACTTGTGCACCTTCTTCTAAGAAACGTTCAACCAATGCCCAGCCTAAGCCTGAACCACCACCGGTAATAAGTGCAACTTCGCCTTGTAGCCAACCCATGATTACTCTCCTGCCATCTCTACGTATAAAGCACCATCTTCAACAATCACAGGGAATGTCTTGATAGGATCTGTTGCTGGTAAGCATAATGCTTGACCAGTTTTCAAACAGAATCGAGCCGAATGAAGTGGACATTCAACAGTGCCATCATCTTCAAGGTAACCTTCAGACATTGAAGCATTACCATGTGAACAACGGTCGTTCATCGCGAAAAATTCGCCATTGTTGTTGAATACTGCAAGCGCATCGATACCGTTAACGCCGCAATCTACTTTCAATGCTTCGCCTTCGTCTAATTCGTCAACTTGGCAAACAAAAATCTTATTCATTAGAAGAACACGCTCAGGTTATGTGAGTTGTAAGTCACCTGATCAAGGGTAATCTTACGGTTGAAGATTTCGAAACCTTGCTCAGTGTCGACTTTGCGGATCTTGTCGTGACGCTTACCACAGTAGATTGTTACATCTTTCTCTTTCTGGGTGCGGTACAACAAGTACGTTACGTAAACGTCGTATTCACCTTCAACTTCTGTCGCTTCAACAATCACATTTGAAACCATGTGTGTTGTACGTGAAGGAGGTTCTTCAGCCCAAGCCATACCTGTCTCTAAACGAGCTACACGGCGTTCCAACAAATCTTTAGTATCGTTAAATACCCAAGTTGTTGGCGGCTCAATCGAACGACGACGGTCACGTGTTTGCGCGTTTGGTGTTGTGCGTAACGTATAAGAAATATCTTCAGCTAATACAGCTAACCAATCGCGGAACTTCCAATCGTCAAGCAATTTTGCTTCACGATAAAGAAACTGACTAATTTGGTGATGGAGTTCTAAACTAATTTGACTCATTTCATAAGCTCCTTCTCATATTCGTCAGCCGCAGCTTCAACGTCTTCCCATTTTTCATGAATCAATAAATCTGCCCAACGGCGGTACATACCACGTGCTGCAGTCTCAGAGAAAATATAGTTAGTGATACCCGGGATACCATCTTCACGTACTTTCTCGTTGCCTTTACCCATTTCCATAATGAGTTTGTTTTGACGTGCTTTATAACCACGTAATACTTTTTGGATTTCGATCCAGTTTTCAGAGTCATCTTGCTCTAGGAAACCAGCAGGACCGAAGGCACGTGTTGCAGAACGTTCAAATGCTGCTTGTACATCTTCTGGCGCGTCCGCATCACAGATACAGAATGCCCATACTTCAGTCTTGTTTGGACCACGTGGGTGCCATACACGAAGCGTTGCAGTACCGTTCAACCAAGACAATGTTGGGAACATGGTGTTGTGACCAGCAAGACGCAGTGCACGAGTTTCACCTAGGCGTTCTTTCACTTCTTCATACGTTTCACGGAAGTAGTTTGCTACTTCACCATCCACCCATACGTTTGCGTCTGGTTTCTCAGTGAAGAAGAAGCCTGAACCGTGACCACGTGAACCGTATTGGATCGCGTCTTTGGCAGTTTCCCAAACTGGACGGGCAGTTTGTGCAGCACCTAATTTCTTAGAAGATTCATCATCTGGTTTAGCACCAAGCACCTGAATCGCAGATGCATGAGAGAACAACGCGTGGTATTGGTCAGAAGCGAACTGTTCAGCTGCAAATTTCCAGTTACAGTCGATTTCCCATTTGTGTACACCACCAACGATCACAGTACCACCTTCACGACGGTCTACAACGCCGTCCAGGTACCAAGCGATATCGCCCATGTATTCTTCTAGATCTGGAGTTGTTTCATCCCAGCAGCCGAATACTAAGCCTTTGTATGATTTAACACGGTTAACTTCTACCAGACCCCATTGCTCTTTACATGCACCATGTGGGTAAGCACGATCTTCAAGCGGGATATCTTTTAGAGAACCGTCAATACCGTAAGACCAGCCATGGTACGGGCAAGTAAATGCACGTGTATTACCACAGTCTGCGAAGCTCACACGCATAGAGCGGTGACGACATTGGTTTAAGAATGCTTTGATTGAGCCGTCTTTTTGGCGTGCCACGATAATCGGATCTTCACCCATGTAGGTATTGAAGAAATCGCCGGCTTTAGGAATTTGGCTCTCATGGCATAGGAATAACCATGTACGACCGAACACACGTTCTAATTCAAGTTCGTAAATGTCTGGATCGGTATAGATAGATGGCGTGATACGTCCATTTTGTGCATCGACCAAAGCATCGATTTCGCGCACATCAATTTTTCCACTCATGAAAAGCTCTCCTGTGACCAGTAAGGCACAAAGTAATAGACTCAACTTTTCAACGATGATGGATTTTAGAGCGATATTCGGGAAATATTTATTTTGTTTTAATTAAGAGATTTTATGGATTATTACGGTAGATTTTTTTTATGGCATTTTTTTTAAATTGCCGAGAACACCATTTATTTCGTGAATGGTAAAATAATCCTCACGCAATAGTTGTTTATAGATTATACTGAACGGACTTCTAAGTAAGACATTTTTTGGATTACTCCACGGGTTGATTATATGGAATTACGACACTTACGCTACTTTATTACTGTCGCTGAAGAACTCAATTTCAGTAAAGCTGCGTTAAAACTTTATACTGCTCAACCTTCTTTAAGCCAACAAATTAAAGATCTTGAAGAAGATGTCGGCGTAAAACTGTTGCACCGTACTAAACGTAAAGTTGAGCTCACAGAAGAAGGTGCCGTATTTCTAGAACAAGCACGTTTGACACTAGCTCAAGCAGACAAGGCCGTGGCGATGGCACGTCAGGTTTCACAAGCCAAACAGCAGATGCTGCGCATTGGTTTTGTCCCTGTCGCAGAGATGAAAATCTTCCCTTATGTGCTGCCAAATTTACGTGTTCAGAACCCAGAACTCAAGATTGAATTACTCAGTTTAAATAACCGTGATCAGATGAAATTGCTGCAAAAAGGTGAACTGGACATCACTTTTACCCGCAATAACTTCCACAGCGACGAAATTGAAAGTCAGTTTGTACTGCGTGAACCGCTGATCTTTATTTTACCCAAAGATCACCCTTTAGCGAAGTACGAGCGCATTCCAGTTAAAGCATTGAATGGGATTGATTTTATCATTCCTGCACGTGAACAATCTGGCACGTTGCATGAAGCCATTTTGGACTTTGCTTCGACCCATGATATTCAATTTAATATCGTGCAAAAAGCCGACAATATCCTGTTTAACATTAACTCCATCGGCATGGGCTTAGGCTGCACGATCCTACCGGGATACATCGCGCCATTGACCATGAACAATACGGTGATTCGTCCTTTAGATGTCGAATTACCGTATCTAGACTTGTATGTAAGTTACCGAAAAACGGCGAGTTCTGTGGCTGTAGATAAATTCCTTGAACTGCTAACCAAAGTTTTTTATCTCGATATTAATCGCGAACAGCGTTAATTTTCGCCAAGTCATAATTTATAGATATAGCACCATTATTTTTAAAATGAATAATGGTGCTTTTTTTATGGCTAAAAAGTCGCTTTTTTAATCGTTTAAATGTTTTAATCGACGCAATTTATCTATCATGCATATCGACTTGATGGAAAATAACTTATAAATTTTAGTTTAGACATTGATAAAAATTGCTAAAAATTGCCGATTTACAACTTAAGTCTAATAAATAATTCCCCTTCCCCAACCATTCAGATGAGCTTATTTTATGCCTTTTTACTGATTTAGACCGTACACTGTCGACCCATTAATGAGAATAATACTCATTTAAAGTATTTCTTTCAAAAGATTTATATAAAAAAAAGGATGGCAAAACCATCCTTTTTTTGAATTTCATGTCAGTGACAAGAAATTACACACCACGCGCTTTTAAATAATCTTTAATCACGGTGTTGAATTCTTCTGCTTTTTCAACTTGTGACCAGTGACCACATTGGCTAAAGATATGCGCATCCGCATTTGGAACTGTGTTCAAAATATCCCACGTACGAGATACTGGAATCACCACGTCTTGTACACCGTGAATCAACAATACTGGCACAGTAATGTCTTTCATTTTTTCAAAGTCGAGTGGGAATTCGAAACGGTCACGGTCGCGTGCGCCAACAACATCCATCAAACGATTTGATGCATAGTCATTTGCAGCAGAAGCGAAACGTACTTTTACCAATTCGTCTGTGATCAAGTCTTTGTTTACAACAAACATAGACAAGGTTTTCTTGATGCCTTCTTCGGTTAATACAGGGTTTGCATGTGCTTTAAGTGCTGCAGTTTGTTTAGCACCGCCTGTACCCATAGACACGATACCCAATACACGTTCTGGATAGTCCAAAGCCATTTGGAATGCTAACCAGCCACCGAGTGAGTTACCCACTAACCAAGTTTTTTCAATACCTAGGGCATCTAACGTACGTACAGCGTGATCAACCCAAGCACGGATACCATAAGCAGTATTCGGTGCAACAACAGTTTGACCATAGCCAATCGTATCGATAGCGATACAACGAGCTTGTTCACCAATTTGTGGAAGGTTTAACCACCAGTTTGCCGCAGCAGATACACCTGTACCTGAACCGTGTAAAAATAGAATTGGTGTGCCTTCACCCACTTCGTGGTAATGCGTTAATTCGCCTTCAGCAGTTTCAATCCATTTATCTTCTAAACCAAAGAATGAATCAGTTGTATAGTCAGGAATCTGAACAGTGCTCATACATGCTCCTCGTATTGCGTAGAGCTTATGTTTCAATCCATAACGGATTTAAACACAAGGGGGACTCTTTTGGATTTTGTGGTTTTTACAGTCTCATATTACCTGTTCAGCCACTGCTAACTGATACATATTTACGATCATAAACAACAAATAGACTATAATTTAAGTTATTGTTTTTAAATACATAACTCAAAAATATATCCATAAAATCTTTGAGGTATTTCTTTTTTAAATAAACCAGCGAATAAAAAGGGAAGCAATGAATCCACTTCCCTCTTTTTTATCCTGAGAAATTAGAACTTATAGGTATAAGTTGTCGCGACACGGTACTCTTGCAAGTCAGATTTGTAATCGAAATCGGCATCGATATACATTGCCTGGAAGCCTAAGCCCTTCAACTTACCTTCAGGCACGGTGTAGTTCACGATTAAGTTAAGCTCATCAGATTTTTGATCTTTCAGGATGCCATTTGCAGTACCAATTTCTGCATCAGAACCTGTAAAGTAAACCGCTGTAGCATTTAGGCCTTTCGCACCAAGCTCTGCAAAGTCATAACCATACGTAAAGCCCCATGATTTTTCATTTTTTGCAGTAAATGTTGCTATACCCCAGTTGACTAAGTACGGCTGCGGCACCCATCCACCCAGTGTTGGGAATGCATTATCACCAAACATTTGTTGATAACCCAAACCAAAGGTATGCGAACCGTAATTCACTTTCGCACCAACCGATAACGCTTGGTTATCAATTTCGCCATATAGTTTGTCACCCGAATCCGAGTTATCGAAGTAACGGATATGGCTATCCAGTTTGGCTTTGTCACCTAACTTGGTTTTATAGTTCGCGCCGACATATTGCTGTGTGTAGATGTCTTGAACATCGGCATACCAGTAGCTACCACCAATTTCAGGTGTGAATTGATGGTCAATACCCGCAATATACATACCATCAGAAGTTGGCCCAAGATCATAATGACCCATGGTGCCATCTGGTAATCTTTTACCTGGAGCGAACATTGATAAATCACGGAATTGGTTGTCATAACGGTTATTGATCCCGTCAATGTATGCCAAAGTTAACTTAGTATCTTTAATCTCTTTCGACTCTAACCATGCACCGCTATAAGTTGTCATTAGCTGACGAGATGGATCGAAAACCAACACTGGAGAAACTGGTAATAACTCACCCACTTTCAACTCAGTTTCAGATACTTTGGCTTTAAGGGTCACGCCCACTTTACCAAAGTTATCTTTTGATTCTTTACCATCGTGCGGCAAGATCCAGTCTGGGTTTTTATCGCGTGCATTAAGTTTAAATGCATGTTGAACCAAAAGGTCAGCACCCACTTGAATACCTGCACCAATATCTTGATACCCTGACTTGGCATCCAAAGTCACACCCTGTGACCATGAACCCCAGTTACCCGCCGGATTTTCTTTAATTTGACGGTCTAAGTAGAAGTTTTTAAATTTCAATTGTACTTGGCTGTCGTCAACAAAGTCCGCATAAGTTGCAGATGTTCCTAATGTTGCTGTCGCAGCAAGAATTGCTATCCATAAATTTTGACGACGCATGGCTTATTCCCAGTGATCAAATTAAGCTATGACATCATCATGCTCAACAATACCTTGGAAAAAAATCCGACTACAGTATTAAGGTTTATCAGGCTTTTGTGCGACTTGAACTTTGGAAGCTATTTCTGCTTATTTTCCTTAGAGATTAAAACAATAACTCTTTTTTATCATTTAGAACAACTGATTAAATTAACCCCATGTTTTATTAACATAAAATTTAAAGTTTTTTATTTTTTGCAATTACATGCGCTGTATTAATTGCTTTTAAGTTTAAACAAAGTTTTTTGCTGAGATTTATCCTTATTTGAGTTATAAAATTTAGCTATGACATGATATTTAATTTATATAATCATCAACAACTTAAAGTTAAATTTCACCACCATGACTGCTCGAAATCGACCATTGGTTCGCAGAATTTTTCTTATTTCAATCCGCTTTCTATGCATCAATTCAATCTCAACTAAAAACCAAGCCCATATAGTCAGTTGAGACATAAAAAAAGCGCCCATTTCGGGCGCTTTTTGACTTAAAGCAAATTAAGCATTGGCTTCTTTTGCTTTAGACATGGTCAATGCCAAGTCTTCAATCATATCTTCTTGACCACCAACCGTACCACGACGACCAAGCTCAAGAAGAATTTCACGAGCAGATACGCCGTATTTCGCTTCAGCGCGTTTTGCGAACAATAGGAATGAAGAATACACACCTGCATAACCTAAAGTTGCTGCATCACGGTCAGCACGGATTTGATGTGTCATCATCGGGATGATCAGATCTTCTGCTACGTCTTGCACTTTAAACAAGTCAACACCTGTTTCAAGTTGCATACGGTTCGCAACTGCAACGAACAATTCAAGTGGTGTATTACCCGCACCTGCACCAAGACCCGCAGACGCTAAATCGACACGTGTTGCACCTGCTTGTACCGCAGATACAGAGTTCGCAACGCCCATACCTAAGTTATGGTGACCATGGAAACCAATTTCGATGTCTGAACCTAGGTTTGCACGTAAAATGCCAACACGGTCAGTCACATCTTGCGGCAACATATAACCAGCAGAGTCAGTCACATAAATACAGTTTGCACCGTATGACACCATTTTGCTGGCTTCTTCCAAAAGTTTTTCAGGAGTTGCCATGTGCGCCATCATCAAAAAGCCCACAGTGTCCATGCCAAGTTTACGTGCAGCAGTAATGTGCTGTTCAGAAACGTCAGCTTCAGTTGAGTGCGTTGCAACACGAATGGTTGCTACACCAACATCATGTGCCATTTTCAAATGGTCAACCGTACCAATACCAGGAAGTAAAAGTGCAGATACTTTCGCCTGTTTCAGGTTTGGAATCACCGCTTTTAGGTATTCTTCATCGGTTGCTGCTGCAAAACCATAGTTCACAGAGTTACCGCCTAAGCCGTCACCATGCGTAACTTCGATTAAAGGTACACCTGCATCATCCAAAGCAGTTGCAATGGCAACCATTTGTTCAGGTGTAGTTTGATGGCGCATTGGGTGCATGCCATCACGTAAAGTCATATCATTAATAATAATCTTAGACATGAAGACGCTCCTTATGCTTCAACTGAGTTTAAAACGCGTTCCGCAAACATTTCTGCGGTACGCGCAGCAGCTGCAGTCATGATGTCAAGGTTACCGGCATATTTAGGCAGGTAATCACCCAGGCCTTCAACTTCCAGGAAGATTGAAACACGGTTACCGTCAAATACAGGACCATTCACCAGTTTGTAACCTGGTACGTATTTTTGAACTTCTTTGATCATCGCATGCACTGATTCAGTGATCGCAGCTTGATCTGGCTCACCTTCAACAAGACAGTGCACAGTATCACGCATCATCAATGGTGGCTCAGCCGGGTTAATGATGATGATCGCTTTACCTGCTTTAGCACCACCGACTTTTTCAATCGCACCTGCAGTGGTACGGGTAAATTCATCGATGTTTTTACGTGTACCTGGACCCACAGATTTTGTTGAAACTGTTGCAATGATTTCGCCGTATTCAACAGGCTGAACTCGTGAAATCGCAGCAACCATAGGAATCGTTGCCTGACCACCACATGTCACCATGTTGACGTTCGGAACTTCACCTGCGTCCAATAACGCTTCTAAGTTTACTGGTGGTACGCAGAATGGACCGATTGCAGCAGGTGTTAAGTCAATCATTAACACGCCAAGTTCATTTAATTTGCGGCTGTTTTCAGCATGAACATAGGCAGAAGTTGCATCAAATGCGATTTTAATGTCGTCTTCAATTACGTGTGCAAGTAAACCATCTACGCCTTCAGCAGTGGTTTTTAAACCCATTTTAGCAGCGCGAGCCAAACCTTCAGACGTCGGGTCAATCCCCACCATCCATACTGGTTCTAAAAATTCGCTGCGTTGAAGTTTGTAAAGCAAGTCAGTACCAATGTTCCCTGGACCGATCAATGCACATTTAATCTTTTTCATGAATGCGTACTCTTAAAAATTCCGTAAAACCCAAGCTTATTTCGCTGCAAATGCTGCAGTCACAGAACCAAAGCCTTCAATTTCAACTTTGAATTCATCACCAGGATTTGCCACAACCATTGGGCCTAAAGCACCGGTCAATACGATGTCACCTGCAAGCAATGGACGACCTCGACGAACCATTTCGTCAGCCAACCACACTGCTGCATTTAATGGGTTAGAAAGACACGCTTTACCCACACCTTGTGAAACTACTTCTTCACCACGCGTCATGACCATTTTGCAATTTACAAGGTCAAGATCTGCAAGTTTTACAGGCTTAGAACCCAGTACAAAACCTGCTGAAGATGCGTTATCTGCCACAGTATCAATCAACGAGATTTTCCAGTTTTCGATACGGCTATCGACCACTTCAATTGCAGGCAGTGCATATTCTGTTGCACTAATAATGTCTGCATAGGTGTGTTTTTCTTTGGTCAAATCTTGGTTAATCACCAAAGCAATTTCTGCTTCAACTTTTGGCTGAATCAATAAACCAGCAGGGATTTCTTCACCATCGCCATACGCCATGTCAGCAAACAACATACCGAAGTCAGGTTGATCAACGCCTAACTGCGCTTGTACAACTTTTGAAGTTAAGCCAATTTTACGACCTACAAGGCGACGACCTTCTGCCACCGCACGTTTGGTATTCACTTCTTGAACGGCATAAGCAATATCTACATCAGCACTTTCACCACCAAGTTGTGGACGGATCGGTGCAATCGCAGCCTGATTTACTTCCGCATCGCGTAATGCTTGCGCAACTGATTCAACAACAGCAGAATTCGACATCAATGTTTCCTTAAACTGCAAAAATTGGATGCACAACGTGTTTCATCCCGATCACCATCAAAATCAAAGTGATGAAAGTCATGTCAGGATTCGCCTAAAGCATTTCACTTGACATACTACACGTTATGTTTAGATGCATTTAGCATCGAGATTTTAGAAAGTGAATACCAATACTTATTTTATTTATGACTATAGCTATTAGCTATAAATTAATCATTATTTATTATTAATATTCAAAAACTTAAGTCAAAATAATTAGATAAAATTCACTATTTTTTTCGCCCTTAAATCTGAATCTCTACTAAAAAACTTGGCTTATACGACTAAAAGATAAGATTAAAAGATTATTTTAGCGTCAAGCCAGCTTTTACACATAGGTGTTCAATTTCATCTGATTTAGTTTAATAAATTGAAAATTTAAAAATAAATCAATAAACAACAATAAGATAAAACTAAAAATTCAAACAAAAAATCTATTCCAGCTTGTGGTAAAAGGCCAAATAGTTGCGCTCAACTTTTTAAGGTAAATTTGCTAGAAGACTGCTTGTTATTGTAGAAAAATCTAGTGTTATTACTTTTTTAAATAATTGAATTTACTCATTTCAACAACTAGAGCTTGCGTTACTATTCATTTGGTAACAAAAAAGGTGAAAACAAATTTCACCCTTTTTACTCGTTTGTATCTAAAACTATACAGCTAGACGTAATTTCACGTGTTCTAGTAGAAATTCAGTCAAATCACCTACGCTATGTGCAATATGTAAGGGTTGAAAACACTGGAGTGTTTCTACAGTATGCACTCCATAGCTCACGCCTACACGTGGCATCTGAATATTGAGGGCCATTTCTAAATCATACGACGTATCACCAACCATAATGGCTTGATCGGCACGTAGTCCTGTTTCCGCCAAAATTTCTGCCAACATCAACGGATCTGGCTTAGATTTGGTTTCACTGGCTGCACGTGTCGCACGAAACAACTCATGACTTTGCGTTTGAGCCAAGACACGGTCTAGACCTTTACGACTTTTTCCTGTTGCAACAGCCAATTGTAGACCGGCATCGCGTAATTCCTGCAACATATCCGCGACACCATCAAACCACATATCCCCTTTGGAATGGGCCACATAGTGATCGGCATAACTTTGCAAAATGTCGCTGTGCAATTCGGGAACCGTCGGAAATAACCGCTGTGCGACTTCCGGCAGACCTAAACCAATAATACTTTTCGCATCAGCATCGGTCAGCGGCTGTGAATATTGATCTGCTGCAAATTTTAAACTCGCTACAATTTGACCCACAGAATCAAATAAAGTGCCATCCCAATCGAAAATGACTAGTTTTACAGCTGAGTTCATACGTTTTCCTAGATTTGATTCAGTGTTTGGTAATTCAGATTCTGGAGTGCATCAATTTATTTACCTCACCCCGGCCCTCTCCTTAAAGGAGAGGGAGAAAGAAAACTTACGAAGCAGTCCTGCTCAGGGAGAGAAGTCTCGTATTTAAAACTTACTCGTCATCTTCTGAAGACTTCACCACTTTGTCGGCTTTTTGCGCGCGTAGCTGCGCCACAAGGCTTTGCATATCTTCTGGCAATGGCGCTTCAATGGTTTGGTAACCCGGAATTTCTAAACGCATAGCATGCAGACATAAACGACGTGGCTTTGGACCACGGTATTCAGTTTCATGACCGTATTTTTCATCGCCCACCAATGGATGACCAATACTTAAACCATGTACACGGATCTGATGGGTACGGCCCGAAAGTGGAGACGCATACACCAATGTGGCATGCATAAAACGCTCTTTCACGTTCCACAGCGTCTTCGACTCTTTACCTTCTTTAGGTGATACACGAACACGACGCTCGCCATTTGCCAGTTCGTAACGATGCAAAGGCTGATCAATGAGCTGCTTATCCAAACTCACCACGCCTTTCACCACAGCAGCATAAGTTTTTTGGATTTTGTGCTCACGTAACATGTCTTGCAGGCTTTTTAACACACTACGTTTTTTCGAAATCATCACCAACCCAGAAGTGTCGCGGTCAATTCGGTGAATCAGCTCAAGGTATTTCTTCCCTGTTGCGGCACGTAAGCCTTCGATCAAGCCATACGCCACACCACTACCGCCGTGAACAGCAATACCAGAAGGTTTGTTTACCACCATTAAGCCTTCATCTTCGTACACCACACGGCTCAGTAAACTTTGTGCCACTTTGTCCGATACGGGAACCGCAGACTCATCTTTTTGCTCATAACGAATTGGAGCAACTCGAACTTGGTCACCAATATTGAGTTTGGTTTCCGCTTTGACGCGTTTTTTATTGACGCGGACTTGGCTTTCACGAATCAGACGATAAATGCGACTTTTAGGCACACCTTTCAGACGACTAAACAGGAAATTATCAATACGTTGACCCGCCTGATGCTCGTCCACTTCAAACCAGGTGACGCTTTGCCATTCTTGCGTAGAATTCATACAGTTACTGTGACCTAAAAAAATACTAAAATTGATTAAAAATTGATCATTTAAGCTATACTTTTCGCAAGAAACATAAGCTTAGCCCATAGGCAGATGATGCAAGGTTTGATATAGTCAGCGCACGGAAACCACCGTAACTGAGTAAAAGTTGATTCATTTCAGTATTTACTGTCATTGAACTTTCAAGCAATTACTCATTTAGCTCGGAAAGGTCCCAAAAGAATTATGCCGACGCCGAAGGCTTATTATATCGGCAAAACTGCAAACTGTTGCGTTTAATTGTGCCGTAGGTACATAAAACAGTTTGCCCCAAAAAAATATGTGCCAACCAAGGTTGGTTTTTAAACGTAAACTGATACACATCAGACCAGTCGCTCCCTGGAAATCGTGTTCAGGCCACAACGTTTGATGCATTGGATCTGCACAGTTTGTAAAGGTACGATGATAATTCCGTATCAAGACGCTCTATCAGATATGAATGGATGCTCTTCGAGCAATGTGACAGTGAAAGTTACTCACATCCAATGCACCGTTTGTCCGCCAGTGAAACGCGTTCAGGTGACTTTAATCGTTTAAAAGATTGAAGCCGTATTGCCATCATCAATACGTGAATCAAAAATCGTTGCCCACCCAAAGAAGGTCGGTACACATGCACAGATGATGTTTTTCGATCTGTGCAACTTGATCCATGCTATCTGATGCTCGCTACGAGTCAGGCGATGTTCTTCTGTGTATCACTATTAGGTGTTACACCCATGAAACGTATGTTGATTAATGCAACACATGCCGAAGAAATTCGCGTTGCACTTGTCACTGGTCAGCGTCTTTACGATTTTGACTTAGAGAATCGTACCCGTGAACAAAAAAAATCGAATATCTATAAAGGTCATGTGACTCGCGTAGAGCCGTCTTTAGAAGCTGTATTTGTTGAATACGGTGCAGGTCGTCAAGGCTTCTTGTCGATGCGCGAAATTGCTAACTCTTATTACAAAGCCGATCCTCGCCAAACTTCAAACATCCGCGAATTGATCACTGAAGGCACTGAGCTTTTAGTTCAAGTGGAAAAAGAAGAACGTGGTAATAAAGGTGCTGCCCTTTCCACATTTATCTCACTTGCTGGTCGTTATTTGGTCTTAATGCCAAACAACCCGAAAGGTGGCGGTATTAGCCGTCAAATTTCAGGTTCAGTTCGTGAAGAATTGAAAGAAATGTTGGCGTCTTTAAATGTCCCTCGTGGCATGAGCGTGATTGTACGTACTGCAGGTATTGGTCGTTCTCAAGAAGAACTCCAACTTGACCTGCAACACTTGCTTGACCTTTGGGCACAAATCCAAAGCACATCAAGTTCAGGTCCATCACCAATGTTGGTTCACCAAGAAGCCGGTGTGGTTACACGTGCAATTCGTGACTATTTACGTGATGATGTTGCTGAAATTCTGATTGACTCTGAGCAAGCGTATAACGAAGCGTATAACTTTGTTAAAGCAGTGATGCCACGTCAAATCGACAAATTAAAAACCTATACTTTAAATGAACCGTTATTCGCTCATTTTGGTATCGAAAGTCAAATCCAAACTGCCTATGAACGTGAAGTAAAACTTCCTTCTGGTGGTTCAATTGTGATTGACCAAACTGAAGCATTGGTTTCAATTGATATTAACTCTGCAAAATCAACACGTGGTAGCGACGTAGAAGATACAGCGCTCAATACCAACCTTGAAGCTGCTGAAGAAATCGCTCGCCAATTACGTTTACGTGATATCGGTGGTTTGGTTGTGATCGACTTCATCGACATGACCAAAGACCGTAACCAACGTATGGTTGAAGCTAAACTTCGTGAAGCAACACAAAGTGACCGTGCACGTATCCAATTCGGTCAACTGTCACGCTTTGGTTTGATGGAAATGAGCCGTCAACGCTTACGTCCATCGCTTGAAGAAGCCACTGGTTATGTGTGCCCACGCTGTCATGGCACAGGTATGGTACGTGACCTACGTTCTTTATCACTTTCAATTATGCGTAAAGTGGAAGAAATTGCGCTACGCGAACGTCATGGTGAAGTTCAAGTTGAAGTGCCTGTTGAAATTGCTGCATTCTTATTGAATGAAAAGCGTCACAGCCTTGTATATCTTGAACAAACTTCAAATGTTCGTGTGACTGTACTTCCACACCCTCACCTAGAAACACCACATTACGAAATTTCGTATAACCCTGAAGGTTTTGCACCTACAAGCTATGAACGCACTGAAGCGACACGTTCTAGCGAAAAAGAATTGGGTTACGAAGCATCTGAATGGCATTTAGGTGAAGAACAGGCCGCTGCTGCTCAGCAACAAGCACCTGTACAACAACAAGAAAAAGGCCACAAAAAGAATAAGCAACAACCCGTTGCTGCTCAACAAGCACCTGCACAAGTTGCCGCTTCTGCAGCATCATCTAGTCCATGTGCATGGTTAGAAAACTTATTTGTTCAAAAACAAGCTGCAACCGTTGACCAGTCGCGTACTGCAAACAATGCCGCTGCTGCAATTGAACAAATGGTAAATAGCGGTGCTGCAAGCCGTGGCCAGTTTGGTCAAATTACCCCTGCATCGGCAGTGCCTGTTGTTGTCGTAGACAATAATGCTTACCTTGCGCCTTCTTCTGTTGTGCACAAACAAGAACGTGACAGCCATTCAGAAAAAGCTGACCGTGAAGAAAAACGTCACAACAAAAAGCGTACTAAGCATAAAGAACCACGTGAACAAGAAGCTCAATCGCATCAAGTTCATGAAGAAGTGTTACAACCTTCACGTCAAGACCGTCAAGAACAGCGTAATAACGAAGCACGTCAAAACGAACGCCAAGAGCAACGCTCTGAACGTCAAGAACCGCGCCAAGACAACCGTCAAGACCAACGTGAAAACCGCCGTAACTCACGCCGTCAACACAACAACGAACAAGTACAGCAAGATGTTCAAAATAATGAGCAACCGCAGTCTGTTCCACGTCGTGACCGCAACAACCAACAACGTCCAAATCGCCCAAATCGCCACCGCGATCAAAGCGTATTGAACGAGCAAGCGATTGCTCAGGAAGTTGCAACTGAGCAACAACCTGAAAACCGCAATCAACGTCAACCTAAAGTTGAAGTTGTTAATGCACCACGTCAAGACGTGATGCCAACAGCACTTGTAGTAAATGTTGATCAAGCTCAAAGCGAAATCGTAGCGCTAAATACTGCCCCAGCAGTTGAAAAACCTGTAGAAACCCCAGTAGTCCCAAAAGCCGCTGTCGTTGAAGCAGAAAAAGTGGAAAAACCTGCGACTGAAACAAAAGAAGCAGCGCATAAACCACAGCATGCGCAGCAAAAACCGTCTCGTGCAAGCAATGACCCTCGTCAGCGCCGCCGTGAACAGCGTGAAGCTCGTGCTCAACAAGCACAGGCTCCGAAAATTTCGCCATCTCAAGTGCCGACACTAGGTCAATACACTATAAGCAGCTTGATTAAGCATGTATACGGCGAAGACTGCTCAGTACTGATTGAGCAATTTGGCTTAATTCCAACATTCAACCGTGCATTGCAAAAATTCACGGAAGAATATGCCGCAACTTTGACTGCACCTGCAGCTGAAACAGCTGTAGAGAAAAAGCCTGTCACTCGTGATGTTCAAGTTGCAAAAGCTGCACCTGAAGCTGAACCAGCGCCAATGTTGGATTTGACACCACCAAAGCCTGTGTCAGATAAACGTGTTGCTAATGACCCACGTGAGCGTCGTCGCCTTGCTAAACTTGCCGCTGAACAAGCGAAACAAGACCAAGCAAAAGCACATGCTGAGGTGGAAGCTACGCCTGTCGCAGACACTGCTATTGAGGCGCCTGTAGTTGCAGAAGCTAAAGCTGCTACAGTTGAAGCCAATGTATCCGACGTTGCAATTCAAACTGAAGCACCTGAACCCGTTCAAGCTGAAGTACCGACACCCGTTCAAGCTGAACTGGATGTGAGTGCGCAGCCTGAAAAGACGGAAGAAGTGTCTAAAGCTCCTGCTAAACCAGTAGAAGAAAAAGCTCAAGCCGTTGAAGCGGAAAAGAAAGTTGAGGTTCCTGTAGACGAGAACTCGGCCACTGAAGGTGAAAAACCTGCACGCCCTCGTCGTCCTCGCGGTCGTCCACCGAAAAAAGTAAACACCGCAACTGAGCAGTAATTTGCTATTTTGCAGGTGAATAAAAAAATCCAGTCATTTCGGTGACTGGTTTTTTTTTGATACTTTTGTCAAATTAGGTTGATTGCACTAGATCGAAACGATTAAAAGACAATTGTAGAATTTGCTGCAAATTTCATTGCAAAGAAATAGACCGTATCGGATTACGAAAAATAAATAGGATTCACATGAGCCAAACTACACAACACGACCTTATTGGGATTGCTGATGTTGCAGCAAAAATTCCCGCGTTCATTAGCAAAGTACCCAACCTGTTGAGTGGTCTAAAGCAAGCCTATTTACGTACCCCAAATACTTCCGCAGGCTTAGGGATTGCATTTGAAAAAGCCGTAAAGCGTAATCCCAAAGGCTATGCGCTATATTTTGAAGAGCAAAAATACACCTATAACGAACTCAATGAATGGGCCAATCAAATTGGTCACTATTACCTAGCACTCGGCGCAAAAAAAGGTGATGTGATTGCGGTGATGATCGAAAACCGATCTGAACTCGTGGCAACTATCGTGGCTTTAGCCAAAATTGGCGTCACCAGTGCCTTGGTCAACACCTCACAAGTTGGCAAAGTCCTGACACACAGCATCAACTTAGTGAACCCAATTGCGGTAATTGTGGGCGAAGAATGCCGTCAAGCCGTAGAAGATATTCGTAATGATCTCAGTGTGGCTACAGATCGTTTACATTGGTTTGCAGATCAAGCCACTCGTGTTGATGCCGGTCAAGCACCTAAAGGCTTCTTAAACCTTGCAGAAGCGATTGATAAATTTCCAAAATTCAACACACCCACCACTGCAAGTGTAAAAGGCAAAGACGGCCTATTTTATATCTACACTTCTGGGACAACAGGCTTACCTAAAGCGGTGATTTTCACCAACAGCCGTTGGACTTTGGCTTATGGAACATATGGTCACGTCCTTAATCTGAATAAAGATGATGTGATGTACGTAACTTTGCCGCTCTATCACGCTACAGGCACTGTAGTTTGTTGGTGTGGGGTGATTGCAGGTAGCGCCACCCTTGCCCTGCGTCGCAAGTTCTCAACTTCATCGTTTTGGAAAGATGTACAAAAATTTGATGCGTCAGCCATTGGCTATGTGGGCGAGCTTTGCCGTTATTTGATGGATGCTCCACATTCAGACCTTGAAAAAGGCCATCGTGTGAAAAAAATGATTGGTAACGGCATGCGACCAAATATTTGGGATAAGTTTAAAGAACGCTTTGGGGTCGAAGAAGTCCTTGAACTCTATGCTTCAAGTGAAGGCAACGTTGGCTTTAGTAATGTATTTAACTTCGACAATACCGTTGGTTTTTCACCAACGCCTTATGCGATTATTCAGTTTGATAAAGAAAAAAATGAAGCTGTACATGATGCTAAAGGTCGCTGCATTAAAGTGAAAAAAGGCGAAGTCGGCTTACTCATCGGTAAAATTACCCGTCGCTCACCTTTCGATGGCTATACCGACACGGAAAAAAACAAATCCGTCATTATGAAAGATGTGTTCAAGCATGGTGATTCATACTTCAACACTGGCGACTTGGTCCGTGACATTGGCTTCCGACATGCACAATTTGTCGACCGTCTAGGCGATACCTTCCGCTGGAAAGGTGAAAACGTCTCAACCACTGAAGTTGAAAACATGGTGAGTGAGTACGATAAAATTGCTGAAGCTGTGGTTTATGGCGTAGAAATTCCAGACACCAATGGCCGTGCAGGTATGGCTGCCATCACGCTCACCGATGGTGCCGAACTCAACGAACAAGATTGTAGTGAAATGGTTCTACAATTTAAAAAATGCTTACCAGCGTATGCTGTACCGGTATTTTTACGTGTACAGAAAAAAGTCGAAACCACAGGTACGTTTAAATACCAAAAAAATAAGCTGAAAGAACAAGCCTTTGATCCTCAGCAAACGGATGAGCGAATCTTGGTTTTACTGCCGAACGCGAGTGCTTATTGTGACTTGACCCCTGAAATTTATAATAATATTCAGGCCTATCAATACCGTTTCTAAATCAAACTTGCTCATTTTGACGACAATCACCCGTCAAAATGAGCCACATTGTTGTATTTATAATCAAACACAAGCAAGTTTATGATTTTTTACTTGCGCTTGAAGCAGATCTTGCTACAATACGCACCATCAAGCGAAATGGGTCGTTAGCTCAGTTGGTAGAGCAGTAGACTTTTAATCTATTGGTCCCGCGTTCGAGTCGCGGACGACCCACCATTTCCTTCGATACCACAAGATGGGTCGTTAGCTCAGTTGGTAGAGCAGTAGACTTTTAATCTATTGGTCCCGCGTTCGAGTCGCGGACGACCCACCATCTTTCTAAAATGCCAGTTTTAGATTACAATCTTGTGCATACCCCCTAAGGGTCGTTAGCTCAGTTGGTAGAGCAGTAGACTTTTAATCTATTGGTCCCGCGTTCGAGTCGCGGACGACCCACCATTCTTTCTTAGGGCTTCTTTCTTTCGGCAGTTGAAGAAAAAGAAACCTGCAGGTTCCGACCAAGACAAACCATCACCATTATTGGTTTTGATTCGCCATTCTCGAAATTTTGCTATAGCGATGTTGCGAAGTATCATTCTTGTCTTGCTAGATGAAGTATTTGACCTGAAAAATTTTAGATAACAAATATTCCCTAGTACTCAAAATTACGCGCTTCGTTTATCTTGCTAAAATTTTAAAATGTTATTTTAAAATTTTCTCAGGGTTGTTAGCTCAGTTGGTAGAGCAGTAGACTCTTAATCTATTGGTCGTGGGTTCGAACCCCACACAACCCACCAATTCTATTTAGTCTTTACTATGTCGTATTAATAATTCAATTTTTTATAAGCCAATAGCATTCGATCCACCAAGAACTACGAATTTCACGCCGACGCTCAAACTCAATTTATAATTTTATTTATTTTATCCGCAGCATTTAATTTGGGTCTTTCACCAAGGTATAGGCATGTTGAGGCTGAGGATAACCTTTAGAAAATAATTCCTGATTTCGGTCGACTTCACCTTGACGAATTTTGTCCAAATCCATAATGATTTTATTTTCATTAATCACGTGATAATAAAAATTCACGCCTTCTTTTCGATGAACCACCAGCTCGGTATGTGCTTCATTGACACTCCACGTATCCTTACGGTATTTCACATTAATGCCTGGCGTATTGGTTTTTTCAGCAAACACTTTACCAATTTGAATAATACTGCGGTGTACCGTGCCATCTGGTAATAAGTTAAGAATGAACTCCGCATCGCCTTCTGGGCATGGAATAAAACTGTCATCGCATTTTACTTTGGCATGAAAACGTCCAATAAAAATTTTGGCATGCTCAGGAACAGGAGCTGACTTTATTTCATCGTCATTCGGTAATGTCGCCTGCCCTGCCACTTGGGTTAATTTTTTTCCATGATCTTGCTTCGCTTGAACTTCCGATGCGACAGTTGATGCTGAACTTTCACCCTTATCCGCTGCGGGTTGATGCGTTGGACTACAACCAATAAAAGAGAGGCTGAACACTCCTGCAAACACTGAAAGATATGCAAATTTCATCAAAAAAGGTGAAGCCGATGTTTTCATATAATGTGCCAAGACCAATCATTCATTGGTTTTTTCAGTTCTTGCTGACTTAATATTGTAATCAAAAAATCAACGCTGTATACATATATTTGCAATATATGTTAATCATATCTCATTGTTATCGTTGATATTTAATTAGTACTCAAGCTATTTTAAAGGCAAACTAATCAAACCAATTCTTCAAATTACATAACTTTACTTAATTTTTTTTCTGCACCCTTTAAATCGTAAAGCTTGTCACCATTTCTATAATATGAATTTGGAAATATTCAAATTTATTCTATTTTTTTAAGGAGACCTGAATGGCCAATGTTGGTTTATATCGCTCAAACCACTCTAACATGATTGCTGGTGTGATGGGGGGTATTGCTGAACGTTTTGGTTGGAACGCAAATTTACTGCGTATTATTTTTATCTTTGTATCATGCTTAAGCGCAGCCTTTCCCGGTATTTTGGTGTACTTGGTTTTATGGTTAGTCATGCCTAAAGCACAAGATAACTTTTTCCGTACCAATGGCTATTCAGACCCGATTCGTACTGTGAATGATGACAGACGTTAAAATCCCTTGACCCAGTTTGGTCGCTACGGTTTCTCCCCCAAGATTCCGTAGCTTTTTTTTGTCTACATATTGGCAAAGCCATATTTAAGTCTGATGAATTTAACTAAAGTTTAAGGCTTAAGATTTTGTTTGCTGATTTAACTGTTGATATAACGCGGCAATCATATCGGCACGGCTAATCATTCCCACCAACCGTTTTTGCTCAACGACTGGAATATAATTAAAAGATCTTTCCACAAAATATGGCACCAAGTCTTCAATCGGCTGATCCGGCTGCACGGTCACCACTTTGGGATTCATAATTTGATAAACGTGATTTTCCCAACTGGCTTTGGGGTCTGCGGCACGCTTAAACCATTCCACTACATCATATAAAGCCAAATTTCCCACCAAGCGATCCAAATCACTCACCACAGGCAAACTCATCAAATTGACTTGTTTAAACTTTTCCAACGCTGACTGAATATCATCTTCTGCACGCAAGCTAATCACTTGCTGGCTCATGAGATCACGACAATGAAACTGGCTTAGACCACGACGACTAGCTAACTGCTGTGCTTCTAAAATGATTTTTTGTAGGTCGTATTCACTGATATCGAGTAACTGACTTTGCTGTTCTAAGACTTGCTGAATATCCGCAGGTTGAATCGACACTTTTTGTGTCGGTGTTGGATCTGTCGTCCGTGTATTAACTTGTGATTTTTGTGGATACTGCTTACCTAGTAATCGGTTATAAATAATAGCAACCACCATCAAGAGGACCGAATTTAAAAGGACTGGATAAAAAAGAAAGGCGTAGCCTAAATCATGGACAGCCTCGCCGCCCAATACCGCGGTAATCGCTACTGCCCCACTCGGTGGATGCAATGAGTCCGTGGTCATCATTAAGATAATCGCTAATGCAACTGCGATACTAAAAGCTTCGGTTAAATTAGGAATATACATCGCACAAGTCACGCCAATCAAAGCCGCAAGACTATTACCGACCACCATATTCCACGGCTGTGCCAAAGGACTAGCAGGTACAGCAAAGAGCAGCACAGACGATGCGCCCATCGGGGCGATATACCATGCATTTAAGTCACCTAGCGCTAACCAACTAATCAGCGAAGATATACTCAAGCCAAGCAAAGCACCTACCCCACATAGGATGCGATCTTTTAATGGTAAAACTTTAAAGTTGGGTTTAAGTGTATTAAGCCAAGCTGATTTTGCGTGAAACACGATATGCCTGATTGATTATTCGAACAGATGGGCGATTATAAAACGAAGTCTCTTATAAGATGTATTTATTTTATACCTTTATCTTATAAAATTTTCTACTGAACAATATCTAATCCAAATTAAAGCCGAAAGAACTGAATAATGCTCACGAGTCAATCACCTGCTCATCTCTCTTATTTCATTAACGTTTTACAACAAAACCTAGACAGGCTAGCTGTTTAAAATTCCCTATAGTCAAAAGACCTATAAAAATATTTGAAAAAAGGATGTTCTGAATGAATAAAAATATCTTCGCAATGTGTGCCCTCTGTATGCTTGGCTTGGGTTTATCGGCCTGCTCCAAAGAACCTCAACAAGCCAATCCGCCAGCCAATGATAATACACCTCAAGAAATGGCCCCAGCTGAAACTGCAAAAAATGGGGATGATCTTATTCGAGAACCAGCACCACAAGTTGAAGCACCAGCGCCTCAACCCACTTTAGCTGAAATCCCCATGAGTAAAGGCACTTTAGGTTTACAAAGCGTCAAGGTGATTGGAAGAATTTTAACCGTAAAAGTGATAGCTCAACCTAACCCTGCCCCAAATGGAAACACTGAATTTATGAGCACATCCATCAATTTGGAACAAACCAATTATATTGATGATGACACAGCCAAAAAAGTAGGACTGCTGCAAGATGATGCTGGCATTTGGATGGCAGCACCTTTAAATGCAACAAATAAAGCTATCCAAAAAGCCAGTTATGAACCTATTTTACTCACCTTTAAATTCCCTGCGCCGCCTGAAAGCACCAAGACCATTAGCATCAATTTAGGTAATGCAGGTTCTTTTGACGGCATACCGGTTGAACGCTAATGAGAACATTACTGTATAGCGCAAGTTTGAGCTTATTGATTGCAGGATGTGTAGATTCCAAAACTGATCCACCGCCTACTCAGACTGAACAGAACGTCACGGAAATAGACAACTCTCAGACTGTGCCAGAACAGCAGCCGAAGTCATCTGAACCAAGTCAACCTCAGGCAGAAGCCAGTAATTTATCGGCTGTCGGTTCAGATTTAAGTGCCAATCATAATGAATTTAATATTCAGGTGAATTTAAGTTCGGATGTGCTGTTTGATTTTGGCAAAGCCAATTTAAAACCCGAAGCTGAACCTGAGTTGCAGCAAGCAGCCCAGACCTTAAAAAGCAAAGGTAAAGGCATTATTGCCATTGTCGGCCATACCGATAATATTGGTTCAGATGCCGCCAACCAAAAACTGTCGTTACAACGGGCTGAAGCGGTGCGTGATTATTTTAAAGCCCAAGGTATTGATTTAAATTATCAAATCAGCGGGATGGGAGAAAGTCAGCCGCTTAAACCGAATACCCTATCTAATGGTGAGGACAATCCTGAAGGTCGTCAGAAAAATCGACGGGTTGAAATTGTAATTAATAAAACCAAAAGCTTATCTGAGTCATAAAGCCTTGATAAAAATGAGTCTAAACGACTCATTTTTTATTTTACGACTAAATTTTTAGTGGTGAATTTTGATTCTTTTTTTGAGAATATCTCTAAACGATAGACGCGCCAAAGTCATATAGCAAACGTTCATTGAGCGGCGATATTTTTTATTCGATTTTCGTATGCTGTACCAAGCCACCTAAGTTGCAAAAGACGTTATAAAAGACCGATTACCCTGTTGGTTATTTGGGATTTTTTTGAAAATTACAGGCTGAATTTTCTTAAAAGATATTGATTTTATCTATCAAATTTAATCGATTACGCATCCGATACTTAATACATAGCATGAGCTGCCTTGCACCTCAGTCACTTCATGCCGATACAAATCTGGTCTAAATAATTTAACTCTTGGTAAATCAATGATGCTTCGCTCACATATAAATTCACCACCTGCTTTCGATTTTTTAATCACGATATTCAACCTAAAATGCTGCCCATATTGTACAGAGTCTTGACGTGGTGGAATCATTGAACCCACAGGAAAACGAAGAAAATAGGCATCACATTTAAGTCCTAAATGGTTTTGTAATAACAACATTTTGTCACAACCCGAATGCTGTCTTCCTTTTTACCAACGCAACCACTTCGAACCCATAAGTCTTTGAATAATTTTATTATTCCTAAATTTCATTGTATTTTTATAGCATGATCATCGTTAACAACAGTATCACTGATGAAGTTGTCTTATTGCCACCATATTTCACCAATAAAGACTCAGCTTCATTTAAAACCCGCAGTGCCTTTATTCTATCTGGCATTAAAAGCCCACTTGTTCACGCGAAACCTTTGCCACACACCCCCAAAATCCTTATAATTGAGCACAATTTTTATCTAATTTTAAGTGGATGACCATGAGTCGCGCCATATCGCATATTGATACCTTCCAAGGCTTAATTCTTGCCTTACAAAACTACTGGGCTGAACAAGGCTGTGTAATTCTTCAACCTTACGATATGGAAATGGGTGCGGGTACATTCCACACTGCAACTTTCCTACGTGCCTTAGGCCCTGAAACTTGGAACGCTGCTTATGTTCAGCCATCTCGCCGTCCGAAAGATGGCCGTTATGGTGAGAACCCAAACCGCCTACAACACTACTACCAGTTCCAAGTCGTGTTGAAACCAAACCCAGACAACATCCAACAGTTGTACTTAGATTCATTAAAAGCCATTGGTATTGATACCCTTGTTCACGACATTCGTTTCGTGGAAGATAACTGGGAATCTCCAACACTTGGCGCATGGGGCTTAGGTTGGGAAGTTTGGTTAAACGGTATGGAAGTAACTCAGTTCACTTACTTCCAACAAGTTGGTGGTGTTGAGTGCTACCCTGTGACAGGTGAAATCACTTACGGTCTAGAACGTCTAGCGATGTACCTCCAAGGTGTAGACTCTGTTTACGATTTGGTTTGGACTAAAGGTCAGTTTGGTACAGTGACCTATGGCGACGTGTTCCACCAAAACGAAGTTGAACAATCAACCTATAACTTCGAATATGCCAACGTTGAAAAAATGTTTGAACTCTTCGACTTCTATGAAGCGGAAGCGACTCGTTTAATGGAAGCGGAACTTCCACTTCCTGCTTACGAGCAAGTGATTAAAGCATCGCATAGCTTTAACTTGCTTGATGCACGTGGCGCAATTTCAGTAACTGAACGTCAACGTTATATTTTACGTGTCCGTACATTGGCGCGTGCTATTGCACAAAGCTATGTCGCTGCGCGTGCGAAGCTTGGCTTCCCGATGGCAGAACCTGCTTTACGTGACGAAGTCCTTGCTCAACTCAAAGCTCAAGTTGAAGCGGAAGCAAAAGTAGAATCTAAGGAGAGCAAATAATGTCTAAACATACAGTATTGTTCGAATTAGGCTGCGAAGAACTTCCACCAAAAAGCTTAAAAAAATTACGTGATGCGCTTCATGCAGAAACGGTAAAAGGCTTAAAAGACGCAGGTCTAGCATTCGATTCAATCGAAGCTTATGCGGCACCACGTCGCCTTGCGCTTAAAATTGTGAATGTCGATGCTGCGCAAGCTGACACTCAAAAACGTTTTGATGGCCCTGCGAAGCAAGCAGCGTTTGATGCCGAAGGCAAACCGACTAAAGCACTTGAAGGCTTTATGCGCGGTCAAGGCATTACAGTTGATCAAGTATCAACTTTCCAAGCAGGTAAAGTTGAAAAAGTGTGCTACTTAAAAGATGTAAAAGGTCAAAGCCTTGATGTTTTACTTCCACAAATTTTACAAGCCGCTTTAGATAACCTACCTATTGCAAAGCGCATGCGTTCTGCTGCAAGCCGTACTGAATTTGTACGTCCTGTTAAATGGGTTGTGTTGTTGAAAGACAGTGATGTGATTGAAGCAACGATTCAGGATCACCAAGCAGGTAACGTGACTTATGGTCACCGTTTCCATGCTCCTGAAGCAATTACACTTGCAAATGCCGATGCTTATCTTGATGCCCTTCGTACTGCAAAAGTGATTGCAAACTTTGAAGAGCGCCAAGCGATCATCGACCAACAAGTGAAAGCTTTGGCGGATGAAGTGAATGCCATTGCGATTGTCCCTAGCGACCTTCGTGACGAAGTAACTGCTTTGGTTGAATGGCCTGTTGCTCTTCGTGCAAGCTTCGAAGAACGTTTCCTTGCTGTTCCTCAAGAAGCACTCATCACGACGATGCAGGACAACCAAAAGTACTTCTGCTTAGTGAATAGCGACAATAAACTTCAACCTTACTTCATTACCGTGTCAAACATTGAGTCGAAAGATCCGTCTCAAATTATTGAAGGTAATGAAAAAGTTGTACGTCCGCGTTTGTCAGATGCTGAATTCTTCTTCTTACAAGACCAAAAGCAACCACTTGCATCTCGTAAAGAGAAACTTGCAAATATGGTATTCCAAGCTGAGCTTGGTACACTATGGAACAAGTCTGAACGTATAGCGACTTTGGCTGTTGCACTTTCTGCAATCACTGGGGCAAACCCAGCAGATGCTGAAAAAGCTGCGCTTCTTGCTAAATGTGACTTAACCTCTGAGTTAGTGGGTGAGTTCCCAGAGCTTCAAGGTATTGCGGGTACTTACTACGCACGTATTGAAGGCGAAAATGATGAAGTTGCTGAATCTTTAGGTGAACAATACTTACCTAAATTTGCTGGTGACGTTTTACCAAAAACCAAGACCGGTACAACGCTCGCGCTTGCAGACCGTTTAGATACGCTCACAGGTATTTTTGGTATTGGTCAAGCGCCGACAGGTTCGAAGGATCCGTTTGCACTGCGCCGTTCTGCAATTGGTATCTTGCGTCTTGTGACTGAAAATGATTTAGATGTTTCGATTGAAGATCTAATCAAACTTGCACTTGCTGCTTATGGCGATGTATTGAAAGATCACGATAAGACTTTAGCGGATGCTGTTGCATTCCTTGAAGGTCGTTACCGTGCTAAATACGAAGACCAAGGCGTGGCTGTAGATGTGATTCAAGCGGTTCAAGCACTTTCTCCAAAATCGCCACTTGATTTTGATAAACGTGTAAATGCGGTAAATCATTTCCGTGACCTCCCTGAAGCTGCTGCACTTGCCGCTGCCAACAAGCGTGTTGCAAACATTCTTGCGAAAGAAGCTGCACCTGAAGGAAATGTCGTTGAAGCAAATCTAGTTGAAGATGCTGAAAAAGCATTGTTCGCTGAACTTGCGAAAATCACACCTGTGGTTGAGCCATTATTTGCTGCGAAGGACTACACTGCTGCATTGTCTGCACTTGCTGCACTTCGTGCGCCAGTCGATGCGTTCTTTGACGGTGTGATGGTGATGGCAGATGATGCTGACTTAAAAGCGAACCGTTTACGTATGCTTGCACAGCTTCGTGACTTGTTTACGAAAGTGGCTGATATTTCAGTGTTACAGCACTAAGTTTAAGCATTAATTAAAAACTCGCTTTAAAGCGGGTTTTTTTATGCCGTTTGAAATCTAGGTAAAATCCTGTTAGAAATAGCGGGATTTTTTGATAAGAACAATATATGAAAAGTATTACAGTCAATCATCCTTACCGCCCAGATCTCTATCTTTTTATCTTACATACAGTATTGATGGCATGCAGCTTTTACCTTTGGAAGGTTTATCCATACATTCCAAACAAGCCAGATATGGGTGCTTTATTCTTTTTGATTATTTCTGTTTTGGGTGGATTTATTGGAATCGTCATCCTTGCGGTGACTTTGCCAAGATTAGACCGCACTGTGCGTTACTTAACGCTTTCAAAATTTGTTTTAAGTTTGGTGTATTAGTTGTCGAGCACAACCATTTTCGTTTTATTGGGCAGTACTAAATTTATATTCAATAATCCCCTCGTGCTATTTGTCTTCGTTTTTCTATTTTTTAGCAGCCTGTATTTTTCAGTAATTCGTGTTGCAGATATGCGTAAGAAAGATTGGCTCATTATCGGTGGAGTATTGGGTGGCCTTGTGTTGTTGTTCTTTTTGCCAAAACTTTAATCGCTAAATAAACCAGCTAAGGCCTCATGGGTTATTTAGAATAACGTCCTGATAATTCAATGAGACGGTTTGAAATACGAGATCAATCACCAAGCTAAATCACTTCTTAATACATCAATGTGAAAAAGATCTGCTGTTGCACTCAATATCTCGTTTTAAATAAAGTTGAATAAGACTTGAGCAAATAAATCTCGGCATGCTAAAAATAACTCAACCTGAATAAAATGAAATACCTATGATGAATAAAAAATTACTTAGCTTTGGATTATTGATCCTATCTATTTCTTCTGCAAATGCTGGAACGGAAATGACTCATTCTCAAATCATCATTTCTTCACCTGATACCGTTGCAAGTTATGATTGCGCAGGACGCTCAGTGAATATTCCTGCTCCAGATAGCCGTATTACTCTAAAAGGCAGTTGCCCGATGATTACGGTTGCAGGTCCAAATACAACGGTCTATGTAGAATCAGTCAATAAAATCAATATTTATGGACCAAATTCGAAAGTGTATTATCAAAAAAGCACCCATCCATCACGCCAAGTCAGCATCAATGCCGTTGGTCCAGGAAGTGCAGCCTATAAACGTTAAATATTAAGTGAATGAAGTTGAATTTAGGCTTAAGACTTAAATCTATAGCCAATAATTCACCAATTCCCTATACTCAAAGACAACAACACTCAACAAGAATGAAACTTATGAAATTGAAAGCATTCCTTTTGACTGGTCTTGCGGGTCTAACACTTTCTGCATGTACATCTGCACCAACGATTCCACAACTTGAAACTGGTGTATTACAAGAAGTTCAAAACATTGATGTCTACCCAGATACCACGGATAACAAAGCAAAACTGACTAAATTTGTAGATAAATGCGTGATTGAATTTACAGGCAATTTAGAAGAAGCAAAATCGGTTGAACAATGGTCATTTAAAGGCTTAACCCTGATTTCAGGTGGTACAGCAACCTTTGCTAAAGACGGCACAAGTTCAGCACACAATTTTGATTTAAATGCTGCGGATGTACAAAAGAACTTCCTTGCATTACGCGGTCATTTTGCAAAAGATGCACTTACACAATGTGAATAAATGATAAAAACCATATCTCCAAATGGGGGTATGGTTTCATTTTTCCTTGAATCTTGAACTATAATCCGTTCAAACCCATTATTTTTTATGATGAAAATCGTAACTAGAACCACACCACAGCAACGCGCAAATCACATATAAGCCACTGTATTTTCATAAAATTACAATACTACGTTAACTTAACTAAGTTTCCACATTTCAAACTTCCGCGTATCTGAGCTGTTATCGCATTGTGTGACTTATCGCACAAAACCACTTTTTGCTTTTTTTTTACTCTTAAGATGTCCTCTGCTCCAAAAGCGCAAATGCTGAGTGCAACAGCAGCGTTCAATAAAAGAGGACAAATGCAAAGATGAAACCTTTATTTAAAACAACACTGATCACCGCAGCATTATTCGCAACCACCCCACTATTTGCGAACACCGCAGTAGAAGCCAATGCGAAAGTTGAAACACAGCAACCGTCTGTACTGCAAAATCTAAAACAAGACATTAATCAGTCTGCGCATACAGCCGGTGACAAAATTGAAAAAGGCGTCGATAAGACCAAAACATTCACCCAAGAAAAATGGCAAGACACCAAAGAATTCAGTGCTGACAAAAAGCAAGATGCAAAAAATAAATGGGCTGACCTAAAACAGTCTAAAGATGAAAAGTCAGATGCAGCGAAAGCCAAGATCGATGCCAAGGCTGAGCAAAATAAAGCTAAGCTTGATGAGCGCAAAGCACAGCTCGATGAAAAAGCTGCAAAAGACAAAGCAAAACTTGATGAACGTAAAAGCAATGTCGACAACAAAGTTGATCAAACCAAGAGCTATTTAGGTGAAAAAGCTCAGGAAGGTCGCCAATTTGCCAGTGAAAAATGGCAACAAACCAAAGCGAATTTCCAAAAAGGTCAAGAAGCTAATGTGAGTGGCAGTAGCAATGTACAGTTGCAAACGCCTGTCGCACAAGCTGAAGTCCATAGCTCACATGAAGCCAGCTTAGGTGCTCACAAATAAATAAACTGGCTTTCATACCCTCTCCTCCAGAGAGTAGGCTCACCCTTCAGTGGGCCTTTTTTTTACCCTAGGCAAAATACAAACGTGTACAAAGCTGTCATTTGCTGTATTGATTTTGCTACGGCAGGTTTTTTTCGCTGCAATTTTTCCTATAATGCGTTAAAACCGTTCATCAGATAGAAAATCTATAAAATTCAGAGGTGAAGCTGTGAAAATTTCATTAAAAGCAACGTTATGCCTAAGCTTAATATTCACGACACCCATGCTTTGGGCACAAGAAAACACAGCAGCGCAAAGTACTGAGCAACAAGCGAAAAAACCTGTGAGCCCTTATGGCGATAATCCAAATTTATTGCATGTGTGGGCCTATAAAGCCCAAGAAGGCGTGGTCGGTGCTGCTAAAAATATTGGCGAAATGACTGAACGTGGAATTTCTAAAATTAAGCCTTCGGTTGACCAAGCTTGGGACAATACGAAAACTGCTACTCAAAATACAGTACAACAGGTTGATCAGGGTGCACAGCAAGCCACTCAAAACGTCAATGAAAAATTGAAGCAAACCCGTGAAAATATCACAGGCAAAACCAGCCAACCTGCGCCCATTAGCCAACAGTCGTTGAGTGAACCGTCTTCAGGCAATACAATCAATACGGCTCCAAGCAACAATGCGGGGCAAAATAGTAATCAATATCCACAAAGTAGCTATCCATCGAGTTCGACGTCTACGACGTATCCAGTGACTGATTTATAATTTAACAGCACATTTAAAAGCTCAACTTTGGTTGGGCTTTTTTAAAACCAAAATTGAATGCTTTTGGTCTTTGGCCTATGCCTATAAAAACAATGAATTAATGAGAAAAAAATGCGAATTTTATTTGGTATCTTGCTTGGTATTCTGCTCTGTGTTGGCTCTGTGCTTGGCTTACAACGTTTTCCACAATTGTTAAAAAGTTATCCACAGTTGCAGGCCATTTTTCCCCAATTGTACAATTCTCACCAATATAACCATGATGCCGAAGGTAAATTATTACAAACCTTAGAGATGCTAGATGACGAAGAATACAAATCGACTGAAGGCAATGAAGCGACACTGTATCAACTCGATGGTCAATGCAAAATAAACCTCTATGTTTTTGGTGAATCCTATCAAAGCCTAACAAGTTATTATTTTCACAAAGGTCAGATTTTACGTGCCTATGAAACATATCTGACTTATCCAAATGGTGGCTTTAATCCTGTACCCAATACCAAAGAGCCTTTTAAACTCGAAAAAAGTTATTTACGAATCATGATGCCAAACAGTATCAAGACTAAACTTGAATTTGAGCGGATCAAAAATCATTTCAATGCTAAATTTTTGAAAAATTGCTAGAAGCTTCCTTTACATATTCTCTAAGATCTACCTAGCGAATAGGTGAATTTCATCAACTCAAATTTAGCTATTAAATTAAGCATTAAGGAGCAGGTTTGAGATATCGCCTACGTACAAACGATGCTGTACAGATTTGAATAAGCATCAACAGGCAAAATGGATAGTCAACCCAGACTGATAAATGATCAATATGAGCAACCAATCCAAAGACAGAAAAATAGACCTGTCCCACAATAATAGGTACTACAACCAGCCATAGCCCCCAGTACCAATAGCGATTTAAAAAATCAATAAGCGCCAAGACGAAATGCACAATAAAAAATAACGAAACCAACACAACTTGTAAGATCGGCATGAATTTATGAACTTCAAAATCAGGGTTCTGGAATAAATATCTTTCACTGATATTTAATACATAACTGTACCATGCCCAAGAGATGCATGTGGTAAAGAGAATCAGCATGCAAAATAATCTTAAACTTTTTTTATTGGCAAGATCGACCAGCATAGACATCCCTATTTATATGGAGCATTGTTCAAAATAATGTTCCTTAAACTCGATTTTAATTGACCTGTCGAATGACCATCCCCGCTTTAAAGGCTTCTACATTTTCCACCAATTGCTGCACAATGCGTTGTCGCGCATCGACGCTTCCCCATGCACTATGTGGGGTAATAATTAAATTTGGAATACTTGGGTCGAGCAGCACATTGCCCTGCTTTGGTGGCTCAACCGTCAAGACATCGGTTGCTGCGCCTGCGATCGTTCCTGATTTTAATGCCTCAGCTAATGCCGATTCATTGACAACACCACCTCGTGCGCAATTGATCACAAAGGCCGATGCTTTCATTTGAGCCAAGCTTTCATGATTGAGTAAATCACGAGTTTCATCAGTTAAAGGGCAATGCAAACTCAGAAAATCGACCTGCGCTAGCATCTCAGAAAAGGCCACTCGCTCAGCCACCATAGGTCGATTCGGTAGTGCACCAATCATAATTTTCATGCCAAAAGCTTTAGCCAAATGTGCCACGGCTTGCCCCAATTCGCCATAGCCGACAATCCCCAAAGTCTTACCAGCCAACTCAATAATTGGAAAATCCAGTAAGCAGAACTGATCCGCTTTTTGCCAATTTCCCTGTTGAACCGCCCGATCATACTGTCGAAATGATGTCGCCAAGTTCAACATTAACATCAAGGTATGCTGTGCGACCGCAGCGGTGCCATAAGCTTGGCAATTACACACCACGATGCCTTGTTGCTGTGCGTGTACAAGGTCAACGTTATTGGTGCCTGTGGCAGAAATTAAGATCAGTTTTAATTGCGGATTGAGCTGCATGTGCTCAGCATTGATGTGTACTTTATTGCTGATAATCACATCAGCCCCTTGTATGCGCTGAGCAACCTCTACAGCCGTTGTTGCGGGATAGAGTGTCAATTCATCAAACTGTGCGTCTAGTCCGCTAAAATCTAAGTCCTGTTTATCTAGAGACTGATAATCTAGAAATACCGCTTTCATGGCTGCTTCCCTTCTGGCCGATTATAAAGATTTGATTGTGAATGATTAAAACCTGTGATGCACCAAAGTGCAATCGAACAGCATATAAAAAACCCGCTATTTCGCGGGTTTATCGAGATGATGTTGCAGTGAATTTCGAATTTTGAGTATGACATAAATGGTCAGTATCGTAAGCAACAACATACTGCTGCTAAAAATCAGTATGCTTGAACTAACCCCCTGTGCATAGGCTGAACCCATGGTCAGCACTAAGATGAATAATACAGCAAGCATCTGTGTTGAATGCATACTGATACCCCTCATATTCCTTATGATGTTTTGGGCAGTATGATTGTTTTTTATACTACCTTTCTCTCATCATAATCTCTTCCTACAAATTAGCAAGCTTTGGATTTTCAATCCAATGTCGAGCTTAAATTTGTTCGGGTTGCACCACAAACTGGCAAGATGCATCGGCGTTTTCCACAAAGAAGACTTGACCAAATTCATCACTACTCAAACGCAGTTCTTTATAGTTCAGCGTGTAATAGCCCACATATTTCTGCATTAAAATCGGATGCATACCAGTCGCAAGCTCATCTTGAGCTAAGACCAATTTCATTACCTGACGGTCATTCATCACCACCATGTAACGCTCATCTTGGACTTGTACGTATACCAGGCCTGTGCCCTTCGGCTGCAAAGGGATCAAAAACTTGTGATTCAGCGCAATCACACCGGCTGCATAGCTTTCAATTTTTTGGCTAATCACATTAAACACTAAACCATGTTCAAACTGGTCGAGTAACAGGTTACGATTATCCTGTGGCACAAAAGTTGTGATCCCCAACTTTTGCAGATCTTGCTCACTGACTTGTTTGTTATTAAACAATACCCGTAATAAGGTCTGCTTTTGTTTGGCATCAAAAAATTGTGGATCAAGCTGAAACGAATTGCTTTTTAAAATTTCACCCAAGGCATCACGATGGCGTGTCAGTAAATTTTCAATGACTTTTCGATAGTAGAATTTACTGTTTTTCTTAACCCGACGCATTTTTTGATAAAAATACGGCGCATCAAAAGGATGTCTTAAGAAATCATTTAACAGTTCTGAACTCGCCAATACCGCAATGGCATCATGCCCTGTAAACGGCAGATGCAACACATGCACATGCGGAATTAAAGCCTGTAGTTTTTCAAAGTGAGCGCGATCTTCTGGACAATAAGGATCATACACCACGATATATTCGCGTGTAGTCGATACATCTTCAGCAAGTACTCGCATATTGGCATGCAGATTAGGTTGAAAGAACATGCCATAGCGTGTATCGACAATGTCTTCAGGGTCTATGGAGTACTGCGGCACCATACTGACCACACGATGGAATCCAAATAAATTGGCATACTTAATGGCAGCATAGCCGCCCATGGAACCACCATAGGCAATTCGCAGCTCAAATTGTTCGAGGATCGGCTTGATGGCTTGATACATCGGCTGCATTGATGATGCTGGAAACCACGATTTTTGTTTCGGCATCACACCGATCACATTAAAATCATATTTTTGCAAAGACTTCTCGGCATTGATGCTCAAACCTTTGGCGCGGGTAATCAAATCACCGAAGGAGAAAATAAGCTCACGAGAACTACCGGGCTGAAAAATGACACGAATTTGATCATCTTCAAAAATGATGTGCTTTTCCATTGTACTTTGCTCCAGTCCTTGTTGCGTCACGCTTTTCCTTCCTTGTTGCATTCAAAGTTTATCTTGTTCCGAATATGCTATTTTATAGAGGCCATACAGATTAAAAAGTGCAGAATATGACACATTCAATACATCCTGCCGCACGACAAGGCTTTAGCTCTGCAGCTGAACTCTATCAACAAGCCCGCCCTGACTACCCGATTGAAATCAGTGCGTGGCTACAACAACATTTAGCTTTAGCCCCTCAAGCCCATCTGGTGGACTTAGGCTCAGGTACAGGCAAATTTCTCGAGTATATTCGCCCACTCAGTGAAAATATCACCGCGATCGAACCTGTGCATGAAATGCTGCAACAATTGCAGAAAAAACATCCGCATATTGTAACTTTAGCCGCCCAAAGTGATCAGATTCCACTGCATGATCATTCTGTAGCAGCGGTATTTTGTGCCCAATCATTTCATTGGTTTGCCACCCCTGAAACCCTCAATGAAATCAGTCGTATCTTAGTTCCCCATGGGGATCTTGTATTGATTTGGAACCAGCGTGATATCCAAGTCAATTGGGTCAAACAACTCGCTGATGTCTTGAGTGAACTCGAAGGTGACACACCTCGTTATCATAGTGGGCAATGGCAAAAAGTGTTTGAGCAGCAGCAAACATTTAAATTAATTGCCGAAACGACCTTTCAACAAGTGCATCATGGTACAGTGGAACACGTGGTTTCCAAAAGATTATTGTCCACCAGTTTTATTGCAGCGCTAAGCACGGATGAACAACAAAAACTGAAACAACAATTTGAAAATATCGTGGCTGAATCAACCCAAAAGACTGCACAGGATTTGATTGATTTCCCCTATATCACGCATGTCTACATCTTTAGAAAAACACATTAGGACACGATTATGCTCATGCCTATCTCTTTTAAAAAACTCAGTGTCATCTTCCTCATGGGTACAGTCTTAGGACTCACTGCATGTGAAAAATCATCAAAAACGGTGGAACAAAATAGTGAAATCAGTTCCGACGATCAAATCATGAAAGAGCTGAATAGTGATCCTATTAAAAACTTTGCCAAGACCCCAGATGATCTACACGACCTCACGCTTCTGACGCAATATGACGAGAGCTTTAGTCAAATTAGCGATGAGATGGAAGATGAGCTGATGAAACTGCGTGAGGAAGGCAAACTCACCGATGAATTTGCTACACAGCGTAAGCGTGACAACATCCAGTCAGCACTGAATATGCTCAAAGAACTCGAAATGAAAACTGAGCAAGGCCGTTATATTCAAGGCTTGATGTATCAGTACTGGGACAATCAATCACAAATTTATCGTGAGAAAAATCAAGCAGCCGATGGCGAGTTAAAAAATCCTAGTGATAGTGTCAAAGGTCTCGGCCAGTTTATTCATGCACAAGAACAATTGGGACATTGGCAGGAACAATATCCTGAACTACAAAAAACTCGACAACCTTAATCTTCCAAACTGTTGCAATCTATTCACCCAAATTCAACGTGGATGAATGAGAAGGTGACACGAACTTAAAACTCAACGTCAAGGGCAAATTCATGCCCTTGAGGTGATTGCTCAATCTTAATTTGCGCTATGGTCGTTCAGCATATTGCGGTAAATCACCTGCAATATCATCCCATTCAGCTTTGGATGCGACAAAGATATGACAGGTTGGTTTCTGCGTCAGAGGTGTATCTAAGGTGCCTATACGTAAGCGGTAATAATCAGGCGTTTCAGCCTTAATACTGATGATCGGCGAACCACACTCACAACAAAAACAGCGCTGTGTGGTGGCCGTGGACGCATACTGTTTCAGAAACTGCTCACCGGCCACAATTTTAAAATCTGCTTTGGCAATCGGGGCATTGGTCGCAAATGCCGTACCATTGGCTTTTCTGCACCGAGAACAATGACATTGCACGATCTCACCAATCGGACCATTGATCTCATAACAAACCGCTCCACACAAGCAGCTTCCGGTATATTGTTCTTGTACGCGCATAGTGGTCTTTCTTAGAAGAATTTCATCTCAAAATATCACAACTCATCAGCAAGATTGTGACAATTTGAAGCGCTTAGTTCTGCAAAGAAACCAAATAGTTTTGAACCCCTTCACCCGCTGCCCGACCGGTCGCAAGACAGGCTGTCAGTAAATAGCCCCCAGTAGGCGCATCCCAATCCAACATTTCTCCGCAGACAAATACAAAAGGATTGCTCTTCAATTGTAAGCCATCATTTAGGACTGAACGCTTCACACCACCTGCGCAGCTAATCGCCTCATCTATCGGGCGAAATCCGTCAAGTTGAATATTTAAGTGTTTAATTTTCGCAGCAAGTAAGGCAGGTTCATGCCACAAAGATTTATCCACCAGTTCACGGACCAGTGCAGCTTTCGCCACATCTAAACCGGCTTTACGCCAAACATTGGTTAAAGATTGCTTTTTCGAAGGCTGTAATTTCTTAGCCAATTGTTCAACACTTTGATCTGGCAATAAGTCCAAAGTCAGCTGCATGGGCTGAGCAGATTTCACCTGTTGACGCAAAGCACGACCTTGTTTGTAGATCAATCCACTTTCCAGTCCATAGTGTGAAATGATGATATCACCTTGGGTCGGCTCGGCTTGCTCGACCCATGCATTGACCCGCTTTAAAGGCTGTCCAAACACGGGCTGCATAAACTTCGACCAAACGCGTTCCACACCGGCATTACTGGCCTGAAAAGCTTCAATACACTCAGGCTGCAGCCATTTTTGCCATGCGCCATCACTGCCTAAACGTGACCAAGACACAGCCCCACATGCCATAATAATCGCATCAAAGCCAAACGCTTGGCTTGATCCATCAACAAGGTTTTGAATCGTTAGCTGATTGGACTGTAAGTCCAAAACTTGATGTCGATAATGAAACTGCACCCCGTCTAGACTGAGACGTTTTAACCATGCACGCAGCAAAGGCGCAGCTTTCATTTCAATAGGAAATACCCGACCCGATGAACCAATATAGGTTTCAATACCCAGTCCCATCATCCATTGTTGAATCCATGCTGCATCCCACTGCTTAACCCATGGGCTCAGCCATTCCACTTGATCATAGCGCTGCACAAATTGTTCAATGGGTTCTGCATGCGAAATATTCAGCCCTGTCTTGCCCGCCATTAGAAATTTACGGGCTGCCGATGGTTTTTGCTCATAAACATGAATGTCATAGTCAAATTGGCTAAGCACTTCCGCTGCCATCAATCCCGCAGGACCTGCCCCAATGATTGCAATACGCTGAGTCATGCCCGATTATTCCGCAGATGCTTCGGTGGGTTGAATACCTTGTAGCGGCTGAAAATCATCAAAACGTGTGGTGTAATCTACAGGCTTGGTAATGATTAGCTGCTGACAGAGTTCACCACGTTCAAGATATTTAATCTCAAAGTGTGTACGTGCTGAAGTCTCTGCAATGCGTTCTTTAACAAAAGGCAGCTTCCAAACATCGATTAACTGCTGCTGCGCTTCCTCAATGTATTCAGGAATATTACTCGCCAATGTAATCTGACCACCCGGCTGCAAACGCGACAATAAAAATTCAAAAAACGGCATATTTAACCAGCGCTGTGCAGGATTATGCGGTTCAGGGTTTGGATACAAAATAAAGAATTGCTGTACTTGCGCAGGATGTAAGGCATGTACTACCCAAGGCAATGCATCAGCATGAATTGGAGCTAAATTGCTTTGCCCTTCAAGTTGATGCTGCTTTTGCATTGCCACAAATTTTTCACGTGTCCGCTCAACAGCAATCAATTGAAATTCAGGGTGATTGGCTGAAAACAATAATGCATGTTTACCTTTACCAGCCCCAATTTCCACACAAATCGGCGTGGAATCAATCGGCTGAAAATCACGGGGAGCTCGCATACGCTGCGCTTGAAATTGACGAATAGGCATAAACAGATCAAACTAAACAGAACGGCATAAGTCTAACAACTGCGACTGTATTTGCCTAATTGAATCATCCGTTTTTGCTGGAGTTAAGCATGCCCACCACCATGAATTGTCCACGCTGCGGCGCATTGACGACTTGGGAAAATAATGAATATCGCCCGTTTTGCTCAGATCGTTGTAAATTGATTGATCTCGGTGCATGGGCCAATGATGAATATCGTCTGCCGACACAAGATGCACCTCAGGCCGATGGTGGCCGTGAAGAAGACCAATTCTAAGGACTCAAGTGCATAACCCTATTATTTAGGTAAATAAAACAGGAATCCGTTTGGATTCCTGTTTTGTTAATTTAAGTTTCTCAATCTAGTTGCTTAACCCGCTTTACCAGCAACGAAAGGATTATGTTGTTTTTCATAACCAATGGTACTCATTGGACCATGCCCTGAAATAAACTGCGTGTCATCCGGCAAGCTAAAACATTCACGCTGAATGGAGTCGAGTAATTGTTGATGGTTACCGCGTGGAAAATCTGTCCGGCCTATCGAGCCTTTAAATAACACATCCCCCGTCCAAAGCACGGCATATTTTGCGTTATAGAACATGACATGACCTGGTGTATGCCCCGGTGCAAAACGAACTTCAAACTCTTCTGCACCCAGCTTCAAGGTTTCGCCGCCTTCCAACCATTGGGTCACATGGACATTTTCAGGGATCGGGAAACCGTATTTCGCAGAAACCTCCTGAATCATGTCCAACCAAAACGCATCTTCTTTATGCGGGCCAATCACTGGAACATTCCAAGCTTGGGTTAATGCCCCAACCGCACCTGCATGGTCTAAATGGCCATGCGTTAACCACAAGGCTTTGACCGTTAAACCGAGCGCTTCAACTTCGGCTTTTAATTTTTCAGGCTCTCCCCCTGCATCAATCAAGACCGCTTCTTTCGACTCAGAGTCCCAAACAATGGAACAGTTTTGTTGAAATGCCGTAACGGGCACGATTTTAACTTGCAACATAGGGCGAAAACCTCAAGGCGATGAATGGGCTAATGTTTGCTTTAAGGCATCAAGATTAGCTTGAAGTAATAAATTGAGCAATGCGACATGATCATCCCGCGCGTTTAATGCAGGAATATAACCATATTCACCACCGCCTGCAGCTTGGAAAATTTCAGCATTTTGCAGCGCCAACTCTTCTAGCGTTTCCAAACAATCCGCTGAAAATGCAGGGCTCATAACCTGTACCGATTTCACGCCTTGTTTGCCCCATGCGTCCAAAGTGGCATCAGTATAAGGTTTCACCCATTCTTGCTTACCAAAGCGAGATTGGAAACTGATTTCATATTGATCTTCAGTTAAACCAAGCGCTTGCGCGACTAAATGTCCTGTTACACGGCAACGGTCAGCATAGGGATCACCCTTGTCTGCATAAGGCTGTGGAATGCCATGAAAAGACATCAATAACTTATCCGCGACCCCATGCTCCGCTTGATAATCACGCACACTTTGCGCTAAAGCTTGAATAAATAGCGGGTGCTGATAGTAATCACGAATAATACTCAAGCCCGGCAAATTGCGTTGCTGCGGAATCCATTGTGCGATCGCATCATATAGCGGTGCAGTCGATGTTGCTGAATATTGTGGGAATAGTGGAAACAGGACGATGTGGTCTTGTGGCTGCTGTGCCAATTGATCTAAAGCTGCTTGAATGCCTGGATTGCCATAGGTCATGGCAGGAACCACCTTCAGTTCAAATTCTGGATACGCTTGAGTTAAATGTGCTTTTACAGCGTCAACTTGCGCCAACAATATTTCACGCATAGGCGAATCATTGCCCCAAACCATTTCATAGGCATGCGCCACACGCTTTGGTCGAAATGGCAAAATGAACAAACGCAAAATCAATTGCCAAATCGGTTTTGGAATTTCAATCACCCGCTGATCTGACAAAAACTGTTGCAGAAAACGACGCACTGCGGGCACAGTTGGCGCATCAGGCGTGCCTAAGTTCGCCAGAATAATGGTGACTTTAGCTTTTTCGGCAGACAACATTACACTTTTTCCATCAATTTGAATGACGCTAATGTAGCAGCTTTTTATCTATTTTATAAAACAGATTAATATACAGTTTTAAATTGGAAAACCCGATCATTATCCAACAAATTACTTTCCAGTAGTTTTTGACCTTTCGAGGTCACTTGCCACAACATGCGTTGACGGTCATCACGTCCATTTGGAATGATCCAATCATTTTGACGCATTTGACTCTTGATACTATGCAAAGCCCGAATATTCACCTGAGCACGAGCAACCGCATGCGCACGAGGCATTTCAACGCGGGCATCTTCCAAACCTGTTTCGTTTAGAAATTCATTCATGCGTTTAGAGAAAAACTCTTCTGGGGTCGGATTGACAAAAGTTGAACCTAAAATCGAAAGCAACTGTGCCCAAGTCATTTTTTTCTGAACTTTCAGCTCTTTAAAATTGCCGTCTTGATAGGCATGCATGCGATATTCAAAAGAGAACACTTCATGCATAGACACTTTCGGTAAGCTCAGGAATGGGTCGACTTCTCGTTTTCCTGATTCTGTTTCGAGTTGAACTAACTGGGCTTTTAAGCGATCAATTTCATCATGCAAAGCTTGGGTATTTTGCGGACGAACCCAACCTGAAACAGGATAGCGCTCTAGCATTTGCGGCATGTTCAATCGCACTGCCATTTCTAAATCACGCAAGGTTCGATAGCTAAAGACTTGATCCACTTCATTTTGCAATAGCTTACGAAAGTCTTTGAATTTTTCACGTAGCTCAGGCTTTTCATCATGCAAAGAAAGATCACGTGAATTTGGATCTTCATGCATAAACACAATGACCGGCTTTTGTTTCGTCACTGCATAAATATATTCAAGGTGCATATAACCCACACCTGAAACAGACTGCTCGCCATACTGACTACCCAGTAAGATCACCACATAATCACAGTCATCAATTTGACGACGCGCAAAAGCCGTACTTAATGGTGTGCGCTGTTCCAACCCCCAAGAGAAAAAACCCATCCCTACAAGAGTCTGTGCCAATATGATCCGTTCTGGCTGCATTTCACTGCCAGATGTGGAAATGAATACTTGATAACGCTTATCGAGCATTAGAGATCCTCTTCCCGTTGCACGCTATATCCAGCACTCAAAAAAGTGGTTGCTGAAACATACAGCATGACTACCCCAAATAGATTTAAATTGTTTTATCTAAAATCGTTCAATCACAATGATTAAAATTCTAAACTTGCCGCCTGAATATTGCAGATTTTCCAAGTGATTTGATCATCTTGAATTAAGCGTGCTACCACAGGTGTTAAGTTTTCCGCATTATTTCCACTGACATAACATTCGATACGCAGTGAATCTTGGCGGTTATGCTCAAATAATAACTCATTTTTAATCAAAATTTGGGCTGTTTGTCGTGCAACCGCAAATCCTGAGTCAATTAATGTCAGCTTCTGACCAAAAATATACTGAATTGCCGATTTTAGGAAGGGGTAATGCGTACATCCAAGCACTAAATAATCTGCACCTGCATCTACAACTGGCTGTAATATCTCAGTTAATGTCTGCAGGCAAGGCTCAGTCATTTGCGCCCCCGCTTCAACAAAGGGCACCAATTCCAAAGAAGTCACTGACAAAACTTGCACCCCTGCAGGTTCAGCAAATCGCTGCATGACATCTTTGATTAATTTACCCCGAAAAGTCGCAGGCGTTGCGAGGACAGCCACAGTTTTACTTTTGGTCTGTAATACCGCAGGTTTTAAGGCTGGAACCAAGCCAATAATCGGAAAATTTTCACCGTAGTGTTCACGCAAATAATCCAAACTAAATGCCGATGCCGTATTGCATGCCACCACCGCGACTTTACACCCCTGACGGTATAACCACTCAATCGCATGTGCAGTCAGTTCACGGATGTCCTGATCTTGACGCGGGCCATAAGGGACATGTGCCGTATCTGCAAAATAAACAATCCGTTCATTCGGTAAATAACGTGCAATTTCCAACGCAACAGACAAACCACCAATACCTGAGTCAAATACCCCAATAGGCGCATCAGCAGTCGCTTTTGGCATGGGTACATTTAAGGGGTAAATGGGATGAATGGCGGTCATAAGGTCACTTTAATTTAGATTCAGAATGACAAGGTGGAAAGCTTAAACCTCAGGTGCCTAATTGCAAGTGCAAATCACCACTTTGTAACACTAAAATGGACTCCCCTTGCTCATTTTCAAGCAGCTCACCCATCTCGACTAAATGAAAAAATGCAGCACGTTGAATTAAGGCATTTATACCAAAACGAACATGCACATAAGGACGTAGTTCACCCTGATATTCACGCATAAAAATCGGATGTTCCTGATCAACAATAATCAGGTCTTGGGTGGTTGTGGTGAATTGAATATAGTTTTTAGCGTCAATCTCAACGTGATCCACCTGATTGACAAATAAAGGCTCATCTTCCACCTGTATTTCAATTTGTTCCACAGGGGTTTTTAAATAGAATTTCCCATCTTCTTTCCAAAGCACGGTTGAGAACAGATCAATGAGTGCTTGCCGCTTGATCAATTGACCATCGTGCCACCATTCTCCATTGGCTAAAACCTTCAAATCCATTGCACCACAATGCTTTGGATGCCATTGATCTAATGGAGGGATTGACCTTTTGTGACCGGACTGTCCATCTTTTAAGTATTGTGCAATGTTCATTAAATTTCTATCATCCCTATTAATGAATTTTTTCGTCGGGTTTTCGTTCAATTGCTGCTTCATCCGCCTAATAAATACCTTAGTGACGGAAAAATAATATGATTCAGCCAATTGGCTAGAACTCGGTTTAAAACTATACTAGCCCACAATATCAAAGACACGATAGAAAAATTGTGTCTGGGCATTAAGAACACTCATGGCAGCACCATTTAAATGAATTGAATGGATGCCACCTTCCGAAATATGAGGAGTCCTACATGGAACACATCGAACGTGAATCGATGGAGTTTGACGTAGTTATCGTCGGTGCAGGTCCTGCCGGCCTATCTGCTGCGATTAAAATTCGTCAACTTGCAATTGAAAATAACCTAAACGATCTGTCCGTTTGTGTCGTGGAAAAGGGCTCCGAAGTGGGTGCGCATATTCTATCAGGTGCTGTGCTTGAACCTCGCGCAATGAATGAATTGTTCCCAGATTGGAAAGAACAAGGTGCACCTTTAAATGTGCCTGTGACTGAAGATAAAACCTTCTTCTTATTGTCTGATGAAAAATCACAAGAAGCACCACATTGGATGGTGCCTAAAACCATGCATAACGATGGCAACTATGTTATTTCGTTAGGTAATGTGGTTCGTTGGTTGGGCGCTAAAGCTGAAGAATTAGAAGTGTCTATTTTCCCAGGTTTTGCAGCGTCTGAAATCCTTTACCACGAAGATGGTACTGTGAAAGGTATTCAGACTGGTGACATGGGCATTGGTAAAGATGGCGAACCAACGCATAACTTTACTCCTGGCTATGAACTTCATGCCAAATACACATTATTTGCTGAAGGCTGTCGGGGTCATTTGGGTAAACGTTTAATCCAAAAATTCAACTTAGATAAAGATGCTGATCCGCAACATTACGGTATTGGTATTAAAGAACTTTGGGAAATCGATCCTGCTAAACACAAGCCAGGTTTGGTGATGCACGGTGCAGGTTGGCCTTTAAGCGAAACAGGTTCTTCAGGTGGTTGGTGGTTATACCACGCTGAAAACAACCAAGTGACGTTGGGTATGATTGTTGACTTGTCATACACAAATCCACACATGTATCCATTTATGGAAATGCAGCGTTGGAAAACACATCCACTGATCAAGCAATATCTTGAAGGTGGTAAACGTATTTCTTATGGCGCACGTGCGGTTGTAAAAGGTGGTTTCAACTCATTACCTAAATTCACTTTCCCTGGTGGTAGCTTGATTGGTGATGACGCAGGTTTCCTAAACTTTGCGAAAATCAAAGGCTCTCATACAGCAATGAAATCAGGCATGCTGTGCGGTGAAGCTGTATTTGAAGCGATTGCTGCGGGTGTGGAAAAAGGTGGTGACCTTGCCATTGCACGTGTGACTGAAGGTGAAGACTTCTTCGCTAAAGAGTTAACTGCGTACACAGACAAGTTCAACAACAGTTGGTTGAAAGAAGAGTTATATAACTCTCGTAACTTCGGCCCTGCTATGCATAAGTTTGGTCAATGGATGGGTGGTGCGTTCAACTTTGTTGATCAAAACATCTTTAAAGTGCCGTTCACGCTGCATGACTTACAGCCCGACTTCAGCGCTTTAAAAACTGTCGATGCTGCGAACTTCAAACCGAATTATCCAAAACCAGATGGTAAAATTACATTTGACCGTTTGTCTTCAGTATTCGTATCAAATACGGTACATGAAGAGAACCAACCTGCTCACTTGAAATTGACAGATGCTTCTATTCCTGTACATGTGAACTTACCAAAATGGGATGAGCCTGCTCAGCGCTACTGTCCTGCTGGTGTTTATGAAATTATGGAAGAGAATGACGGTTCTAAACGTTTCCAAATTAACGCGGCCAACTGTGTACACTGTAAAACGTGTGACATCAAAGATCCGTCTCAAAACATTACTTGGGTAACACCTGAGGGTGGCGGTGGTCCTAATTATCCTAATATGTAATCTCTTTTGAGATTGAAATAAACCCGCTTAATGCGGGTTTATTTTTTAATAGACAATCACACTCTTTAAATAAATATTATTACAAAAAAACGGCTTTGTTGCACAAACCTATCTGTAAAGGCTTTTTCAGCGATATAATTTTCAAATGAAGAAGCCTACACACAAAATCTACCGCACAACCAATTGGCCCGCATATAACCGAGCACTCATGAGTCGCG